>JANQSZ010000022.1 GCA_028279045.1 Candidatus Nanoarchaeia archaeon | reverse complement strand
CCAGTCATTCATCGCAGGCGCAGATCTTCTCCTCACTCTTTTCGGCAACATCGCCGTTGACCGCACCGTACCATTCATTCAGATTCTCATCCGTACAATGGAGACGTTCGCTCTCCTCTTTTTAGCTACAGCATTCATCTACCCTATCCTGAAAGCCCGCTCTATCAACATCAACAAGTTCGTCGGCTACGGTATAGCCCTTATTTCCATCAGCATTTTTGCTGTAGAGCTTCTCTGGATCGCCAGCCTGCGCTATCAAGCAGTCCCATTCTATTCATTTTCAGGCAGCGGCGTCTTTGTACTCGACAACATCCTCATCCTTCTAATCCCGCTCCTATTCTGGACCCTACTGCCTGTCCCCATGGACAAGATGCACGTTGGCTTCGCATATAAGCGCGGCACAATTCTTGCATTCAGTATTTATCTCATCGCGCCAACCATAGAACTCATCAACCATCTCTTCTTTGGAGGTGCAAACGCCCGCTTCATTGTGGCAGCGCAGCCCTTCCCAATCCTCTCTCTCCTTTTAGTCGGCCGTATGGTCTACCTCCGGCTAGCAGATAAGGTTTCACTCCGCGATCGTTTAGAAGAAGCCCGTCAAAAGTATGAAGCTGAAAAGGAAGTCAGCAAGATGAAAGACGAATTTGTGTCAGTAGTCTCTCACGAACTCCGCACACCACTCACATCAATCAAACTCTACCTCGGACTTTTCCTTGAGGGTTCGCTCGGTAAAGTAAACGAGAAGCAAAAGGAGTCACTTGAAACCATCAAGAAAGAAAGCGATCGCCTTACTATGCTTATCGAGGATATTCTTACTCTTTCAAAGCTCGAAGCCAAGAAGAACAAGCTCAACGCAAAAGAAACAGATCTCAATTCCGCACTGGACCTGAAGCTCTACGAAACCCTTGCACAAAAAAAGAACATCAATATCAAATACGAAGTTCCAGAAAACTTCCTCGTCGTTATTGACAAACCTAAGTTCCAGCAATTATTCATTAATCTTTTCTCGAATGCGCTAAAATTCACACCCGAAAAAGGAACCGTAACAATTCACGCTAAGAAAGGAATCGACTCCTGGTCGTTTTCCGTATCTGATACCGGTATTGGCATTCCTCAGAAAGACATCGACCATCTTTTCGACAAGTTTTACCAAGTCGGTTCCTATATGACGAGAAAGCAAGGCGGCACAGGACTCGGACTCGCAATTGTAAAACAAATTGCAGAGCTTCACAACGGGTCAATATCTGTTTCGTCCAAAGAAAATAAAGGCAGTACCTTTACAGTAGAAATTCCTAACTAAAGATCTGGAGTACGACGTCTTCTACTCGCGACAAACTGGCGATAAACCATTGTGGTACGAGATTGTTCAACGATGTTATTAACCCGGTGAAGATTCCAATACCCAACAGCACAAGAAGTATTCCTGCAACAACATTAGTTGTGTGTATCTGCATCTTCTTACCAAACAACGTGTACGTAAACAGTTTCCCTTCCAAGAAACTCATTAATCCACGACTTTCTCTTCGTGCAATATACCAAGAAAGTAGAATTAAAGGCAATCCAAGTCCTAATGCATACACAAACAGCAAGATTCCTCCTCGAACCACAGTGTCTGCCGTCGACGCCATGATAAGTATCGATGCTAGAATCGGCGCAATACACGCACTCCATCCAACGCCAAAAAACGCTCCAAACAAAAATGACCCCACAACGTTTTTCTTAAATTGTCGTATGCCAAGCGGCATACTGAATCCTTTTCCTGCAAACTGCAATAATCCAAGCCCTACAATAATAACTCCGCTAATTTGAATGAGTATTCCTCTGTTTCCTGTCAAAAAGCCACCAATCGTTGTAGCGGTCATACCCAGCAACGTAAACAACAACGCCAATCCAAGCAAGAATGCTGTGGTGTTCGCAACAATGCGTTTTCTATCTGATTGTAATCCATACGCAAAGTATGCGCTCAAGACAGGAAGCGTACACGGCGACAAGAAACTAATCAATCCCGAAATAAATGCAATCAATAACCCGGCAGCAATACTCACTTCTGCGAGCGTATTGTCGTTCCCTGTCGTATCAATCACAGGCAGTGGTTGTACTTCCGGCATTTCATATCTTTCCAGCAATTCTGGCAGGAAGAAATCATCTAGTGCAGAAAGTTCAGCGGTTGCTGCTTCTTCAGATCGCAGTTCTAGTTCCCCCATGAGTCCATTCTCAACAAAGTACTGTGCTGCAAGAATAAAGTGAATAGACCGATCTAACCCAGAAATCCGTTGCTCAAACAATCCATAGCTTTTCAATGCAGCATTCAAGTAACGAACATCATCAGTGTGCGTGTACAGTCGTGCAAGTGCGTAAATCATAACGCCATTTTCTTGTGCAGGCTTACTTAGCGAAATCATGTCTCTTTGGACGTAGTCATCCGCATTCCGAGAATTCCGTTCAAAGAAACCACCTACATTCCAGTCATACAATCGCTCAAACGAAAATTCAGCAACTTCCTCAGCTGCATCCAAGTATTTTTCATCTCCTGTACGTTCGTAAGCCTCTACCAGCGCTAGCAAGAACCATGCATTGTCTACAATTTGACTGTCCAGTTTCTTTTCATCATGAAGAGGATCGTAATAATGCAATACACCTTCGTCTGTCAACAGTTCGTCAACAAAAAAGTCTATACTCTTCACCGCTGCTTCTGTATATTTGTCATCTTCAAAATATTCACCAAGCGCAAAGAACGTGATAATCATCTCACTATTCCATTCTGTATACTTTGTACGATCTATGTACGGAACTTCAAGTTCAGCCCGACCTGATTCACCCTGCGGAAAGTAATGTTCTCCTGCATCCTGACTTCCTGCAAAACCACCATGTTCCTCGTCGTAAAACTCCCTTAAAATAAATTCTGCTGATGATTCAGCAATCTCTCTGTGTTCTGCATCACCAGTAATATCATACAAATGCGCGTACGTCAGTATCAAACGAGCATTGTCATACAGCATCTTTTCATAATGCGGCGGCGTCCAATCTCTATCTACACCGTACCGATGAAATCCGCCTTCAATAGGATCGTAAAGATTGTAATCATTCTCCATATCTTTCGTGTTCTGATTCTCAAAAGTCAACACAACAGCATTCAAGAACGCGTCATTTTCCGTATCTTCATATGCATCCAACAACAAATTCAAAGAATAGCCTTGTGGAAATTTCTGCCCTGTTCCAAATCCGCCGTGAATATCATCGTGACTCCGCAGCAAGAAGTCTGGATATGCTCCTGTCAATTGACGCAAGCTTGTTTGTGTTGGCAAGCGCTGTGTTTCTTCTCGATAGTTTAACTCCGGAATCGAAATAGCTCCTCCCCGGGAATCAACCGCTGCAACAGATTGTTGCATAATCCCTAACAATGTTGCTGGATCACGCGGTCCTGAAAATCCAGCCAACCGCTCACCATCTGGTGTAAACACAGTTGTGCTCGGCCACCCTCCTTCGAGGTACTGCCGTGTTAAATCTCGACGCTTGTCTGCATCAATTAAAACTGGAACAAGATTCTCATTAAGGTATGGGTATACGTTTGGGTCGTACAAGAAGTCTTCACTTTCATACACATGACACCAGTAACACCATACCGCTGTCAACACAAAATACACAGGCTTGTTTTCTTCGATAGCCCGATCAAACGTTTCTTGACTATACTCCTGCCACTCAACAAGATGTTCAAGTTCATGAGAAGTTTCATACGTGTATTCCTTGTGCGGGTCATATTGTGCAGAAACAGCAGTTACCGCGATCAGCATAACAACCAATGCGGCTATCCACTTCATCCGTTATCAGCCGGACTAATTTTACACGTCAATGGATTTGCAACAATATACAATCCAACCAGCAAGACAAGCAATGTTGGAATTTGAATTTCAAATCCTAAGAATGGAAGTGAGCTAAGTGTAACCGTTACACCAAAAACACCTGCTATCGTAGGCAACAAGCCAACAAAGCAGCCAGGGCACGCCCCTCCTAGAAAGCCGCCAATCGCTCCCAAGAACGTGGCGCCCTTTTCTTTCTTACCATCGCCCAATCCACGTACTTTCTTAATTTTGTAGGTGATGATGGTCAAGTTCAACGCTACAGTTACCGCTATCAGAACAGTAAGTGCAAAGTAAGGTACCACAAACACTAAGTTGTAATCCAAAAAGAATGGAATCACTTCATCGAACTGGTTGATCAAGAAATTAATGAACACATACAGTACTAAGTACACAAAAAAGAGCCCCAAGTACGCTCGCTCTCCCAATACTGCCTTGATAGTATCAATTCTACTTCGAAAATCCATGCTTTTAGCTACTTGATAATCCTTTATAAAGATAGTGCATCATGCTTAAGGATCGTGTTTAAGCTCGATACGCTTTCTGAAGAGTAAGTGCGTCTGTCTCAATATTCGGACTTTCACAAATTACAACACCTTTCAACTTGAATTCTTTCCACATTCGAGTAAGATCAGTATAATTCGCGTCAGAATTTTCCAGTTCTAGATGCCGTCTCTCTCCTTTCTCTGTATATTCAATCCCTTCCATGTGAAAATGAACATTATTCAGCCCTTCTCTTCCCAATCCTTTCTCCAACTGTTCCAACACTTTTCGAAACGCTTCAGTTGTATTGCAATTCCCGTTACTTATCGCGTGCAAATGTCCCCAGTCAATAACAGGAAGCACTTGCTCAACTTCCTGCGACATTTTAATCAGTTCCTGCAATGTTCCAAATTGTGTATGCTTTCCAGCCGTCTCTGGCCGAAGCCAAATATCGTTTCCTGAATCTTGCAGTTTCTTAACCAAGAATTTCAATTCTTTCTTCACATTTTCAAACGCAACGTTCGACGGATCTTTCATGTAGAACGCAGCATGGTAACAAATACTCCACGCCCCACATTCATGGGCAATCTTTGCCGCATCCAACACTCGTTTACGACTCGCTTCTTGTTTCGCAGGTTCTTTCGCATTCAAGTTAACCCAATATTGTCCATGGCATGTCAACGTAACATCATTCTTCTTTGCCATTTCCCGAACAAGCGGTGCTTTCTCTGCAGAAATATTGATACTCCGTACAAACTCAAGCTCCATAACATCTAAACCCAGCTCCCGCACACGTTCAATACCTGTAAGTGTACTCCTTTTCTCTGTAGAAAGAGGTATGCCAGCCGTTCCAAAAAGTAACTCTTTCATCCGAACGATGACCCGCACCCACATGTAGAAGTTGCATTAGGGTTATCGACGGTAAATCCTGATTTCTGCAATGTTTCAACGTAGTCAACTTTTGATCCGTTCAAGAACTCCATGCTCTCGGTATCAACATAAATTTTCACGTCATGCGCTGCAAATTCTTTGTCTCCTTCGTTTTTCTTATCAAAGGAAAAATCGTAACTCAACCCAGCACAGCCGCCCGGGGAAACTTTGATACGCAGTCCTGTTCCTTCTTCTGCGCCGCTCTTTTCAAGCAATGTAGAAATTTGCTTGCCCGCATTCTCTGTAAAGTCTACACCTTCCTTCTTCGGTGCTTCTTTTCCTGCAGCAGCTTCGTTCAGCTCTTTCATCAACTCTTCAAGTTGCTCAGGAGGCATTCCATGCCCTTGCGCTCCTTGTTCAATTGTTTCAAACTGACTTGCTCCGCATCCAAAGCACTGGAATCCAAACTTCTCCATGATCTGCACTGTTTGCGGCCATTTCGTGATAACATCACTCACCAGCATAGTCTGTTCAATTGTCATACAGTTCTGAGTCTCCGAGGGATTTATATATGTTTTGCCCTCCCGCAATTGAATGGATACCAAGCAGAAAAAAATGCTCACGTTACTAAAGAAGCATTACCCTAATGTCAAAACCGAGCTCCGCTATAAGAATCCGTGGCAGCTCCTGGTCGCAATTATCCTTTCTGCACAATGCACAGACGCCCGCGTCAACATGGTAACTCCCGGACTCTTCAAAGTTTACAAGACACCGGAAGATTTCGCTAATGCAGATACCAAGAAGCTAGAAAAACTAATTTTTTCCACCGGCTTCTACAAGAACAAAGCCAAAAGCCTGATTGGAGCTGGGAAAGCAATTACAGAAAATTTCAACGGCAAAGTCCCGAAGGAAATGGATGACCTAATAACGATTCCCGGCGTGGGCCGCAAAACAGCGAACGTCCTCCAGCAGCAATACTGGGGTATTGTTACTGGTGTTGTTGTCGACACTCATATTGGCCGCGTATCAAGAAGACTCGGTTTCACAAAACACAAAGATGCTGTCAAAGCAGAACGCGATTTAATGAAACTCCTTCCAAAGAAGGAGTGGATGCCGTACGACGACGCTGCCATAACTCACGGAAGAAAACTCTGTCATTCTCGCAAACCCAATTGCGAAGAATGTTTTCTGAATGGTTTATGTCCGTCAGCGTTTAAAGTGTAGAGTTATTCTATATTCTCAACAAATTTTTCTGCTTCAATAGCTGCTTGACAACCGCTGCCAGCAGCAGTGACCGCTTGTTTGTAGATCGTATCTTGCACGTCTCCGCACGCAAACACGCCTGGCAAGTTTGTACGCATTCTTCGATCTGTCTTCACATATCCTTGTTCATCTAAATCAATTTTTCCGTCGAATATTTTAGTGTTAGGAATATGTCCAATCGCCAAGAATACACCGTCAATTTTCTTCTCGGTAATTTCGCCAGTCTTAACATTCTTCAGTTTAACTGCATTAACTGTTTGTTCTCCCAGAATTTCATCAATCTCCGTGTCCCAAACAACTTCAATCTTCTCATGATTCATCACACGATCTTGCATGATTTTAGAAGCGCGAAATTCATCTCTACGATGAACAACAATAACTTTGCTCGCAAACTTCGTCAAGAATAAACCCTCTTCTGCCATACTATCTCCGCCGCCGACAACAATGACTTCTTTGTCTTTGTAGAAATATGCATCACATGTAGCGCAAGTACTCACTCCTCTTCCCTTAAACTTTTGCTCAGACTCCAATCCAAGCCATCGCGCACTAGCGCCAGTAGAAATAATGATACTCTTCGCTTCAAAGGTAGAATCTCCTGCAGTCACTTTGTAACCGCCATCTACTTGCTCGAAACCAGTAGCATCTTCCTGCACAAGCTTCGCACCAAATTTCTTCGCTTGATCTTGCAGTTTCATAATCAAGTCTGGCCCTTGTACTCCATCAGGAAATCCAGGAAAGTTTTCGACTTCTGTCGTTAGCATTAATTGACCGCCGTTCTCAGCAACACCTGTTAACACAATAGGTTCTAAATTAGCTCGAGCTGCATAAATCGCAGCGGTTAAGCCAGAAATTCCAGATCCTACAATAACTACATTCTCCATATGAACAATGACTGAATCCTTATTTATAAAAATAACGCTTGCAATTTAAACTCAACTTTAAGGCGTGCGTGCAGCGCGTTTTTCTTCTTTCTGCATCTCTGCACCTAATCTTCCAAGGGAGTAATCCCCCATGTCGACAAAATTCATGTGTTCTGCCAATCCAGGGTGAACTTTCTTGATCTCCTCAAACATCAGCTGCACTATTTTTCGATAGCCAGCGTGTCCCTGTGGCGTACTTCTCAATTCAATAAGATGCATTGCTTCCCGCAAGTTCATCTTCACATACCATCTAATATTATACGCAAACGGTACAACATATTGTGCTTGTTTTGGAAACTCCTGCACAATCGCTTCGTACGTTTCGTGCGCTGCTTTCATACATTCAACATATTCATTTTCAAATCCTGCTTGTTTGATTTCTTCCGGCATCGTATAGCCGTTTCGTGTTGATAGCAATTGCCGTTCCTGCGTCAGTATTCGATGCCGCTGCAAATCCCTGTAGTTTCCAAAATCTGCAAGAACATCAAACGTGTAGTAAATATCTTCAAAAGCTCGTCCTGGTCGATCGCGTCGTGTTCGCCTTTCTCCCACGTAAGATTGCATGAGTTTCTTCCGTTCTTCTGAACTCATACCATTAACTTTGGTTCGCAACTGCGTCAGTGGTTGCCCTGTCGATGCGTACAACATTTTTGCATACAACAACGTAACATCTTTGTCATAATCAACCAGTTCAACCATCGGTGCTTGCTCAACAGGTCCTTCAACAAGCTTAGCAGCCTGTTCCGTGCTTTCACGAGTTTGAACAGTATACTCATTAACAGCCCCTCTCCTCACAAAAGAAGGAATCAGGTGATTTAACGCTTCATGCATCTCTTTACTAATTGTGTTCATCTCTTCCAAGTCGCTGGAATATAACCGAGTCAGCAATCCTTGGAAAAACCGTCCGTTTCCAAAGATACCAACATTGGTTAAAGTGCTAGTTGGCAACAACCCTCGCAAAATATCACACGAATGTGCTTTTACAGCAGATCGGTGTGCGATTGTTGCCCGTTTTCGCACTAGTTCATCCTCAATTTCTCCAAGCACAATAGTTTCTTTTGTTTTTGGATTAAAGTATGGAAATGTCTCGACTGGAAACCGTTCCCGAACCCATTCCATCATCGGTTCAGCAAGTTTCTCATATGTCATAAACAACTTTCTATTAATATCAAGATAGCGTTGCGCAAATTGCGATCGCATCAGCGTCGGTTCTTTGTAAAAAAGATAGTCTCCGTCTTTCTTATCCAAAAACCACACATATCTCGAAGATTTCTCAAGCGGCGATCCTCCAAGCCGTGGATCTTCAAGCCATTTTGCAGCCAGGTTACTAACGTTCTCACACGCTACATGCGCCCCTCCAAGTTCACCAACTGAATCATCTCCGTATCCATCCAGAATTCTATCATAGAACGCCTGCGCTTTTGTAACTGCTTGCGATAAGTCCCCTTTCTTCGCTCCAGTTAATTCTTCAAAGGCTGCTGTTCCATCGCCCATAAATTCATCGAGAAGCAAGCGTCGAACACTCTTTGGAGATCTGCTATATCGTGAAAAAAGCGCTCCTTTGATTACTTCAGGCAAGTTCTGGAGTCCAAACACTGAAGAATCAAGGCTTGTCACAAATGGTTCAAGCTGCCTACGTTCTTCTGGTGTAAATTCGCTCATACATTTTCGGTTAGCGAGCCGCTATATAAATTTGTCTCTGGGTAATATTTATAAGCTCGACGATGAATCAATCAGCATGATCAAATCCTGGGTTAATCCAAAATATCTTGAACCAGCCAAGCAGAAGCAGCTCAAGAGATCATTTCTCGCTTCAAAGCCGTTCCGGCACTTAGAGCTCCGAGACTTTTTCATCGAAAAGAAAGCAATTCAAATCTTGAAAGCATTGGGTAAGGAACACTTCTTCCCCAAAGAATCAGATCTCTTTCAATTCAACCAAACCAATAACCTTGCTGCTTCTGAAAGAAAATCAATTCAGCAGCTTTTGGAACTCTGGAGCACCGATGAATTTGCAGAGTTCATGTCCAACATAACCGGCTTCAACATCAAACCTCTTGTCATTGACAGTTTCGCTTCGCTCTATCAAAAAACAGACTATTTGCTTTGTCACGACGATGAAATAGAAGGAAGAAAGATCGCATGGCTTCTCTATCTCTCAGCTTTGCAAAAAGGAGACGGCGGTACTCTAAATTTGTACACTGCAAAAAAGAATCTTCCTGATAAAGTTGTCAAGAAGCTCGTTCCCCAATTCAACAGCTTCACGTTCTTTGAAGTTTCTCCAGTTTCCTTCCATGCTGTCGAAGAAATGGTGAAAGAAAAGCAGCGCGTCGCAATAACAGGGTGGTTTCGTGATTAATCCCATCTACGCCAAGAGAGAGAACCTCCTCAAGATAAGGAAGGAAGTGTTCCAGGCAAACCCTGCGCTTCCCAGCGCCCAGCTTCCAAAGTTTTTCTCCACAGAGATATACAGAAAACTTCAGCAGGCAAAGCTCACCTGGAAATCACACAACCATCCCATTGAACACAAGTACGAACGCGCAGTAATTCCTGCAGCAATCCTTAAAACAATCAACAATCCTGAAGTTCACAAAGCCATTAGTTCAATAACTGGCAAGAAAACATCAAAGCTCTCTGGTGAATTCATCCGATTGAAGCATCAAGATTTTAGTCTGATGCACGACGAACACATTGAAAAGCCAGGCACGGACATCATTATAGACCTCACAAATGATTGGCCTATAGCAGGTGGCCTCATAACGTATTTTGTTGACGGCCAGCATATCCCGCTCCCACCTCTCGGTAATACATTAAGCATTATTCAACGAAAGAACAACGTTCAAAAATATTTCAAATACGTTAACAACAATGCAGGAAGAAAGAAAAGAGTTTTACTCGTTCTCAACGCGCGGAGCTAAAATAAACTCCAGCAACACTTTGTCGATTTCTGTGTAGCTCAACTTCAGAGGATAATCTTTGTTGAATTGCACTGTTACCTTGTCAGCCAGCTTAGATCCTTGAATCATTTTCTTCAAGTATTCAACAGAATATTTTGATTTGACAGCAGTCTGCGCTTCAATCGTGATATCGTCCCCTGCCTTGATATCAATACTCGCCGTGTTCAGATCTCCTTCTGCTTTCAACGACAACATTGCACTGTCAGCGATAAATGATACCGCATCAGCAATAATATCAACATCCTCGACAGCTTGATTCAAGTTATCAGACGTCATTTCCACTTTAATCGGAAACTCTAGACTAGGAACTTTCTGTTCCTTCTCTTCTATATCAATAATCGGCAAGCTAAATGTTCGTACCGAGTTTGCCTTTAGTTGCACAACTAATCGGTCTTCTGCAACTTCTAGTTGCAAAACATCGTTCGGTTTCGCTCTCCGAAGAATCTGCTTGAAATTGTTCAAATTAATTGCAATGTCAACATCGCTGTCAACTTGATATTCTGCAAAAGCACTTGACAACAGTCTAAAATTAACCATCGCTACATTTGCAGGGTCCATAGCAACAAGCTCCAAGCCGTCCTTGTTAACCTTAATGCGTGTTTCATTAACAAGTTCAGAAATTATAGCAATACTTTCCTTCAAATATTTTGGCTCAGCTAATGTTAGTTTCATGAACAACCCTAGTGATCGCTAAAGATGGGCAATTTATAAATCTTTTTACGGGTCCAATTTCGCCCGTTTCCCATTATCCAGAAGATGGATGTTCTTGTCTTTATAACCGATTTCCCGGGCCAGCGTCCCGAGTTCGTTCCTCATTCTCTCGCCGCCATGCGCCGGAATGATGTGCTTTGGGTTAATAAGCTGGAGTATCTCCCTCAGGTCTTCGCGGGCAGCATGCCCTGATGCATGCACGTCTTTAAAAATATGGACTCGGTGCCGCTCTAGTTGGTGCTCCAATTGCTTCCGATTCTTTAAGTTGGTTGGCGTCGGTATGATCTTGCACGAAAACACCACATGATCTTTCGCTTCCAGGTCAAACTCAAAGTCCCCATTAGCCATTTTAGACAGGGTTGCTTTTGGTTCGCCTTGATGGCCCGTTACAATTAACAAATACCTGTTTTTCCCATCTTTACTCACTTGTTTGAGCTTCCGTTTAATGTGACTCTTGTACGTAACAACTTCAACACCCTCAAATAAATCGATCAAGTTTGCATTCTTGGCAGCTTCCAAGTATCGCTTGAAGCTCCTTCCCAACAGCAACACTTTCCGATCCATCTTTTTACCAAGTTCGATCAGCGATTTCAATCGTGCAATATGACTCGCAAACGTTGTAACCAGTACGGCTTCATTTCCATGCGTATGTCCCAGTAAAACATCTTTCAGCATTTCTTTCGCCACCGATTCACTCGGCGTCTTAGCTTGATACCACGCATACGTGGACTCGCAAATAAGTGCAAGCACCCCTTTCTTTCCCAGTTCCTCAAGCCGTTTGAAGTTCATCTTCTTCCCAAACGTCGGGAACCGATCAACTTTGAAGTCACAAGCATAAATAATCACGCCTTCCGGCGTATGAATCGCAACCATTGAACTGTCTGGTGTCGAATGCGTCGCGCTGATAAACTCAACTGTGATATTGTCAGAAAGTTTTGTCTTCCCATTTACCGGTACAATTCGCACTTCATTATTCAGATTAATTTCTTCAGATTTCAAAATAGTGTTCAACACTTCGATCGTAAAAGGTGTTCCGCAAACAGGTGCGTTAAAATGATGCGCTAAATGCGGTATTGCTCCGATGTGATCAAGATGTG
Source organism: Candidatus Nanoarchaeia archaeon (assembly GCA_028279045.1). Classification (GTDB taxonomy): domain Archaea; phylum Nanobdellota; class Nanobdellia; order Woesearchaeales; family UBA10216; genus JANQSZ01. The sequence goes on along the minus strand of JANQSZ010000022.1, from coordinate 79,625 downwards.
CGTGACTCGGACAGATCCCAACAACCTTATCTGCCCAATCTTCAATCGGCCCAATGTCAGGTATCGCTCCAACCTTAGTCAGCAGTTTCTCATCAACTTTCTCAATATCCTCGTCATCCGTTAACTTGATGTACGGCTCCATGTTCAGGCCGATATCGAAGATGACAACTTCATCTCCTACTTTGATGGCAGTCATGTTCCCGCCAACCAAATCATATCCGCCTACAGTGGTGATTTCTACAGTCATCTATTCATCCGGCAAAGCGTCAAATTCTTTCCGTTTGCTTTCTATCCATTCTTGTAGTTTCTGTGGGTCTTGCATCAGTTCCATCATACTTTTCATCGCGCCCAGGTGTTTTTCGTCTTGCGTTTGGAACATTTCCATACCGTGCTGCTTGCTTTGCTCTGCTATTTCGTCAAAAGTCTCAGCATGAAATTCCTTATCACAAGCTCCGCCGAGCTGCTCGCACGTCATTGTTTTCATTTGATCACCTTATATCAGTTATGAGAACTCTCCTTAAAAGCATTGTGTTCAAAAATTTTAAGAAGGCATACATCTTTACGCTTCATATGGAAAAACCCAGAATCTACACGATGAGGTTTGGAAGTGTTTATCCTTTGTACGTCGAAAAGGCAGAGAAGAAAGGACGTACGAAAGCTGAAGTCGACCAAATTATTCTCTGGTTAACAGGATACAGTCAAAAGCAACTAAATGCTCAAATTAAGAACGAGACAGATTTCGAGACGTTCTTTGCAAAAGCCCCTAAGAAGAATCCTTCACGGAAGCTGATCAAAGGTGTGGTTTGTGGCGTTCGAGTTGAGGAGATTAAGGAGCGAACCATGCAAGAAATTCGTTACCTAGACAAGCTAATTGATGAACTAGCCAATGGAAAGGCAATGGAGAAAATATTGAGGAAATAAGTGCGGGGGAAGGGATTCGAACCCTCGAACACGCTAAGTGACCAGATTGCTCAGTTCATCGGCCGTAGCCTCGTAACTCAATTCTCTTGAGTCTGGCGCATTTGACCAGGCTTTGCTACCCCCGCGCAGGATTGGAAAGAATTAGTCGCCCTATTTAAAGGCGTCGGAGTTTCTCTTCTATGGTGCTCAGCTCATCATCCAGGTGATCCAGTTGGCTCTTCTTGACCGGAGCTGCTTTAGGAACAACAACTTCTTTCTTAGGAGCTGGAGGCACTGGCACGACTTTTTTCTTTTTTGGAAGTAAAGAAGGATCTACTTTTGGCAGGTCTTCTTTGATCTGGCTAAACAACGTATTGATATCGCCTAGAATTACTTTCAGCTTATCGATCTCTTCTGTTTTCTTAGTTCGAGTTTCACTCAACTGTTCGTATTTTTTCAAAACTTGAATTAGAAATTTTGTTGATTCCAACACATTGCGACGTATCTCAGAGGGATTCTGTATGTGTATGTACACGTCGCTTGTTGGTTGTGGGCTCATTTGGATAATGTCGCTTCTACTGATTGTATTCTGCTTTCTGCCGATGCAAGTTCTTCTTTCCAAGACGCTACTTGTGTGTCTTCTTCAGTTCGAATTTGCTCGATCTTGTCGACGACTTCTTTCGCTTGGTTTAATTTCGAGCGAATTTCAGTTATCATTTCTGAAATCTCCTTGTACTTTTCTACTTTAACAAATACTTGTTGATCCATAGGTATCACCTAACTTTCGAATAAGTTTCGATCCACTTGTAATAAGCTTCTTTGTAATCCTTCAACAGCATCCCGAAAGGAATCGTACGATGCGTGTTTCGATGAATGTGTTTTCTTGTATTTATTCAATGTGCTGATAGCAGATTTCAAGCTCGTTTGTGTTTCCGCTACGTGCTGGAGTAATTCTGCATATTGATCTTGAGGTAAATAGAGTCCGTCTTGCACAAATCCTGCTGGAGGAGTGGGTGCTGGCGGAGGTGCCTGCGCTGGCATTTCTGGTGCAGGTGGTTCAGGAGTAGGCTCCGGTTCCGCTGCCGGCTCTTCAGGAGGCGGTGGCATCGGCTCTGGTATTGGTTCAGGCGCTTGTGGGACTGGCCCGATCGATTCTGGTAGAGGTGGTGGTGTAGGTGGCGCCATCGGCGCTTCTCCAGATTGCGGTTGCAGCTCAGGAAAAGTTGGTAAATCACTCATAGATTCGGGATCTTCAACAGAAGGAGGGGGCGGTAGATCTACTGTGTCATTCGGCCCCGGCACACTGCCTTGCTGTGGCTGTGCAGTTTTGTCTTTTTTGTTAAAGGTAAAAAACCCCACGATCTTCCCCTACCAATACGTAGTAATAAAGGATTGGGCTGTTTATAAGTAATTTGTTGAGTATTCAGAAATAGTGACAAGAATTACTCGTACTCAATCGTTGCAGGTGGCTTCTGACTTATATCATACACCACTCTATTTACTCCCCTCACTTCCCTAATAATACGTGATGACACTTCTTCCAACAGCTCATAGGGTAGCCGAGCCCAGTCTGCAGTCATAGCATCTTCTGATGTAACTGCCCGCAGCGCAATCATAGAATCATAGGTGCGTTCATCCCCCATTACCCCCACACTTTTTACCGGAAGTAGTGCTGCAAGTGCTTGCCAGACACGTTCGTACTCGCCAGATGTCTGCAATGCTTCAGTAAAAATTGCATCTGCTTCCCTTACCATTCTAATGTTATCCTCTGTTATCGGTCCAACAATGCGAACCGCAAGACCAGGTCCAGGAAACGGATGTCTATTCAAATGCTCGTCTTTTATTCCCAGCTCTTTTCCGATCTCGCGCACTTCATCCTTGTAATAATTAGAGAGCGGTTCAACAAGACTTAGTTTCATGCGTTTTGGCAATCCACCAACATTATGGTGTGTTTTTATCACCGATGCATTTCCTGATGGTTGCGCAGATTCAATTCTATCAGGGTAAATAGTTCCCTGCCCCAAAAAGGTAATATTTCCGCGTTTCTTCTTCAACTCGTTAACTTTTTTCTCAAATTCCTCAACAAATGTTTTCCCAATGATCTTGCGTTTTTGTTCAGGATCAACAATACCTCGTAGTTTTTTCAAAAATACCGTCGACGCGTCAACTGCATAAAAATGCTTAAACCCATACTCCTTTGCAAGTTTCTTCACATATTCTGTTTCGTTCTTCCGAACAAGACCATGATCAACATACACACAATGCAAGTTATCTGTTGCTTTTTGTATGATGAGCGCAGCGACAAGCGAATCAACACCACCACTCAGCCCTAGAATAACTCCGTCACCATTCAACAGTTCCCGAACACCAGTAACAAGTCGATCCGCTCGATTTTTCTCTTGATGGTCTTTCTCTGCATGACATAGTTTCAAAAAATTAACAAGTATTTGTTTTCCTGATGGTGTATGTGCTACTTCCGGATGAAATTGCACACCATACAGCTGTCGTTTGTCATCTGCATACGCTGCAACAGGACACGTCTCTGTCTTTCCCAACTGTTTGAAACCTTCACCAAGCGATTCAACAGTATCGCCGTGGCTCATCCATACTTGCTCAGCATTCTCCGTTCCCTCGAACAATTTATGCTTCTTCGCACGAAAAGTTTCCTTCCCATATTCTTTACTCGCCCGAACCACTTTTCCTCCTGTGAGCTTGGCAAGCAATTGATGACCATAGCATATTCCCAGCACAGGAATGTTTAGTTCCAAAATATCTGGATCTAAAGTAAGCGCTCCTTTTGCATTCACGCTCATAGGTCCTCCAGAAAGAATTATTCCGTCAGGATCATACATTCGAACTTGATCTGCAGTAATCGCATGTGTCCGAATTTCTGTATTCACTCCAAGTTCTCTAATTTTACGTGCAATGAGGTGGCAATACTGCCCTCCAAAATCTATGATGAGTATCATGTCACTATCAAGTCAATTTTTCCCTCGGTAATTGCAGATTTGATTTCCATAGCAATGCGTTGTCCAACGCTCATACTCTCCCCATAAAGATATCCGCTGTACGGCGTAAACATTGTTCCAGGACTTCCCGGTATCCTCATGCTGACGTCAAAAATAACAAATTCTTCTTTCGGTGGGCCAGCAACAACAGCACCTTGCAGCGCAAACGGTCCAATGATGTTTCCATACTGTGCTGTCGCTGAAACAAATCGTGTTCCCAATTCAAAAGCTTGTTGAATCAACGATTCTTTCATAGTGACTGCAACGTGGCCTTGTTCAATATACTTCGGTTGCGCATGTTTCAGCACATCAAGTTGCTCTTGCGCAGTTAATCGCAGCAATCCGTCGATGTTTGTCTGTCGACGCATGTCTGTACCAAGTAATTCAATTGTATCTGTCAGCTTTGAGTAGAAAAAATTTAAATTTATCTGCGGACCGATAACAAATTCTTCGATAACCGCAACTTTAAGTGATTCTTCTGTTATAGTCCCATTCGCAATAAGTTCTGCTGATTTTTTTTGGTAGTCTTCAAAGCTCGAAACGTAGAAGAATGCCCGTTCATAACCACGGGAAGCTTCACTTGCTTTGACAATACAGAGTCGGTCAATATCCTCAGCCCTACTAAACTGTTTTGGAATTCGAATTCCTCCTCGATTAAGAATATCGTACTGATTGTCTTCTTCATCTCGTTCTTCTTTCCGTACAAGTTCCCTCGTTCCAAAAATGGGAACAAGGAAATCATTCTCTATTTCAGTAAAATTGCAGTACACCCAAAAGTACCTGCTATGAATGAAAATAGTATTTAACTCACGTAACCGTTGCTGCACATCTGGTTTAACAATATCCGAAAATTTCTCAACAATAATAACGCGATCCACACATCCTTTGCTACCATCCGACTTAAAATGCTCAGTATATGTCTCTTCTCTCCCTTTCTGCGCTACAACAACCGTCTTGAATCCTTCCTTTTTTGCTCCTCGACAAACATCCAGCGCACTATGCCCACCGAGGCTACCAATATGAATGTTATTCATATCATATCCTTTCAATACTTCTTTGATTTGTTCAGTGGTGATCATTTACTAGTACCTTTTTCAATTGCTCCTGTGTTATGGCGTGTTTTATTTCTCGTGCAATCCGTCTTCCTGTGCTCATCGGCTCATTGTACCGTAGCCACGTATAAGGAGTTCCGTTGATGAATGGATTCGTTCCCGCCACAATCCGTGCAGATATTTCGAAGACAGAGAATTTCAAGTCAGGTGTAACAATAGTCTCTAGGCAAAACGGCCCAAATAAGCCGTGCTGTTCAAGTTGCTGCGACGCATCAATAACTGCCTGTCCCATCTGAAACATTTCTGGAAGTAATGATTCTCGAACAACTATGGGAACATTCCCCATGATGTTGTAACTCGTCTCTAATCCCAAATCAAGTTGATCTTTCGCAGCCACCCTGCCTATGGCATCTACATTACTCTCGTATCGCTTGTCAAAACTCATTATTTCGAGTTCTCCTGTTAACGACGAGTAAAAATAGTGAATGTACACCGGCGCACCAATAACATACTCCTGTATAACATACGATTGCCCTGGATGTGCTGCTATTTTCTGCTTGAACTCTTCCGGGTTTCTTGCCAAAAAGAATCCTTTACCTCCCCCAGCGCCAAAGAATTTGATAATAACAGGCCGATCAATATCTTCTGGACTCTCAAAGATCTTAGGCAAATGTAATCCTGCTCTGCTTAGCCAGCTTCTCTGCCTCGTCCGGTCAAACTCCCACGGTAGAATGTTCTTATTTCCATAGTACATGATCTTAAGTTGCTGCATTGTTTCCAGGTCCATTGCACCAAAAAAAGATCCGTGCGGAATTACGATTGCATTCTTCTCTCTAAGCTGATCTTGTATTTTTGGAAAATCAGAAAGCGATCCCAAACTAATGATTTCATCTGCTACTTTGTATGATTTGTAGGGAAGCTCCCTCCCTTCCTGGCAAATCGCCAGCGTTCGAAACCCTTCATCTTTAGCTCCCCTTAATATCTGGAGTGCACTGTGGCTTCCAATAGTTGCAATGGTAAAATCACGATAATCCGTACTCATTAAGTCGTCCCTCCCAGTATTTTGTAATCGCTTCAGTTCGTTTCGGTGCCAATCCAACGTAGGTTTCTGGCTCCTTTAACATATTCCACTCGCTCTGAGAAAACTTAGCTGTGTATTCTTTTACAGAGTCCTCTGCACGAAGCTCGTCGACAAAAAGCGTTCCTTTGTGTTCTGCCCGCAACGTCAACTGCCGTATAATTTCGTGCGCATCAGGGTGACCGTATTTTGCAAGTAAAAGATACGCAGGTTCAGCAACTACCATATCTGCAGCTTTTCTAAAATTAGAAGTCATGTGCTCCTTGTCAACCACAAGGCGATCCAGCACTCTCCGTAATCGTTTAGCAGCAATAGTAACTCCTGAAATCAACTCCAGCGTAAACTTTCCCGATGCTGAATTCGTCAGATCTCGCTGATGCTCAGACAACTGATCCATATACCCAGTCATCATCCTTGGTACAAATGCTTTCCACAATGATTTAACATTCTCAAAATGTATTGGGTTGCGTTTGTGAGGCATTGTACTCGACCCAACTTGTTTCCCTTGAAAATGCTCAGCAACTTCTTTGATTTCAGATCGTTGTAAATGCCTCAAATCATCTGCTAAGCTTGCCAACACACCAAATGTGCTCGCAAGGGAATGATGTAAATCAAGTAGATATTCTGGCTCGACAATCTGTGTTGCATGTCGTGCCGGCTGCAAGCCAAGTCGCTTCAGCACTTTTGATTCAAAATCAACAGGATTCTTGATGAAGATCGACGACGCATTATACGCTCCCACTGCTCCCGAAAGTTTTCCTCGCAATTCTTTATTTGCATCCCGTACAGTATCAATTCTCCCACCTAAACGATCGACATATTCGGCAAGCGCAAAACCAAAGGTAATGGGCTCTGCATGCTGCCCATGCGTCCGTCCAATTTGAACCGTGTCTTTCTCCTGTCGCGCAATATTGATAAGCGTTCTCTCGAGTTCAACCAGTTCAGGAACAACAACAGCATCCACTACATCTTTTACTCGTGCAGAATCTGCTGTATTCACAATATCCATTGACGTCGCCGTCAAATGAATGTACGGCTTCGCTTGCTTGGATACATGTCGTTTCATAACATTCACTAACGCCCGAATATTGTGTTTGATCACTGCTTCTTCCTTGTACACATCTTCTGCTTTCACTTTCTGCGCTGCTTTCGCAATCTCAGAAGCAACCTTCTTACTACAAATTCCTTCTTCAGCAAGTTCTGCAACAAGTGCAACTTCTACTTGCGCTTGATAATGCACCGCTGCCTCTTCTGACAAGTACGGTGCTAACGCTTTATCGTAGTAGCGGTAATCCAGCGGGCTAAGCGACGAGTAGTTCATAGCGTCACCTGGTTCAGCCAAGTTGCTGATCCAACAGCACCTTCAAACTGAGCTCCTGTTATTTTTTCATACGTTTCAATATATCGTCGAGCAGCTTCTATTCGAATCTCATCAGGTAGCGCTGGCGGTTCTCCGTCTCCTGAAAAGCCTTGATCCAATAACCATTGGCGAATAAACTCTTTGTCAAGTGCTTTCGGTTCTTCTCCTTCAACGTAGCTGTCTGCATACCAGTATCGCGATGAATCTGGCGTGTGGATTTCATCGATAACAACAAATTCCCCGTTCAATTTTCCAAATTCATATTTGGTATCAACCAGAATCATACCGTTTTTCGCTGCAAATTCAGCTCCTCGTTTGTAGAGCTGAGTCGTTTTCCGTGCAAGCTCGTCATATTCGTCTTTCGTCAACAACCCACGCCGAACAATTTCTTCAGGAGTGATTGGTGCATCATGTTCCCCTTGTTCTGCTTTTGTCGTTGGTGTAATGACAGGTTCTGCTAGCTTTTGATGCTTCTTCAAACCTGCAGGAAGATTCAGTCCGTAAGGGTCTCTCCCTTCGCTGTAAGTTTTCCATAGTGATGTCGAAGAGTTCCCTGTAATGTATCCGCGTACAACAAACTCAACCATTACTGGCTCGCATTCTGCAACAATCATAACATTAGGCGCTGGAACTTGCAATACGTGATTCGACATGATGTCTTTTGTCTGGTCAAACCAAAATTGCGCCATTTGCGTAAGTACTTGCCCTCGGAAAGGAATCGTCCCGAGCACTTTGTCAAATGCTGAAACGCGGTCCGTAGCTATTATTGCCATTTTCCCACCTTTCTTGTACACATCTCGAACTTTTCCTTCGTATTTCTCGCCGATGTCAAGATGGGTGTTTTCTAGTGCATGTGCAAGTTGCGCTTGGATATCATTGCTCATTTTTATCAGCCTCGAGTACTTTTGCTGCTATTTTTTCACGATACGCCTCAACTTGTGCAATGTTTCCTTGCAGTTGAGCTGCTGCGATCGCTGCATTGTCTGCTCTGTTTACGCCAACCCACAAACCATGCTGCGTCATTTCTAATAGTTTAAGCGCATCTTCTGGGTTTGTTTCATCAGCAATTGGAACATAGATGATCATTCTATCTTGTTCTGCGGTTTTTTCTCCAAGTGGAACGAATTGTATGTTCATACATCCAGCCCGACACGCATTGCTAAGTTGATAGCTTACTCCGAGTTCCTTGAGTATTGCTTCTGCTTTTTCCACGTATTTGTTTGCAGGCCCACCAACAACAGTTAGCACTCCTTGCGTATCTCTCATTCGAGAAATTTGCTGCGCAGCTTGTTTCCCACTAACTCCCGTCGTTAACACAGGAATGCCTGGTGGCATTTGCAACGTTGACAATAAGGCGTCAAGTCCACCAAACTTCCCAGGGCAGGGAATTCCCACGACGGGTTTAGTAACTTTCGCTGCGATAAATCCAGGAAGATGCGATGCAAGACCAGCACCTGCAACATACAAGTCGTAGTCTCCTGCAAGCGCTGCTTCAGCTTGTTTTGGTGTTTTGTGCGCGCTTAAAACGCGTACCGTAACATCATTACTTTGTTTCAATCCAGCGACAACAGGATCGTAAGTTTCCTTGTCGCTTCCACTTCCAAACATTACTAATATTTTCATAAGTGCTCCTCCGCATAGCGTACTGCATTTTGATATATTTTCAATCCTTCTCCTCCTACATGTCCTTGCGTCCATGAAGGATGACTTTCTGTGTAAATATTACGTTCTGGGTGTGGCATCATGCCAAGCACGTTCCCTTTTTCATTAACAACCCCTGCTATCCCATGCGCACTCCCATTTGGATTTGCAGGATATTCTGCTTCCTCTCCTTCGCTATCCACATACAGGAATACTGCATTATCATACACATCCCCAACAACTCTGCCTTCGCCGTGCGCAACAGGCATCTCGATGTATTCAATGTTTTTCGTGAAGAGCGATGGCGCTGCTTTCAACCGTACCCAGCGACATTCAAATTTTCCTGATGCATTCGCGTCAAGTTTCCCTGGCAATAAACCTGCTTGCGTTAACACTTGGAAACCATTACAAACACCAATTACTATTTTACCATCTTGCACAAATTTATCAAGCGGCCCTCTGAGTTTGCGAACAAGTTGAGTTGCTAACACTCGCCCTCCCCCTAAATCATCGCCGTATGAGAAACCACCAGGAATAACAAGGATGGAATATGAATCAAGTGTAACTTTTCCTGCGATGAGCGAGTTTACATGAACTAGGTCAACATCTGCACCCGCAAGTTTAAGCGCATGTACTGTTTCCGCATCGCAGTTCACTCCCGCGGTCCGCAGAACTATAGCTTTCACCATGTTAAAGCACCTCGCCACGCAGTGCTCATCGCTTCAATTGTTTCATCAATAAGAGGTTCTTCGTTGTGCGTAACAACAAGCGCTTTCTGCGCAAGTACTTTTCCAATCTTCGTCGCCTCTACCATTTGTTCAAATGCTTCTTCATCCCCGACCTCTACTATAAAGCGTGATGCAGACTCTGAAAAGAGAATTTGTGACGGGTTTGCACACCCAATCTGCGGTACCGATTCTAAATTAACATGTATTCCTTTATCTCCTGCAATTGTCATTTCTGCGAGCGCAACACCAAGTCCGCCCTCGGAACAATCATGACAGGATTTCACAAGTCCTTTCTGCATTGCTGCATACAGTTGTTCCATGTGTTTCTTTGCCATCTCTGGCCGAACTATTGGAACGTTCTTTCCGACAGCACCCGCAAGTTCGTAATAGTGAGATCCACCTAATTCATTGTACGTAGAACCCACAATGTACAATGTGTTTCCTGTTTTCTTCAGATCCATGCTGGTTGTTTTTGCTACATTTTCAACAATCGACAATGCTGAAATCAACAGCGTATCTGGTATGGAAATACTCTCTTGCCCCGTCCTAAATTCATTGTGAAAACTATCCTTTCCAGATATGAATGGTGTTTTGTACAAGGTAGCAACATCGTAGCATGCTTTCACAGCCCGCACCAGTCTTCCCAGTGATTCTTCATTCACGGTTCCCCAGCAAAAATTATCAAGTAATGCTGTTCGGTTGGGATTACCACCCGCACATACAACATTTCTCATTGCTTCGTCTATTGCGCATGCAGCCATTGCATAACTATCAATCGCACTGTATCTCGGATTGATTCCATTCGCAACAACAACACCAGTCTGTTTCCCATGTTGAATCCGCACGGCAGAAGCATCTGAGGGTCCGTTTCCAGAGAACGGTCCCTGCACCCGCAATCCTTGCACTTCATGATCATATTGCCTGATAACCCATTCTTTGCTTGCTATGCTTGGCATGCCCAGCATTTTCAGCAGCGTTTTCCCATAGTCCGGTTCGTCAAGTTCCGGCTCTTCAATTTTCTGAGGTTTCCACGACGCTATCTTCTCTTTCCGTGGAAGCCCTTCGTGCAAAAACTTCACATCTAGTTCAACAACGGTTTTTTCTTTATGCACCACAAGTACTTTGTTTGAATCAGTGAAATTGCCCAGAACTGCTGCTTCTACATCTTCTTCTGCACAAAGTGCAAGCAATTCTTGCAGTTTTTCTTGAGGCACAGCTAGAACCATTCGCTCTTGTGATTCAGATAACCATAATTCCCAAGGACTCAGCCCTGCATACTTCACAGGTGCATTTTCTAGTTGCACGTGACATCCTTGTTCTGCCATTTCTCCAATAGCCGAACTAAATCCACCTGCGCCACAATCTGTAATTGATCGGTAAAGGTTGCGATCTCGCGCCTGCATCAAAAGATCCAGCACACGTTTTTCTTCTATTGGGTTTCCTATCTGCACAGCACTCGTTGCAGAATCTGCATCCAGTGCTGCGGATGAAAAAGTAGCGCCATGAATACCATCTCGGCCTGTTCTTCCTCCTACAACAACAATAATATCTCCGGGCTGGATTGACTTTTCTTCCATTCCTGCAGGTATAATACCTGCTGTCCCACAAAAGACAAGTGGCGCACCCAAATAATTGGGGTGAAACGTAATACTTCCATTAATAGTAGGTATCCCCATTCTGTTTCCGTAATCCCGAACCCCAGCAACAACTCCTTTCAAGATTCGCCGAGGATGCAAGATGCCTGCTGGAATTTCTGAAGTTGTTGGCGGCGCAAAACAGAATACATCTGTATTAAACAGCGGGCGTGCTCCTTTTCCCACGCCTAGCACATCACGGATAACTCCTCCAATTCCTGTTCCCGCCCCTCCATAAGGATCAAGAGCAGAAGGATGGTTGTGCGTTTCAACTTTGAAAGCAACATTCATTTCATCAGTCCCTTTTACAATTCCTGCATTGTCGTGAAAGACAGAAACAACCCAGTCACTTTGGATATCTGATGTAGCTTTCTTGATGTAATCCTTCATCAATGAACCAATCGAGTGGGTAACTCCGTTCTCAGTATAGGATATCGGAGACGTGAAGATCTTATGTTTGCAATGTTCACTCCAGGTCTGCGCAATCATTTGTATCTCTGCGTCTCGAGGATCCCGCCCAAGTTCTTTGAAGTATTCTTGCACCGCTTTCATTTCGTCAAGATTGAGAGAGAGCGTCAGATCTTTACTGGCAACCATGAGTTCCTCGTCAGTTGCTTGAATAAGCGGAACATCCTTGACAATCGTATTCTCTTCTGTTTGAATTGGTTTGGCAGGGTCTACAGTTAGTATTTCCCATCCAAAAAGGACATCTTGCAACAAGTCATTAACCAAGAGCTCTTTGCATATTTTCTTGACCTCATCATGACTTACTCCGAAAAGGAAATAGCGTTGCGCGGTAGCCGCCCAGGTTGCATGTACATCAGCATCACTCAACGTTTTGATGATACTCTGCTGTACAGGGTCCATAACACCTGGTTTGTACCGTACTTCGACAATCCATGCATTTGAAACACTTGTGGTTTTCGTAACTTTCGCAGTTTTTCCATCAGCAAACAACTCCTGTGGGAGCGTATCTTGGCACGCAACATAATATCTTTTGGTTGTCTCAACTTTTTGAACAGCAACACCTAATTCTTGAATAGCAGCAGCTACATGTTCACCTAGCACATCTTTTCCAGGTGCTATTTCAATAGTTTGTATACGTAACGCCTTTTCCGACGACAACTGTTCCGAGGTCATATGATTCTATCCTACTCAGTACATTATTTTTTTCTTCTTTTGGCACAACAAGTACCATTCCAACACCACAATTAAACGTGCGTAGCATTTCTTCCTGAGATACATCTCCTTGTTGTTGTATAAATTGAAAAAGTAGCGGAATCTTCCATCCGCCTAAGTTGATCGCAGCACCTAGCCCTTCTGGAAACATCCGAGGTACATTTTCTGTAATTCCCCCACCAGTAATATGCGCAAGTCCGCGAATAGTAACGTATTGTCGCAGTCCCATAATGTCTTTAACATAGTCCCTATGCGGAAGCAAGAGTAACTCTCCCAAAGACATTCCCATATCATAGTCAATAGTAAGATCTAACCCTCTTGCTTCAACAATTTTCCGAACAAGTGAGTATCCATTAGTGTGCACTCCATTCGACGGAAGTCCAATGATGGCGTCTCCTTCTTTAATTTGTGAAGAATCAAAAAGCATCGACCGCTCTGCAATTCCTACCATCGTACCAACCAGGTCATGCCGCGATTCTCGATACACACCTGGCATCTCGGCTGTTTCTCCACCCATTAGCACAATTCCGAGGTTTTTACACGCTTCTGCAATTCCTTTCACAATTTCTTCAACTACCTCAGGTTTCAATTGTGCTGATGCAACATAGTCAGTAAAGTACTTTGGTTCTGCTCCCACGGCAAGCACGTCATTTCCGCAATTGTGCACAATATCTGCACCCAATGACTCAAACCTACCAAGTTGTTCTGCTATAATCGTTTTTGTACCTACTCCGTCAGTACTCATGATGAGCACAGGATCTGAAAGGTTACTCGGAAGTTTCACACTTCCTGCAAAATGACCTACATCAGTTACCACATGTTCCGTATGCGTACTTCGAACATGCTTTTTGATGCGTTCGTTCGAATCGTTTTGCGCATCAATGCTGACTCCTGCTTCACTGTACTTCATGCTGCACCCTTGCGAGTTGTAGTGTGTTGTGGAGAAGTGTTGCAACCGTCATTGGTCCCACACCTCCTGGTACCGGCGTTATGTATCCTGCTTTGTCCTTCATAGATTCGAAATCTACATCGCCGACAATTTTGTTCACAGTCCTGTTGATTCCTACGTCAACAACCACTGCACCTTCTTTAATCATGTCTGCTGTGAGCAGGTTCTGTTTTCCTGCAGCAACAACAATAATATCTGCTTGACGTGTAATCTCAGCAAGATTCTTTGTCCTGCTATGACATACACTCACTGTTGCATGCCTATTTATCATCATGAGTGCCATTGGTCTTCCAACAATAGCGCTTCTTCCGATGATGACAACATGCTTTCCTTCAACAGGAATAGTATATTCATGTAGCAATCGAATAATTCCCGTCGGTGTCGCAGGTGTAATGAATTCATTTCCTGCTGCAAGTTTCCCAAGGTTGAGCGGATTAAATCCATCAACGTCTTTCTTTGGGTCTACTGTTTTCAAAACAAGTTCCTCATCAATGTGCTTTGGCAGGGGAAGCTGTACAAGTATTGCTGTGACCGCGCTATCCTGATTAAGCGTTCCAAGCAACTCCAGAATCTCCTCTTGCGTCGTTTCACTCGGCAAGTGAAACAACTGTGATTCAATTCCTACTTCTGCGCAAGATTTCTGCTTTCGCCCTACGTATATTTTAGACGCAGAGTTATCTCCTACAAGAACCGCTGCCAATTTAATAGGGTAGCCGAGTGTTTCTACATACATCTTCACTTCTTTCTTCACTTTCTCAGCTACTTCTTTTCCGTCTAAGATCATCGATAAACAGGGAATTTTGTTGCGAATTCCTTTACCTCCTGTTTTACGCCTTCGAGATAGGCATCATCTTCAATGTGTTGCACACTTCTATCAATAAAATCAGCAATCTTTTCCATTTCAGGTTCTTTCATTCCTCTTGTGGTAACTCCTGGGGTTCCCAATCGCAACCCACTTGGGTCAAATGGCTTTCTCGTATCGTAAGGAATCATATTCATGTTCTGAATAATCCCTGCTTTTTCCAATCCGAGCTGTGCTTGCCTTCCTGTGACTTTCTTCGGCGTCAAATCAACCAAGAGAAGGTGTGTGTCTGTTCCCCCACTCACCAGTCGAAATCCTTTTTGCTTTAACCCCTCAGCGAGTGCTTTTGCGTTGCGAACAATTTGTCCTGCATACGCCTTGAACTCAGGAGTCATGGCTTCTGCAAATGCAACCGCTTTCGCGGCGTTTGAATGATTGTGTGGTCCTCCTTGCATTCCCGGGAAAACAGCTTTGTCGATTTGTTTTGCAATTTCTTCTTTGCACATGATCATCGCTCCTCTCGGTCCGCGAAGTGTTTTGTGCGTCGTTGTCATCACAACATCTGTTTCTGGAAATGGAGAAACATGCTCTCCTGCAACCACAAGTCCAGAGATGTGTGAGATATCAGCCATAGAATACGCCCCAACTTCCGCTGCAATTTTAGCCATGCGTTTGAAATCTACTTGACGAGGGTATGCAGTAAAGCCAGAAAGTATCAGCTTAGGTTTCTCTTGTGCAGCTTGTTCAGCAACCTTATCATAGTCAATAGTTTCGGTTTCTCGATCTAGTGAATAATGAATAAACCGGTATCCTTTTCCGCTAAAATTAACAGGGCTCCCATGTGTAAGGTGTCCTCCTTGTGCAAGATCAAGAGATAGTATGGTATCACCCGCCTGCAATAGTGCAAAGAACACTTCCATATTTGCAGGGCTTCCCGAATACGGCTGCACATTTGCGTGCTCAGCTCCAAAAAGTTTCTTAGCACGTTCGATTGCAAGTTCTTCCATATCGTCGACAACTTCATTGCCTGCGTAGTATCTTTTTCTAGAGTATCCTTCTGAGTATTTGTTTGTAAAAACGCTGCCGGTAGCTTCTAATACCGCTTTGCTAGCAAAGTTTTCCGATGCAATTAGTCCGATTTGTTCTTCTTGTCTTTGTTCTTCTCGTTGTATGAGTTTTTGTACTTCAGGATCCATCGTAACGCCTCCGTTCTGTAATTATGATGTTTACTGGATAATCATGTTCATCGACAGGTAATTCGTTAAATATCTGTGATTCAAACGCAACCCCTATTGTCATTCCCTCGTAGCCTTGAAGAAACGTATCGTAGTAGCCACCGCCTCGGCCAAGTCTGTTTCCTTTTTTGTCAAATGCCCGGCCAGGAACAATCACAATATCAATCTCTTCCTTTGGCACTATACTCCCTTCTACCGGCTCAGCAATTCCGATTTCGTTCTTCATGAGCTGGCCATCGTAAAGAACAGCTTCAATCTGATTTCCTTCCATGCGCGGTAGTACCACTTTCTTCCCTGTCGCTTTAGCATCGTCAATAAGCAGTGCTAATTCAACTTCATCCGGTAGCGCAGCATACATCATTACAGTTCCTGCACCTTTGTATTCCTGCATTTCCCGTATGTGCATGCATATTGCTTCGCTCGCACCTTCAGTGATGTCTTGTGACCCTACCTGTTTCCGAATTTCTTCTTTAGTTACCAACAAGTTCACCTTCCTTGTATATTGAAGATCCTTCTCGTCGGTATTTCCCTGCTGCCATGTCTTGCAAAACTTGTGGGTACACTACCCAATCGCCTTTTTGCTTGAGTTCCTCTTGCAATTCCTCTGCACTCTTTCCTTCAACATCTTGTAGTGGTTCTGATACTGCAAGAACAGGTCCTTCATCAACTCCTAATGTTACAATGTGCACACTCGATCGCAGTTCATCTCCTTTTTCTAGTGCTTTCCTCACGCAGTCAGCACCCATGCATCCTGCATATCTTCTTTTTTCATTCTCAAGTACGCGTAAATCAGCAGGGTGAACGTTCAAAACAGTAAATGCATCCAGCACTGGTTCTGTAACAATACTCATATAACCGCAAAGCGCAACGACATCGACATTGTTTTGCTTCAATAGCGCGGCAGTTTCCGCATCGTACTCTTTCCGCACTTCCATGTCTCTCCTCGACGCATTTCTTTCACGGTAGTATTCCTTAATATCTCTGCAATGTACTGGTATCCCGTGTTCGTTCCCAATACGTTCTGCATTTGAGTCTTTGTTATCTGTAAATATAAGCGTCACATCATATCCGTTCTTATTCTCAATCAATCTACGTAAATTGGTTCCGCTTCCCGACATGAATGCTGCGACTTTCATTATTCCTTTTGATGGGTCATACATTATAACGCCCGTACGTGTTCAATTCTCTTCTGAATTAATCCGGATGTTCCGATATCTGTTCGATGACGAACTTTTCCTTCAATTTTCGACGCTCCTTCTTCCGCAATTTGCTGTGCTTCTTCAAGTGAAGGTGCAATGCCGACAGTTGCCACTGCTCGAGATCCGGTAGTGACAAGCTGTCCGTCTCTTTCATCGACAGCAGCGTAGTAAACATTCGCACTCATTTCAGGAACAACAATTGGTGCTTGCTCAGATTTTCCTGGATATTCCTCTGGAACAACATATTTACACACCGTTGCCTTCTGCTCAAATTGCAAAGGCAATTCATGCAACCGTTGCTCCACAACTGCTTGGCATACTAATCGAAATGAAGTTTTAAGGAGGGGAAGAACATTCATCGCCTCCGGATCGCCAAACCGTGCATTATACTCAATGAGTTTAACCCCGTTCTTTGTTTTAATGAAACCACCATACATGACTCCTTTGTATTCTTTCCCAGTCTCTTTCTTCAGTGCGTCGAGAACTTGGACTGTTGTTTCATGCGCAACATCCAAATCTTCTTTTGTCAGGAAAGGAAGGGAATGATCCGCATCAGAGTAGCTTCCCATTCCACCGGTATTCGGCCCTTGATCTCCATCAAAAGCGCGTTTATGATCTTGAACAGCAGGCATATCAATGACTGTTTTTCCGTCGGTAATACTCATCAGGCTGAATTCTTCGCCAATAAGTTTTTCCTCAACCACAATCTTTCCATGTCCAGCTAGAACTTCTTCGCAATACGCGATTGCTTCTTGCTCAGTCTGAAAGTGTTCTCCCTTAACTTTCACTCCTTTTCCGCCAGTAAGTCCATCTGGTTTCAATACATATTCTCCGAGCTCAAGAAGATATTCATGGAGACCTTCAGAAGAGTTAAACACGCGATACGCAGGACTTGCATTTATTGCATATTTGCTCAGTAAGCTCCGTGTAAAACTCTTACTCGTTTCCAACTGTGCGAGCTCTTTAACAGGTCCGAAACACGGGATGCCGCCATTTTCAAGCGCATCAACAACTCCAGCTGAAAGAGGAAGTTCTGGCCCAACAACAACAAGTGTTGCTTTGATTTCTTTCGCATACTCTACAATGTCATCAACATTATCCCATGATCCAATGCGGGTATCTTTTGCAAGTTTTGCAATTCCTGGGTTGCGTGCGTTCATGTACGCATACACAGTGCTATCTTTCGCCAGCGATTCTGTAATGACGTGTTCACGTGCTCCGTTTCCGACGACGAGCACGATACTATTCTCTTTGTCAAATTGATCTTGATGTGATTGCCGTTGCTCACTTAAACTATCAGCACTATCCACTGGCGTTGGATATTTCCCTGTCAAACACGCACTACACATGTTGCTCTGACCAATTGCCTTCTCCAGGCCTTCAACATCCATGTAAATGAGTTTGTCAGCTCCAATTTCTTTTTCTATTTCATCAAAATCTCTGTCGGCAGCTACCAGTTCCCCTCTGCTTGTGAAGTCAATTCCATAGTAGCACGGGTGTTTAATAGGTGGAAACGTAGAAAGCAGGTAAACTTTCTCTGCTCCAGAGTTCCGTAGTAGTTTAACCATACGTTTGGACGTTGTTCCACGTACAATACTGTCGTCGACAACCATAACATTCTTTCCTTTCAAAACATGATCGATAGGTTTTAGTTTCAATTCTAGTGCTTGCTCCCTGACCTGTTGATGTGGCATGATAAATGTTCGTCCAACATAGCGATTCTTCACTAATCCTTCATCATAACGAACACCTAATGAATTAGCAAGCGCAGCGGCAGCTGGTCTGCTTGTATCTGGGACAGGAATAACGACATCGACTTTCAAATCAGGCCATTTTTTCTTGACTTTAGCTGCAAGTTCTTCACCTAGTTTCTTACGCACCATGTAAACACTCTTTCCCTGGAACTCGGATTCTACCGTCGAGAAATACACCCATTCAAAGGAACAAGGAGCAGACTCTCTCTGCTCTAGTATGCGTGAATGATAGTTTCCGTTTGCATCTACGAAAATAACTTCTCCTGGTTCTAAACTTCGTACATTTTCAAATCCTTGGATGCTAAGAGCAATGCTTTCCGATGCAAATGCATACACAACCCCTTTGCTCGTCTGCCGCTGTCCAACTTTTAACGGTTTAATTCCGTTTGGGTCTTTGAAAGCAAACACTCCTTTGTTTGAAATCATACCTACAACAGAATATGCACCTACACATTTTTTGTTGATATGCTCTACAGCACTAAAAATCGCTTCTGCCCCTTCCTTCCTTTTGTATCCCTCTGCAAAAAGATGCAAAAGCGCTTCACCATCAGATTGACTTCGCAGGTAAATGCGTTGTTCTTCTCGCAATTCTTTCTTGAGTTGCTGATAATTGATAATATTTCCATTAAAACCCATCCCAATTCCATCGGGTTGTTGAACAAAGAATGGCTGCACCTCGCTCATCTCTCCGCAACCAGCAGTCGGGTATCTAGTATGGCCGATGCCCATGCTTCCTGCCATGCCAGCAAGTTTGTCTCCATCAAAAAGATGGGTGACCCAACCCTTGCCTCGTTCGCTCCGAATACCGTACTCTGGGCTAGAAGTGTCTTGCACCATTAAGCCAGCGGCATCTTGGCCGCGGTGCTGAAGGTGCAGCATTCCGACATAGATTTCTGCCGCTGCATCCGGACTTCCAATGATTCCAAAAATTCCACACATAAGCGTGCTGTCCCTATAGTCTTTGTACAAATTTTGGTATTTATTAACTGTTTTGTACACAAACGTGTAACTAGTGTTTGAACGCCCGCTGGCCTGTAAATACCATGGCAATGCCAGCGTCATTTGCTGCTTCTATACTTAAATGATCGTTCAAAGATCCTCCTGGCTGCACTATGCCGGTGATCCCAAATTTCTTCGCAACGGCAACCGTATCTGGAAAAGGAAAGAACGCATCCGAGATCATAATCGATCCTTCCAGGTTCCCTCGCGCTGTTGCAACCCGTGTATTTATATCATCCAGCACGTGCTGTTCTGCTTTTCCTTGCTGAATATCTTCCTTCAACACCCAAAGTGGCTTGCCTTGTTCTTCAAAACACAGGCGATCAGCATATTTCTGGTATGCCTTCAGCGCTGCTATCTCTGCAACACCAACACGATCTTGTTCCCCTGTTCCAATACCGACTGTCGTATTGTTCTTTACATAGATAACCGAGTTGGATGTCACACCCATTTCTACACGCCAGCCAAATAACATATCGTTCAATTCTTTTTCAGTAGGCGCACGTTTGTTCGCATACTCGACTCCCTTGTGCTCAACCACCGCCGTTTTGAAATCTTCGACGCTACGAATCGTATTGAGAGGAGATTGCTGAATAACCAACCCTCCGTCCATAAGGCTTCTGAAATCTAAAAACCGTTGGTACGCGTACTGCTGCAGTTTCTCAATGTTTCGTATCTGTATAATTCTCAGGTTCTTGCGTTGTTTCAAATACTCAAGCGCATCTTCTTCAAAGTGTGGTGCACAAACAACTTCCAAATATTGGTGACTCATTTCTCGTGCAGTTTCTTTGTCGATCGTTCGATTACAAACTGCAGCTCCACCAAATGCCGCGATCCTGTCTGCATAATATGCTTCTCGGTATGCTTCTACTAGCGTACTCCGCGTAGCAACCCCGCTCGGATTGTTATGTTTAACAATTACCACAGTAGGTTCGTCAAAATACTTCAGAATATTCAGTGCACTATCAACATCAGTAAGGTTTGTTTTACCAGGATGCTTGCCAGATTGTATGAGGTCTTCACTCGAAACACTACTCACTAAACCGTTTCCAGCGCCGATAAACTGACATTCCCCTAAAACTAAATTTCCATTAACAAGTTCGTAGAGCGCTGCTTCCTGTCCAGGGTTCTCACCGTATCGAAGCCCTTTCTCCTCGAGTCCTGTTGGCGTTTCAATGCGCCAAGTTTTCTTTTGGTATTCGAGTTGAGTATCCCCTAGAGTGATTGTCATTTTTTCTGGGAAATGATCTTCTGTAATTTCTCGATATGCTTTACGATAATTCATAATCAAACTCCTCTTTTTTGTCAAAAAAATCGCTAATTCCTTGTTGATAGTCTGCAAGGTGTTTCCATGCTTTCTTAGCGAGTTCTACTCTTTGAGTAAAAGTAATATGTCCATTCTTTAACCATTCCACAATCCTGCCATAATCACTAGGATCGGTAACGACAGTGACTTTCAAGTAGTTTTTTGCCGCCGCACTAATCATTGTCGGCCCGCCAATGTCGATGTGGCTACGCGCGCTTTCCACGCCGTGGACACTCATCTCTTGAAACGGGTACAAGTTTGCAACAACCATGTCAAAGTGCACCGCTTCAATATGTTCCAGGTAATCGTTATTCTCTAGGTCCCTTGCATCGGCAAGTATGCCTGCGTGAATTTTTGGGTGCAATGTTTTGACAAGGCCACCCGGCATTTCAGCATAACCAGTGTACTCTTCAACCCTTTTCACATTTGGCAATTCTGCAAGTGCAACAAACGTACCGCCTGTGCTATAAATAGTAACATCGCCCAGTGATCGAGCAAATTCAAGTATGCCTGTTTTATCCCATACACTAATAAGAACATTTTTTATTTTCCGTTTGTCCTCGACAGTATTTACTTGTTTAATAGCCACAAGTAGTCACCTCGCTCAGGTCCAAACGTAATCATTCCTACCGGAACGCCGGTATATTGATGAATGTCAGCGATATATTTTCTTAACCCGTCTGGAAGTGTTTCTTTCGTTACACTTTTCCAATCAGTTTTAGGCCATTGATAGTTTGTCGTATACTCTGCTTCCCATCCGTCCATGTTTGCAGGTATTTCAGAAGTACTTTCTCCGTTTTTTGTGTACGCTGTGCATCCTTGGATTGCTGTATCTGCAAAGGAGTCTACTTTTGTAAGCACCCAATAGTTAACACCGTTAATCAGTGCAGAATACTTGAGTGCAACAAAATCAGGATGCCCAATCCGTCTCCCTCTTCCTGTTGTAGCACCAAATTCGTCACCAGCAACGCGCATGGTTTCTGATTGAGTGCTGTCCATTTCCGTCGGAAATGGCCCTTCTCCAACCCGCGTCCACAACGCTTTCACAATCCCAACGACTTCATAGTTTCCAGGCCGAACGTTTGATGCTACAGCACCTGCAGTAGTATTTGACGAGGTAATATACGGTCGGGTACCATGAACAACATCTAAAAGTGTTCCTTGCGCCCCTTCAAAAAGAATGTTTTCATATTCTTCCAAAAGATAAACTGTCGAGCGCAGTGTAATGAATTGACTCAACGTTTCCCTTAACTGCAAATATTCTGTAGCAAGGGCATCTGCGTACTCTTCCAGCGAAACTCCTTCAGCAACGCCGCGAAGTTCCTCTCCATACAGAAGCACAATTTCTTTTGTTCGCTCCCGAAAATTGTTTCCAAAAAGATCACCGACGGTCAACCCTTTTTTTCTGTTCGCACGTGCTTCTGCAACAGGGCCAATGCCACGTTTCGTTGTTCCAATTCCTTGATTCTTGTCTCGAGCAGCATCTAATTCCTGATGATATGGCATGATCAAATGTGCTCGCTCATCAATGAAGATTTGTTTTGGAGCAAACCCTTTCCCAGTAACTTCTTCTATATCGGTAAGAAGCGCTTTCGGATTCACAAAAACATCTGGGCCGATCGCAACTGGCTTGCCATGCAACACGCCTGTTGGAAGAATGTGAAGAACCACTTTCTGGTCTCCAATATGCATAGTGTGGCCAGCGTTGTCTCCTCCGTTGTATCGGACAACGAGTCCTGAATCTACCGCTAAACGATCTACGACAGCTCCTTTTCCTTCATCGCCCCAAGAGGCACCAATAACAATTCTGTCCATTCACACCAAGAGTGTGTCGCAAATGACAAATCCTTATATAGGTTTTGTACACTCCTCTGTAACAATGCCAACAGCTGCAACTGAGGAGGCACGAAACAAACTGCTTGCTGTGGATTGCTTAAGATCCATGAAAGGAGTACGCACATTTCGGCAGCTTTCGCAGGAACTAAAACTTCCAGCAGGTGTCCTCAACCGCTACATTAATGGCTACGTACTTCCCAAACAGGAACGCGCAGATCAGATTATTACAGTATTTGAAAAAAATTATCTTTCAAGAATTCTGGAAGCCGCTGTACCAAAAAACAACAAGTATATCGTAACCGCAGATATTCTATCTCAACCATTTCTTCTCTCAGTCATAGCACACAAAGCAGCGAAGAAATTTCCCAAAGTATCCAAGGTGTTCACTGCCGCTGTCGACGGAATACCCCCTGCACAGTCAATTGCTCAACTACTGGGAGTTCAGATGGTGTACGCAAAGCAAATTCAAGAAATCACCACTGCAGGCCACTACGCTTCCATTTCAACCTCTGAAAAACCAATACGATCTCCATTTTACATCCCTAAGAACTTACTTAAGAAAAACGATCACGTTCTCATTGTTGATGATGTTATCCGAGGCGGCTCAACATTCAACGCTCTCACATCTATTTGCAGCCAGGCAAAGGCTGACGTCGCGGGCATTTTCGCGCTCTTTATAACAAAATCCGCTCTCAAATCTCTCGAGAAAAACCATTCTGTTTCCTATGCCTACTTGGTGAATGAATAAGAATATATAATCGAAAACTTCTCTTTTGAGCATGAGCGCTGAACCAGTCGAGGTACGAACCGAACGGTTACCTCTTGACGAACTAGAGGAGCGAGCTGAAAGGTTTGCGATGGGAAACACAGTCAATTTCCCTGGAAGTACTGAAGAAGAAATAGTGGGAATGTACATAGAACACTACAGAAGCGTAGAAGCTGATTCTAACCTACAGGATTATGTTGTAGTTTTTGCTGAAAGGAATTTAGTTGAAAAGCTTCGAGAATTGTATCCTAAGGAATAGCATGAAAATAATAATCTTTGATTTCGACGGTGTTATCGTCGATTCTGCGGAGCGAAACCGTAAAATTTACAACGAGCATTTTCATGGCAAGTACGGTTTGAAGCGCGCAGAGACCCACGAGGAGTTTGTGAATCTGTTCACCAAGAATTTCTATGATGTTCTACGCCAAGAAGGCATGTCAGATCAAGAAATTCTCCAGAGCGATGACGAGTGGCACCTCCGTCAAGAATATCACGAAAACAACGCAGCAGTATTTGCTGGCATTCAGCAAGCGATCCACGTTCTTTCCCAAAACGCCAAACTTTTCATTATTTCTTCAAATATAACCGAAGCAATTAAAAGAAAACTCAAGCAGGAAAACATAAATCATTTTTCAGAGGTGTTTGGTGGGGATCTTCATCAAAGCAAAGCAGAAAAGATTGACCATCTTAAACAAGATTACCCAGAGTCTCAATTCTATTTCATTGGAGATACTGTAAGCGACATCGCTGAAGGAAATCAAGCCGGCGTAGTAACTATTGCAGCTACTTGGGGATATCACAGCGAACGGCTCCTCAGCTCAGCAAAGCCAACTCACCTAGCTCATTCCCCTCAGGAACTTCTTGAACTGTTCACTAAACACAATATTTAAAAGACGAGCTTCTTTCATGCGTTGTATGGTACTTGTTTGGATAGGAGCAGGAATAGGATTGTTTGTACTCTTGTTTATTGGGTACATCTACAACAGTCTGATCCGTGTTCGCAACGAAGTAAAAAACAGTCTTGCTCAGATAGACGTCCAACTCAAGCGACGGAACGACCTGATTCCAAATTTGGTTGAAACCGTTAAGGGCTACGCTAAGCACGAGAAAAAGTTGCTGGAAAACGTAACAGAAGCGCGGTCAGCAGTAATGAAAGCCAGCTCAGTCCAAGAAAAAGGAAAAGCATCCAACATGCTTTCTGACACTCTAAAATCCTTGTTCGCAGTTTCAGAGAACTATCCTGATTTGAAGGCAAATCAAAATTTCCTCCAACTCCAGGAAGAAATTGCAGGCACTGAAAACAAGATTGCGTATGCACGCCAGCACTATAATGACATGGTGATGCTGTACAACAACAGAATCCAGCAGGTTCCTGGTAACATTTTCGCTAACATGTTTAACTTTACAGAGGAAAAGTCTTTCGAGGCCACTCCTGCTGAGAAGAAAAACGTCAAAGTTAAGTTCTGATCATGAAAAGTGCATTTAGTCAAGTCCGTTCAAACAAGCTTAAGTCTAATGTAATTATGAGTCTCTTCATCGCCTTCACAGGCGTTATTGGAGGAGCATTCACATACATTATGTACGGTTCCTGGATTCCAGGCGCAGTGCTCGCGGTTATAGCATCTGCAATCTACGCTGTCATCAGTTTGTCCACCGGCGACAAAATGATCTTACAGATGACCGGCGCCAAGCAAGTTACAAAGCAGGAATACCCGCATCTGTTCCACACAATCGATGGACTTGCGATAGCTGCAGGAATTCCCAAGCCAAAAGCATATGTCATTAATGACTCTGCGTTGAACGCATTCGCTACGGGAAGAGACCCTGAGCACGCAAGCATTACCGTTACCACAGGATTGCTCCAGAAACTCAATCGTCAAGAACTCGAAGGGGTAATTGCTCACGAGATGTCTCATATCAAGAATTACGACATCCGTTTCTTGATGGTAACAATAGCTCTGGTTGGTGTCATCTTACTCCTCGCAGATTTCCTCTGGTATTCCATGATATTCGGAAGGCGGGATGATCGCGGTGGTCATCCTGCACTTATTATCATAGCTTTAGTGCTCATTGTTCTCTCTCCTGTTATAGCGAACCTCATTAAACTTGCACTAAGCAGGAAAAGAGAATATCTCGCCGATGCTTCCGGTGCGGTCATGACGCGCTATCCTGAAGGGCTTGCAGCAGCCTTGGAAAAAATCAAGAACGATCCTGACCCTCGTATTGAATCATCAAACAGGGCAGCAGCACATCTGTTTATCTCTTCTCCTATTTCGAAGAAGAGTTTCTCAAACCTGTTTTCTACTCATCCGCCAATCGAAGATCGGATCAAGCGATTGCGAAATATGTAGTTAACCATAGAACGTAAATCGGTCTTTCTCACACATCAACGCGCCCAGTGACTCAGGGTTTGTTCTCGAGAAAGATTCTTGTGATCTCAAGTCTTGTTCAGATGGGATGCACCGCCGGAAGGGATGACTATGCAACGGTATGATTGTTTCTGCCGGGCATCGAGCGGAGTGAACACTAAACACAGTCTGGTCATAGATGACCGGCACCGTCAACCCCGTAACCAGGAAGTCATCACCATTTCTTTCGCCTTGCAAACACACTTTGAATTCGTGTTCCTGTTCCGTGTTATAAATTTCAAGCAGCTGTACATATGCATCTTCTTGGAACGTAACAATTCCCCCTCGTTTAGTATCAACTTGTAAATCGTCTAACGTGGAACTCGCGCTAATCCCAGCAAGAAAGCTCAGAAATCCTTCCCCTGGTACTAAGAAACTCAAAAACAAGAATAGCAGAACAAGTGTCATGACTATATACGCAAGTCTGTCAAAGAATTTCTGCATTCGACCTGGCTCTTTTGGCTCTGGGTCGAAGTCATCTGGTATTACTTTTTCCATACAATAAGAATTCAAGCAGCCTATTTAAATCCTATCTCGCTGTTCAGCGAGCTCACAGCTTTTATCGCTGCCCCAACAAAGTCATCTGTACTTTCTTTTTCATACGCATAGTTGATTGCCGAACTGCTGTTAATTCGATGCATGCTCAGATCACTTCCTGATTGCCGCAGTGCATTCACAACGTCTGCTGCAGATCCTCCTTGCGCTCCAACCCCTGGAATGAGCAAAGGTATTTCTTTCCCTGATTGCGCAAAGTAATCTGCAATAGCCCGCAGTTCCTCAGGGTATGTAGCTCCAACTACCGCACCCGTCCCCGGTTGATGCCACTCAACAACTTTTGCAGCTGTTTTCAAGTACAACGGTTCGTTGTCAACAGTCAAATTCTGCAAGTCTACCGCACCAACGTTGGAAGTGCGCACAAGAATGTATGCTCCTTTTCCCTGGCTGCTGTAATTAATGAATGGCATGACACTATCGCTCCCCATGTAGGGTGCTATCGTAACGGCATCCCCTTTCCAAAAATCAAACGCTTCTCGTGCAGACGCTTCACTTGTTTTTCCAATATCTGCCCGTTTCGCATCCAGTATTACAGGAAGTTTTCTTTCTCTACAAAACGTAATGATTGATTGAAGCGCTCTCAATCCAGGAAACCCATATTGTGCGTAGAAGGAATAGTTTGGTTTCACGCAGCCTATTGATGTATTCTCTGCCAAAACTCCGTCGAGCAGCTTAGTATAAAATTCGGTTATCGCAGTTTCTATTTCCCCTTTCACAGGAAGTCTTTCCTGGACAGGGTCAAGCCCAAGAGAAATAAGGCTACCATTGTTTTGTGCTGCCGCTTTGAGTTGTTCAGTATAATTCATGGCGGACACGTGTCAGAATATTTTTCTTGGTGAGTTTTGTATACTTCAAGTACACGCGAAACCAGTTTGTGTGGATCGCGATCATAGACAATCTTTGCCCCTGTATTCTTATTACAAACTTCAATGATGTGTTTCAAGTGGTCTGTGATTCCGCCGCTTCCTAGAAGCACGCCAATCACTTTTCCGTCGTCGTATGCAATACTAAATTCATTCAAGGTTCCAGAAGCACCTCCGATTACAAGTACTATATCCGCTGTACTAACATTCAGAACATTTCTTCCTTTGAATCCATACCCAGAATAAACAATCAGATCAAACATGTCTGTCGGAAACTTGTAACGCATAGTGTGCTCTTGCACGTTCATTGCCGGTGATATGCCAACAACAAATCCATCAGCGTCTTTCGCTCCCTTACTGCATTCATACGGTACGCCGAAGCACGCTCCATTCACCAAGATGCAATTGTGGAGTGCAATTTGTTTTCCTACTTCGTAGCAAAGCGCCTGTAGTTTCGGATCAAGTTTCTCGAGTGATCGTCCCATGACACCTATTTTTAATTTCATATTTCCACCTCTAATTATTAACAGCGGCGTTCCATTCTTGTGGGTTTTTATTCCATTCCAACGCCAGCACTTTCTCTTCTGATGAGATCGAATGATCTTCTTCTGCAACATTCATGAGTGTACTAAAATCTGTGAGCGTCTTAAGGATACATGCTCCCTCGGAGAATGCACTTTTCGCTGTTTCCATTTCATACGTAACTATGGCTACGCAGTGGTCGACAATTCCTCCTGCTTCCCTAACTGCTATCACAGCGTTCAATGAGCTTCCACCGCTACTAACCAGGTCTTCAATTACCACGACTTGCTGCCCTGGTTTAATAGTTCCTTCAATTTGGTTAACTTTTCCGTGTTCTTTCGCTTTCTTCCGCACATATACCATCGGCTTGTTCAACCGATCGGCCAAAAACGCTGCCCATGGAACACCAGCAGAACTTACACCTGCTATGACATCAAACGAAAGCCCTTGAAGTGCTTCCAGATATCCGCCGATAATTGCTTCTCGTTTTTCAGGATTCGATATAAGAATTCTATTGTCACAATATATAGGGCTTTTGATCCCCGACGAAAAGGTGTACGGCTCATCTACTCTAATGCTCACTGCATTTGCTTGCAACAATGTCCGTGCGATTTCTTCTTTCATATAAAATTCACTTCCTTTGCAGGAGTTTCTCCTGTTTCCCCGTCATCAAACACAACTTGTCCGTTGACGAGCGTTATTTGTGGCCACCCTTTCAACGTCTGCCCTTCAAATGCGCTCCACCCACATTTACTTCGAGGGCGAACAATTTGTTCCTTGTTCATATCAACTAAAACCAGGTCTGCATCGTAGCCTTTTTCTATTTTTCCCTTCTTCAGCCCAAATATTCGAGCTGGAGCCGATGATGTTACTTCCACTACACGCTCCAATGAGATTCTTCCTTGCTGAACCGAATCAAGCAGCAGGGGTAACATCGTGTCTACTCCCGGAATTCCAGAGGGAGCGTCTGAATAATCTTTATCTTTCTCTTCACGCAAATGCGGTGCGTGGTCGGTTGCAACAATATCAATGGTTCCATCCCGAAGTCCTTCCCAAAGCAAGCTTACATCTTCTGCCGATCGGAGAGGGGGATTCATCTTCCCGTAGTTAAGCAATTGTTCTGTATCCTTTTCACTCAAAAACAAGTGATGTGGAGTAACTTCACAACTTATCGCTACATTCACCTGTTTTGCCCTACGAATTGCATCCAATTCTTCTTTAGTGCTGATGTGAGCAATATGTATTTTGGCAGATCCGCTCAACTCAATGGCGCGAAGGAGCGCTTTCTGCGCACTCTCTCTGTTTCGAATCTTTCCATGCGAAGATACATGGTTTTTTGTGTGCACCTTCATGTTTTCTTTCATGAGATCTTCGTCTTCAGCATGGACAACACAAAGCTTTCCTGTTGAAAATATTCGTTTTAGCGCTTCATCATCTGTAACAAGCAAGTTTCCGGTCGAAGATCCCATGTAGATTTTAACTCCGGGTATGTTCTTTGCTTCTTTAATCTCGTCAGCATTATCTTCGGTAGCACCCATAAACAATCCAAAATTAACTACACTTTTGGCAGCAAGTTTTCTTTTTTCTTCAAGCGCTTTGATAGTTGTTATAGGTGGGTTATTATTAGGCATGTCAAGAACAGTTGTAACCCCGCCTGCTGCCGCAGCCTGACTTCCTGTTAGAAAGTCTTCTTTTGCGGTGTTTCCTGGTTCTCGAAAATGCACGTGTGCGTCTATAGCTCCCGGCAGTATAATCAATCCATCTGCATCAATAACATCATCGGTTTGCGGTTCATCATCAACAAGGTCAACGATCTTCCCATTATCAATGAGAATGTTCTTTTTCTGCAAATTTCCCAAAAATACTTCTCCGCCTCGTATAAGTAATGTCATAGTGTTTCTTTCCTACTGGATTGTACGCGGTGATAATTCCCAAGTTCTGTGATTTTCAGCGCTGTTTCTCCAGGAACAACAGGTCCTTCGACGCAAAGTCGTATCCCGATAGGATCTACACAACAATGCCCGCAAATCCCAAAGCCGCATTTCATGTATCTCTCCAAGCTCACTTCACAGGAAACTTTACCATTACAAACTTCTGCTACTTTCAACAGCATTTTTTCAGGACCACAGGAAAAGACTTTGTCAACCGTCTGCTCTGAAAGTAATTTCTCAAGAGCATCTGTTGTAAAACCTTGCATTCCTTCGCTTCCGTCGTTGGTTGTGGTGATAAGTGTACATCCCATTTGTTTGATGCGTTCGGTATACACAAGAAGGTCTTTCGATCGCGCACCGACGATGAATGTAATCTCACATCCTTGTTGCAGTGCGTGGTCTGCAAGCAGCGCTAGTGATGCAGTACCATAACCTCCACCGACCATAACGAGCTTCTTACCTTCCAGCTTGTATCCCGTTCCATACGGCCCCCGAATCCCGACGCGATCTCCTGGTTTTACTTGACTAAACGTATTGGAGAATGGTCCGACTGCAGAAACAGTTAACCCGAATTCCTCGGCAGTTTGAAAACCAACAGCAAACGGTTTCTCATCCATGTCAGGTAGCCATGCCATAACGAATTGCCCTGGCTTAGCTTGCAAATCATGCTTAAAGAATATGTTTTTGATTCCTGCTGCTTCATCTTCAACACGATCTACAGTAACCATTTTAGGATATTCCATCAGTGTGCAGCTCCAATTATCTCATTAATGCTCGAATAATTATTTTCCTTCAAGTACGTTTCCATTTCTTCACACACTTGTCTAAATACGTCGATCCCTCGATAATATATCGCCGTCCCGATTTGAACTGCGGTAGCACCTGCCATCATCATCTGGAGTGCATCTTTTCCCGTCGTTACTCCACCAATTCCAACCACAGGAATTTTTACAGTTCGAGATATATCATACACGCATTTTACAGCAATCGGGTGCAATGCAGGTCCGCTCACTCCGCCGGATTTGTTGTACAAAACAGGTTTCTTCGTTTCAATATCAATCAGCATGCCGGGCATTGTGTTAACAGCACTTATCGCATCAGCGCCCGCATCCTCGCATGCTTTTGCTATTTCTGCAAGATTTGGAACGTTTGGTGCAAGCTTTGCCATGATAGGTGTTGAGATGCGTTGCTTGATCTCTCTAATAATATACGCTGCATCATCACAGCTCGTTGCAAAAGGTTTTCCAAAATCAACTTCAGTGTTTGGACAGGAAAGGTCCAGCTCTATCATTGGAGGCCCGATACTGTTCGCCTTAACCGCAACGTCAACAAACTCATCTTTTGATCCGCCAAACACACTAACAATAACCGGGCAGGATGCATTTTTTTGTGCAAACTCCAGTTCTCCAAGAGAATTTTCAACACCTGCATTCGGTAGACCGACAGCATTCAAGAATCCTCCTTTGAATTCCGCCAGCACGGGGTTTGGGTGCCCTTTCCGCTCTTCAGGCCCAATTGATTTAGATACAACAGCGCCAGCACCATTCTCACTAACATATTTGAGCGACGCTCCTGATACCCCCATGACTCCCGATGCTAGCATAGTGGGGTTCCTCATTTCAATTCCGCACAAGTTCACTGATAACATTTTTCCTCTACACACCGTTCGAACACAAATTTCCCTCCAGGATGAAATGGTTGATCAGCAATAATGCTTTGTACGTCTTCAATACTCATAAAAGACGCTTCTGTAATTTCTTCTGGTTGTATTTTGAGGGGTCCGTCGTATTTACACCAAAAGCCTTGCACATTAAGGTTTCGCCTACCTCGCGCTTTGAATGAAATAAAATGAGTCAGCTCAACTCCTGCAATTCCCAGTTCTTCTTCTAGTTCTCGTTCTGCTGCTTGTTTATAGTCTTCACCAGCATTCACAATTCCTGCAGCGCCAATATCAAAATGTCCAGGGAACACGATCATGTCGGGATTTCTTTTATGGACAACAAATTCCCCTCTACTATTAATGACAACGACCCGCGCTGCCCGAAAGATTTTGCCAGAGGTAACAACACTCACTAACTCCCCTTCTCCAATGACGTTGTCATCATCATCGACAATATCGATCATTTCCTTTGCTTTTTCACTCATAGAATTCACGTCATTCGCCATCTTTATTAAGATTTCTTTCGTGAATTTCCGAACATTCTGCCCTATAGTTTAAGAAAGCGCTCACGTTTAGAAGGCCATGTCAAATCTCCTTGCCATCGCTGTAGCTTTCGTGCTGTTCAACACAATCCCACACATCCGACCCACTCCCCAGTCTTTCTATTCTTCTGGCCTTTCCCAGATTTTTCCGCATCTAATAATAAGCACTCTTCTAGTCTTCAATATTCTTCTCTTGACCCAAAGAAACCTATTTAAATCAGCAGACCGCCTCAATGAGCATGGAAGACATAAATGAACTTGTAGCCCAAGGATGGCTGCATACAAACATCGTATTACAGATTGTCGGAGCTCCAAAAGAACACGTGGAAAAGACAATGCAAACCCTCATAACTCAAATGAGCGAAGATAGCCATTATGACGTTCGCGATAAGAAGCTGCACGAGCCAGAACTTCAGGAAGGTAGCGATAAAATATTCAGCACGTTCGCTGAAATCGAACTACTCGTAAAGAGTTATGATTCTCTCGTCATGTTGTGCTTCGAATATATGCCTTCCTCGATCGAAATTGCTTCTCCTGAACATTTAGAAATTTCAAATACAGATATTTCTAATTTGTTAAATGATTTGATGGACCGTCTGCATCGCGTAGATTTTTTGCTTAAACAAAAAACAGCAAGAAACGACATCCTTGAGCGAAACGCAGCGCGTATGTTAAAAAATTCTATTCTCATTGCCGTTGAAAATCCAAGATCCACCGGCGAGCTCTCAAAAATTGTTGGCATTGGAACTGAAGATTTAGAAAAGTTCCTTGAACAATTTGCCAGCGAAGGCGAATTGGTAAAAGACGGCGATATGTGGAAAAGAAAATGAGTGATAAAGGTAAAGTCGAATCGGTTTTGTTCGCTTCAAGCAACAAAGTTGCACTTGAAGAGATTGCAAAACTCACTGGACTCGACCAAAAGCAAGCACTTAACGCTTTACGTGAACTTCAAAAGGACTATGACGAATACGCAGGAGCAATCCAAGTTGTCGAGGAGGGCGCTTTCTGGAAGTTCATGGTTCGCACTGATTACTTCCCTATAGTTCAGAACATTGTCTCAGAAACCGAGCTTTCGAAAACCGTCATGGAAACTTTGGCAGTTGTTGCCTGGAAAGCCCCTGTTCTCCAAAGCGAAGTCATCCGTATTAGAACCAATAAAGCATATGACCACATTAAAGAGCTCGAAGAAGCAGGATTTGTCACAGCAAAAAAGCAAGGCCGTTCAAAACTTCTCAGGCTTACTGACAAATTCTTTTCCTATTTTGATTTGCGCAGCCGAGAGGATATTAAAGAAAAATTCGGCGACATCAAAGAGCCTGCAGCACTTCAAGTTCAAACCGATGAGTCAACAGAAGTCGTTGACGAAGAGATCGAACCAAAGCTTGAGGGCGAAGAGATTTCTCAATTACCAGAAGCACCTGATGAAGAATGATGCGCGTGAAATGCCCTAAATGTGGGAACGCGATGAATTATCAGCCACAAAAACCGCTGTCTAGATCTACTTCCAAGCGCTGTGTCTACTGCGGAAAATCCTTTACCGTGACCAATCACCAAATCAACTAAAACGCTGCTCAAGTCCTTAAATTAGCCTATTTTGGGCCCTGAAACCCCTAATTCTAATACATAACTTTTTAAACAATCGCAGTTTCTCATTTTACAAATGGAATCAGCAGACAAAGGCGTTGCTTCGCGAGAAATCGAAGAAGAAATGCGCTCTTCCTACTTAGATTATGCGATGTCAGTTCTTGTAGGCCGTGCCCTTCCTTCTGCTCAAGATGGCCTCAAACCAGTCCATCGCCGTGTTTTGTATGCAATGCGAGATCTCGGATTGTTCCACAATAAACCGTTTAGAAAATCGGCAAGAATTGTGGGAGATGCGCTAGGTAAGTATCACCCGCATGGTGATTCAGCAGTCTACGACACATTGGTGCGTATGGCGCAAGATTTCTCATTGCGATATCCGCTTGTAAACGGTCAAGGAAATTTCGGAAGTATTGATGGTGATAATGCAGCAGCAATGCGTTACACAGAAGCAAAACTCACCAAGATCGCTGAAGAAATGTTGCAGGACATCGAAAAAGATACTGTTGATATGGTTCCAAATTTCGATAACAGTTTGAAAGAACCAAGCGTGCTCCCAAGCAAGTTTCCTAACCTTCTTGTAAACGGAAGTTCCGGAATTGCTGTTGGTATGGCAACAAACATTCCTCCTCATAATCTTCCAGAAGTTGTTTCCGCATTAAAGGCAACAATCGATAATCCAGAGATTCCTGCAGAGGATTTGCTAAATCACATTAGCGGTCCTGATTTTCCTACAGGAGCTCAAATTCTCGGCGACGCAGGTATCAAGTTAGCATATCGAACAGGCCGCGGTTTGATCAAAGTGCGTGGTCGCGCAGAAACTGAAGAACGTCGAATCATCATTACAGAAATCCCGTACATGGTGAATAAATCATCTATGATTGAGGAAATGGCTGACCTCGTTACAAGTAAACGCGTCACCGGTATCTCCGATATCCGCGATGAATCTGACAAGAACGGTATGCGCATTGTAATTGACACCAAGCGCGATGCAAGCCCCGATGTTATTCTGAATCAACTCTACGCACATACTCGTCTTGAAACCACATTCGGTATGAATCTTATCGCCCTTGTTAACGGTGAACCTAAAACACTGACTCTCCGAGACATGCTGGATGAGTTCACTAAGCACCGTATTACAATCATTACCCGTCGAACACAGTTCGATTTGCAAAAAGCAGAAGCACGCGCGCATATTCTTGAAGGACTCATTGTAGCGTTGAACAACGTCGATGCAGTAATCAAACTTATTCGAGAATCACAAGACGTTGCAGCTGCTAAAGCAGCATTACAAAGTTCTTTCCCTCTATCAGTGAAGCAAGCAGAAGCGATCCTAGAGATGCGTTTATCCCGCCTGGCTTCAATGGAACAACAAAAAGTTCGTGAGGAACACGCAGAAGTTCTCAAGTTGATCGTTGAACTCCGCAGCATCCTTGATTCTCAAGAAAAAATCAGAGGAATCATCAAAACAGAGCTCGATGAACTTGTTGACGCATACGGAGATGAACGTCGAACAGAAATCATCGAAGGCGGCGACGAAGTAATGCTTCCTGAAGATCTGATCAAGAAAGAGGACATGATCGTCACCATCAGTAATCGTGGTTACATCAAGCGATTGGCAATGGATACGTACAGGCAGCAGAATAGAGGCGGTAAAGGTGTGAAAGGCCAATCAACACGCGAAGATGATTTCGCAGAAAACATATTCATCGCAAACACCCATGCATATTTACTTTTCTTCACCACAAAAGGTATTGTGCATTGGTTGAAAGTGCATCAAATTCCTGAGGGATCACGTACAGCCATGGGGAAAGCAATAGTTAATCTCCTTGACTTGGACGATTCCGAAAAGGTTTCTGCTGTTATCCCTGTTGAAAAGTTTGACGAAACTAACAACTTGATCATGGCAACAAGAAACGGCACGGTAAAGAAAACAGGTCTTGCTCATTACTCCCGCCCTCGTCGTGGAGGAATCATCGCAATAACACTCGATCAGGAAGATGAACTTATTAGCGTTCGCCGCACAGATGGGAATAACGAACTACTTATCGCATCAAGTGCAGGAAACGCTGTTCGCTTTAATGAAAAAGACGTACGTCCCACAGGTCGTTCAGCAAGAGGAGTGCGTGGCATGAAACTACGCGAAAACGACGTTGTTGTTTCTATGGTGCTTGCTGATTCTTCCCGGGAAATTCTCACCATTACCGAAAACGGTTTCGGTAAGAGAACTGCTCTGTCAGAGTACCGCGTAACCAAGCGGGGTGGTCTGGGTGTCATTAATATTCAAACTTCTGAGAGAAATGGTAAGGTTGTCAGCGTAGTTTCAACGTTGCCAAACGACGATTTAATCATCATGAGTCGCTCTGGCATTGTTATCCGCGTCGCTGCTAGTGATATTTCTAGTTTCGGTAGAAATACCCAAGGATCACGAATTATGCGCTTGAAAGACGGTGATCATGTTGTTGGTTTAGCGCAAATCGCCGCAGAAACAGAATGAAATTTCTGGCTATAACCCAGGAAGGGCTGGAGAAGTTTTGCCAGCAAGAGGTCCAAGAGTTGTGTAACACTCAGGCTTCTGCAGAAAAGGGTTTTGTTATTTTCGAGGCTTCTGAAGAGGATGCATTACGCTTTGCAGAACACGCTCAATCGATTTCTTCTCTGCTCGTGCTTTTTGATACCTTTTCTGTATTTCCCGGCCTCGACAAAACCATGGCAGAGCTCAAGAAGGTCGCTCACAGAATCAACCTTGACGATTGGCTAGATTCCACTACGTTTGCTGTCCGTTGTTCTCGTACAGGTGATCACACTTTTAACAGCCCAGATATTGCAAAGGAAGCGTCATTACTTCTCATTCCTCGTACAAAATCTAAAATTCACTTAAAGCATCCGGATGTCATTGTAAAAATTATTATCGCCGACGATAAAGGCGCGATCGGCATCGATGTCATGGGTTTCGATGCAAGCAAACGCGACTACCGCGTAGTCTTGCACGCTGCTGAGACCAGCGCATTGCTATCTTATGCAATCGTGCGCGCAGCAGGCAAGGACAAGAACGCGACATATCTTGATCCTCTTTGTGGTTCTGGCCAGATCGTGATCGAAGCAACGCTTTGGATGCAAGGAATTTCTCCTCATGAGCATCGTGACATCACGCTAACCAATCTCCGTCCGTTCAGCAAAACAAAATCCACTGACATTTCTCCTGGCAAGGGCAAAGTAATAGCCATCGATGGCTCAATGCCGAATCTCCGCGGTGCCGAAAAGAATGCTCGCGTTGCAGGCGTCAAAAAAATGATTGATTTTTCTCGCACACCTCTTCAAGATCTTGATCTTCGGTGCGAGCCCAATTCAGTTGATGCAATTGTCACAATGATTGCTGGCCCGAATCGCCGTATTCCTACAGAAGTTGTGCAGAAGCGTGCAGATAAGCTATTCAATCAGGCAGAGAACATCCTCAAGAAGGATGGAGTTGTTTCTCTGCTTATCAAAGACCCAACATTAATAAAACCCTATATCTCAGATTGGGTTGTGAGTTCAACTGTCATCAAGAAGGGCGAGGAGTCCTACACGCTCCTTGTATTGAGCCATGAAGCTTCCTAAGAAATCAGCTACCGCAGGAATTCTCTTTTCTCTAGTTTTAGCTTTCCGATTGCTTATCGCGTTCCGTACTCCAACTTTGGATTATGAAGCCTACTTTCATCTTGCACAGATTCATTCCATTCTCGATACAGGAACACCAATATTTACTGATCTATGGTACGCTCCTCATTATTTTTTCCCAGGGTTTGACTACGTACTTTCATTTTTCGCCTTGTTCATGGACCCAGTGATCGTCTTGAAGATAGTGCCAAACGTTATGGCAGCAACACTCGTGCTGGTTGTCTTTGCACTTTCTCTTAGAATATCCAAGAACGCATTGGGAGCAACGTTTTCTGGACTGCTAGCAGGGTTTGTACCAATTTTCGTCGCATCGGCAAACAGTGCATCTCCACTAACAATGGCAATTCCACTGCTTTTTTTCCTTATTTACTGTTTCCTCCGTATTAACGAGAAGACATTTGCATATACATTCCTTGTCAGCGCAGTGGTTCTGGCCGTTACGCATCCTATCGCACTACTTTTAGTGGCTTCTCTATCTCTTTATCTTGGTCTTTCCAAACTGGAACGACTCCAGCGATACCCGCAGGAATTTGAAGTTACATTTTTTATCGGCTTGCTTACCACATGGATAACTTTCCTTGTCTTCAAAAAACCTCTTTTATCCCAGGGAATAGCTGCGGTTTGGCAAAACGTACCGACGGAATTGTTCCCTTCACGTTTTGACTATTCCAATATTCTTGAAGCGTTGACAGCTGCAGGGCTTTTGGGAGCACTAGTTGGTCTTTGGGTTATTTACCGATTGGTTCTCCGGCAAAGAAAACGGGAAATCTATCTAGTCATCAGCCCCGTTCTCACACTCCTCGCATTTATCTCGTTAGGAGTCACCGACAAGACAACTGCCCTTAGCATTCTAGGTGGTGCGTTTGCAATTTTGTTCGGTTCATATGTAGCAATTATTTCGCGTTACGTGCGCAAAACCAATTTTGTAAGGTACAGAAGTCTTGTGTACCTCGCAATACTGACTTTAATTCTTCTCGCTCACGTTATGCCTTCGTGGTACATGGCACATTCTTCAGAGTATCCATCTCCTGAAGATGTTGAAGGAATGCGGTGGATTGGAAGATCTCTTCCTCAGGATGCAATTATCGTAGCTTCTCTCAACGAAGGTTACATGGTCGTTGCCGAAGCCCGTCGCCAGAATATTCTTGATCCATTTTTCTTGTTCGCATCCGATGTCGAGGAGCGGTTCAATGACATCGAAACAATGTACACGACTCCGTTCGAAACAGAAGTCATTCCTCTTCTCACAAAATATGACGCAGATTATGTGTTTGTCTCCCAAAATACTGCCGATGATTTTGAAATCGAGCGTCTTCAATACGCTTCCAACAAGAAATGTTTCTCCCTGCTCTACAATCAAGGACCGCTCATTTACGAATCTCTTTGTGAGGTGAGCTCATGAAAGCACAATGGAAAGAAGGAGTAACCATTGCCGCAGCAATATTGCTTACTGCACAGCTCATTATCCGTTTGTTTACGTCAGGGCCGATTGTTGCCGGCGAAGAGAGCTATCAGCATTTGCTCCTTTCACAATCTCCAGAAACATTGTACCACGGCATTCTCGGAATTGGTATCATGTTAGGCGGAAATTTTTTCGCTCATATTTTCCCTCTCATCCTCGGAGTAGTCTCTGTCTATCTCTTCAGCATCGTTTTAGAACGGCTAGGACTTCCTTGGAAGCTCAACGCGATCGCAGCGATTCTTTTTATCACTACGCCAGCAACGATGTATGTTTTTAGCA
Organism: Candidatus Nanoarchaeia archaeon; assembly: GCA_028279045.1. Classification (GTDB taxonomy): domain Archaea; phylum Nanobdellota; class Nanobdellia; order Woesearchaeales; family UBA10216; genus JANQSZ01. The sequence goes on along the minus strand of JANQSZ010000022.1, from coordinate 40,736 downwards.
CGCTTAACCCCACATCACTTTCCCTACCACTCGCTTTGCTTTCCTTCGCACTATTCCGCAGAAAGCCTCTTCCTGCCATCGGGAGCTTGATTTCATTATTTCTCCTTGCACTAATCGGATTGCCAGAGTTCCTTTTTACAGCAGGCCTCCTTGTTGCTTCCCTGCTCAGAAGAAACGTCCACCGGTTACTCGCTCTTTCCTCGCTCTCTCTTGTTTTCCTCGTCCTTTTCCTTATCAGTCTAACAAATCCCATTGCAAATCATCCATTCCTCAACGGTATCTCTGATCTCGGTGAATTGTACGGCGTAGGTGTGTTCAGCGTTATTATCGCCCTCCTTGGAATTGCATACGTCTGGCGGTTCCGGTTTAATTCATTCAGCATGTTATCTTTTGCTTTGGTTTCCTCCCTTATTTGGGTCGTCCTGGAAGGGACCACTCGCATTCCATATCTTGTACTTCCTCTTGTTGTGCTCGGCGCACTAACTATTGAAGTATTACTCCAAACTCCGTGGACATTAGATGTTGTGAAGACTCTCTCTCTTCTTGTGATTCTTTCAGGTTTGCTTTTCAGTACAGTTTCCTTCTCAAAAGAACTCGCCAATTTAGAACCGACAATAGAACAACAAGAAAGCTTAGAATTTCTTTCCAGCCAACCGCACGGCCGTGTTTTATCTCATGAGTCAAACAGTTATTGGATTGAGTATTTTGCCAGTCAGCCTGCGGTTATAACTCGAGAAACACCGCCCGATGACCTTGAGGAGATTCACAAAGTGTTCCAGATACGTAACCTCCAAGATGCAAATTCATCTTTCAAAGATCTCCGTATCGATTACTTGTGGGTTGACGACGCAATGTTTGGCGAAGTGTGGTCTGATGAGGAAGACGGTATACTTTTCTTGCTACGGAACAACCAAACATTTGATCAATTGCATTCTTCAGAAAAAACTCAGACCTGGAAGTTCCTATTCACAGAATGATTGGTCTCCGCTTTCACAGAGTAGCTCTACAACTTCTGCTTTGTTGTGAAGTCCGCAATGGATATTGTCTTCCACCCCAGCAAAATCTCCTATGACAATACACGGGTGTTCTGTAATATTGAACACCCGAGACATCAAACTTATCGATGCAAGGTCAAGATCGGTATCAAAGCTAAATACGGCAAGGTCGTCAGGCCTGTTTTCGTTATCAAGATCCCTTCTGATGTCCGATAACACAAAAGCTTGTGCATCACAATCAGGACACGTTTCTTTTTTGCTGTAGAAATATGTAATAATGGTTTGATTCACGTCACACATTGATTTCATCTTCTTCAACATCGAAAAATACAATGCTTCTTTTCTGTTGAAGTCAGTCTTCTGCTCGAGATAGAACGGATCGCTCAGGAAATCCTCAGTTGCAGCCCGGTAGCGTTCAATCCGCACACCCAAATCCCATAAATCCTCGTTCATGTTCAGCAGTGTTTTTTCAAGCGCTACACACGTTGCTTCTTCTCCATAGAATTCAGACAACAACATGATAGTTTGAATGTCTTCGTATTCCTTCACAATAGAATCCATCCGGTCGACTACAGCTTGTTCTCGTTTATCTCCCAGCAGGCTGGTTAGCCCTATAATTGAGAGCAGTATGAGTATTGTGATAAGAAGTGCAAACACAAAAATTCTTTTTTCTAGCGCCATCGTACCTTTCTTCCGAACAGAGCAGACCAGAGGGATACTGCCCAGTACAATTGATAGACAAAGAATAAGAAGAAGAATCCCACGTATCCTCGTTTTCTATTACTGATGCTCGTTTTAGCGAGTTTCATCGACACAGTAATCAGCATAAATGTCGTGATTACTGTTGCTATAGAAAAGAACGCCAGCGAGCTCACTGCCAGCACGTCAAATTGGTAAGAATTCAAGTAGGAAAAGAAGTTGAAGTTAGTAAGCGCGAATTGCGTATAAGCTTGATACAAGTTACTGGAGATCAAATAGATGGATGTTCCCACGAGGATTAGGCCCATAAACAGAAGCCCGAACAAGTATGGCATAACAAATCCGAACGGACCCACTTTCTTGTTGAAAAGAATATCCCTATGCTTTGTAATCGTGTGTAATGCTCCTGTATACCATCGTCTTCTCTGCACAAAAAGCCCTGAAAAGGTCGGTGGCACTTCGGTACGTACGCGCGTATTGATGCACGTCGCAATCTTGTATCCTGATTTCTGTATCCGATATGCTATTTCGTAATCTTCAGTCATGCTGTTCGGGTCAAATTTCCCAATCTGCATAAGGAGCTTTTTCCTGTAGAGAGAAAACGGTCCTGGCGTCACAAATACAGAATTGAAGTACGACAACGCTCGCATTGAAAGCGTCAGCCCAATAACATATTCGACTTCCACGACTTTTTGCAATAAATTCTTGGGATTATTTGCATCAACTCTGATCGTAACTGCTCCTGTTTTCTCTTCTTGAAAATGCGGCATTGTTTTTTGCAGTACGTCTGCATCAACTTGCGAATCTGCATCCATGCACGCAATGATTTCGCCGTTCGCTTCCTCAATCCCTTGATTCAAACAAGCAGCTTTTCCTTTGTTTTCAACATTGTCCAGAAAACGTACATTATCTCCCATAAGTGATCGCGCAACGTCAGCTGTTTCATCATTGCTACCATCGTTCACAATGATAACTTCGTATCGGTCTTTTGGGTAGTCAAGCGCTTGAAGTGAATGGATACTTTCCCGTAAAGTTTTGCCTTCGTTGTATGCAGGAACAATAATGCTCACGAACGGTGTGGCGTGTTCTTTAGGCGACTGATACAAATCCTTTCGTTTAGTCAAAAGTATAAGAATTAAAACTACATTAATATAGGTCGCCAAGAACCATACACCAAACACAAGAGAGCTATAGATCAAACTCATAGCATTGTTGTGAAAACAGGGCTTTTAAAAGATTTGCTTTTACTTTAAAGAGAGTTGCGACAGCTTTATTACTGCTCCAACATCGCCCTTTCTATGAGATTCGTGCTTCTCCTCATCTTGCTGGCAATTGCATCCCAATCATTCTTACTCATAACAGCACACCCTGCAGGTTGGGATGAAGCAGTCTATATAGGAATGGGTAAATTTCTCTATTCTGCAGGTCAATCCGGCTTGTGGGAGCCATTGCGGCCTGTTCTCCTTCCTGCTGTCCTTGGCATACCCTGGGTTCTCAACCTACCCGTCATACCTATTGGCGAGATCATCGGAATCACCGCTATGGTAGGCACTGCGCTTCTGATTTACGGAACCGCTCGCAACTACATGGAAAGCGCAGGAGCATTTCTGTGCAGCGCAATATTCATTACTGCCCCTGTTGTTGTTCTCCAATCAAGCCAATTAATGTCTGGCATGCCTGCTGCTTTTTTTGGGATGCTTGCTGTTTATTGGCATCACAAGCCTGCACATTCAGGTATTGCAGCAGCGTTATCATTCCTCACGCGTTATCCTCTCGGACTGGTAGGGGCAGCATTGTTTTTCTTATCACTCAAAAAACCTATCAGAACAATTACATTCACAATCGGCGCTGCAATTGTCGGAGTTCCTTTCCTGCTCGCAAACACCATTGCGTATAGATCTCACGGACTGGCAGCACCAATCTATCCGCTAGTACAAGCACTCCCTCATCAAAGCAACCCTGTGCACGCTGCAGGTTCTCTCATGTCTTCTCTCATTTTCTACCCGCTCAACATTTTTCTGCAAGCGCCCATATTTCTATTCGCACTTCCCGGCATCTATCTCTTCGCAAAGAAAAAACAGTGGCACATCCTCCTCCCCTTTCTTCTCCTAGTTCTCTATTTCACATTCATCACCAACAAGCAAATGCGATTCGCAATAGTCTTCCTCCCGTTTCTTGCGCTCTTCGCCGGCTACGCAGTTTGGAAGTTTTTCAAATCATTTCATTTCCCGCAATCCATCGCCCTCCTTTCTCTCCTGCTAATCATTTCCCTTTCCCTGTTCACATCGGCATCGTTTACCGCAGAGCGTGTTTCCTGGCTTCCCACAGAAGTCGAAGTTCCTGCACTCTCCCTCAAGGAAGGCGCCACAGTACTCACCATAGACCCTCGTTTCGCTGTTGATTTCAACAACAGATTCATTCCCTTTTACGACAATCCTTTTACAGGAGAGCAAGCGTATCGCCGCCACATTTCTGAAGCAGATATCGTGATATATTCAGAGGATTTCTTCCCCTGTTCAACACCAGAATGCAGCGTCCAGCTTGACATTCTCAATAAAGAAGTACGTTCTCTCCCAGCAATAACCACCACAAAAGTCTACAATGCAGATTTCCAGTTTTATCTTCCTAGTGAACGTGTAAATGCGCGTACATGACGTGCGCCAATTTTTGATTTTCCTCGACGTCGTTCTCCAAAAGTGTACGCGATTTCTTGTATATTTAGCTCGCCTGCTGCTCGCAAATAGTCAAAGAGCACTTTATACCCTTCCGGCACAAACTTTTCTGATTTTGCTTCCAAGAATAACGACGTCTGCACCCCAAAGAATCCAGAAAGAGGGTCACTAACAGGTTGATTCAATTTTCTCCGTGCAAGCACTGTAGCTATTTTCGACATGATTTTTCTGTAGAACGGCCAAGGCCCCACAACTTTTGTTCGTGTTCCAATCGCAACGTCAGCTCCTCCTCGCAGTGCCAGAATAAGTTCCCCTATTTTTTCTGGAGGGTGTTGAAAGTCGCCATCAATGACAACAAAAAAAGGGGTTGCTACTTCCTTTGCCCCGTCAAGAATACTCGCTGTCAATCCTCTCGCGCCAGTCCGCTCTATCAGCACAACTCCTTTGTGTGTTTTCACGATTTTCTGCGTTCCATCGTCAGAATGATCATCGATAACAATAATATCTAGACTCGGATAGTGCTGCTCAATATACTCAAGAAGATCTCCAATAGATTCCGCTTCATTCAGCGTGGGTATCAGTACAGTTGCATCACGCCAGGTCATCGTTTTCTGACCTTGATGAGATCGCCAAAAGTAAAACCTTCTGATTTGGTCGCTTCCGGCACTGTTCCTGCCTTAACTTCCTCGATAAGAGAAATACTCAGTCGCTGTTCAAGTTTCCTAGCGAGCTTCAAAGGCGGTTCCAGTTTCCCGTTCTCCAGGTGCTGGATTACAGACTCTTTTTCAGCCATCTGCTGGGCAAATTCTTTCTGCGTCATTCCTTTGCTTTCCCGAGCCTGCCGTATGAGTACGGAATAGTTCGATACAACACTCAATTCTGGTTCGACGCGTTGAACAGGCTTCCGTACCTTCATGAGCGCAGCAGGCGGCACCTTGATAGCTTTCCCGTATCCAGCACAGTTACTGCAGAGCAGCATCTCCACGCCCTCTACAAGAGCTCGCTTTGTATCCCCTGGTTTGCCACATAATTCACATGTCATCGAAATCGCTCCATGCAAGCTTTAAAATCATCTGTTGCTTCCCAGCCGCATCGTCCGGCATGACAGCCACACGCGCTCAGCTCCAAGCACTGGTATTCTTCTCGGTATTCACACGTCGAAATGATTCCTTCGATAGCATCTGCATTCCCGCAGAGCTGGTTTGAGCACCCGCCTACAGCACAATCTGCATCCGTATCGCACATAAGCATGCTGTCGGGAAGATCGCTTTCAACAGCGTGCTGGCACCCTGCCAGTATCAAGAGGAATACTGCCAAGTATTTTATCATTTCGCCCCAAGATTCTTTTCTTTCCAAAAGTCGTATGCCACAAAAACCAGTATCGCAAAGATTGCCCCGATCAAGAACCAGGGTGCTATTTGGAAGCTCAGTTCCCCTGTGGGAGTGTTGGCAGCGACGGTAACAGCAGAATCTTCTGCTTCTATGCCAACGACATCAAGCACAGCTTTCGTTCCCTGCTGATACACAAGTTGCAGTATCCCAGAAACAACCACAACTACAGTGATAACTGGGATAAGCTGTTTGAACCTACTGAAAAGAGTGCGTCTCACCGTCGGGAGAACGACAACAGGACTTCGCTTTAGCTGATACGCCTGAATCACACCGCCTGCTCGTTTGAGTTTTTTCGCTTCAATAACTCCTGCAGTAAGCAGCCCTCCAAGTATTTGATGGACTGTCGCCCCGTCGAGAGATAACTTTTCTTCTATTTGAACTTCAGTATGTGCTTTCTTTTCTATAAGTGAAAGAATCTGATGAGTCTCGTCGGAGAAAATAATATCATTTACGTTGTGAAGTCGTTTCTCGTCGAGAGAAATAACAGTTACCGGCGAGGAATTTGCCATAGCAATACAAATCTTTTAATAGTTTATATAGTTAGCTGCCTTCAAAATAGGGGGTTGAGGGGCTTAAACTCACTTTGCTTTATGGTGCCTAACAAAAGGGGGTATTTTCACTTGTTTTCCCTCACTTTTCACTCTAAAGCACCCAAAAACACCCAAAAAGAGGCCAAAAAAGGTCACTTTCCACTATGAACCTCATAATTGTAACTGGAACACCAGGAACTGGCAAGTCAACCCTAGCTAAAAAACTCTCACTTTCACTAGGTTATGCGAACTTTAGTGTGTCAAAATACCTTGAAAACCCCAAAAACAGGGCAAAAGTGAGGTCTGGATACGATCGGAAGCGCAAATCACTCATAATCGACACCAAAAAGCTCACTTCTGCTATGTTAAGCGAACTTAACAGCGATTCTATAGTGGATTCTCACCTCTCACAGGCCTTGCCAAAGGCAAAAGTGAGACTTTGTATAGTAACCAGGACCAAATTAGCCCCCCTTAAAAGGCGCCTAGAGAAAAGAGGCTATTCAAAGGCAAAAGTGAGGGAAAACCTCGATGCAGAGATATTTGACATATGTGGCGATGAAGCCCGAGAAGCAGGCCATAAAGTCATTGAATTCGATACCACAGGCGCAACCAAGGCTGACTTCGAACGCCTTCTAAAGCGCATCAAACGAGCCATATAAGTCTTCTGACTTGTCCTTGAGATGTCCTTAACGTGTCCTTGAAATGTCCCGACTTGTCCCTTATTGTAGGGACATGAGGACATGTCCTTAAGGACAATACACATTATCTTCCAGAAACAGTTATCTTTGTCTCAGCATCCAAATAGAATCCTTTTTCACGCGAACCAATGGGTTTGTCAAGCACCCCAATACCAGCAACGCGCAATTCGTAAATCATATTTCTAATACTCTTCTCCGACTTCCCCAGGCGGCGCGCAATCTCATTATATCCAAGCGGCCTGTCCGATTCGTACAAAACATTAAGGACTTCCAACTGGCTTGCACGCAACCCACTTGTCCCTATTGTTGTTGGTTTTGGTGGCGAAATGTCCTTCTTTTCTATCACCTTAGGCTGGGACACGTCCCTTACTTGTCCTTGACTTGTCCTTTCTAATGTCCTTGCGTGTCCTTTCGCCACTTGTCCCTTCAGAATCTGTATCTCGCGCTGCAATTCTCTTATCTCTGCAGACATCTTTCCAAGGAAATAGCTGTTCCTTTCGTTCCTGCTATCATGGATTTTATCCTTCTCGCGCAGGTAATTCAGCCAGGAAAACGACACCGCTATGTCACCACGAACCTTGGTAAACGATGATGCCAACGACTGGTCGAGCTCTCTCCAGCGTTCCCCTAACCTCCAGAACTTCATGCCCATCCTAGCGAAAAGCTTATTTAAAAACTTTATCCGTAGAACTGCTATGAAGTCGCTCTCATCTCCCGAATTGGCTGTGCTCGTCGAAGAATGGCAAGACCTCATCGGTGCCAGAATCAACAAAGTTTTCCAGCATGATGAGCGTCACATCTCCCTCCAACTCCACGCTAAAGGCAAGATTTTTCTCCATTTTCTCCCCGGTATCGTCGTTCTCAGCCCCATCAGATTACCTTCTCTTCCCAATCCGACACCGTTTCTCCTTAAGCTTCGCCAGCACATCGAAAACGGCAAAATACGCTCCATTTCGCAAGGAAATTTTGATCGAGTACTCAACCTTGAAATCGAGAAAACAAGCTCTTCTAAGCTGATTTTCGAGCTTTTTGGGCATGGAAATGTCATACTCGCTGATGCTGACTCCATCATCACAGTGCTGGAGCGCCGCGATTGGAAGACACGTTCCCTCCGGCCAGGCCAGCCCTACAGCCCTCCTCCTGCTCCTATAAACACGCTGTCTCTCGACGAACCAGCCTTCACCAAACTGGTCCAAGAAAGCACCATGGACTCCTTGGTGAAGTTCCTGGCAGCAGAGCTCGGCCTAGGCAAAAATTACGCAGAAGCACTTTGCGCTCGTTCCAAAATCTCCAAGGATCGAAAAATGAAAGTGCTCACCGAAACCGATATCGCTACTTTGTTCCAAACCCTCAAAACACTCTTGGCAGAGCGAGATCACGTCGTGATTAAACTGGAAGAAAGGCCAATAAACGCCACTCCTTTCAACCAGCCAGGCGAAAAGAAATCCTCATTCAGCGATGCCCTAGCAGAGGTCTTTTCCGAGCAGATTTCAGAGACTCCTGACGACGTGGGGGACGAGCTCAAAATGATCCTCTCTCAGCAAGATCAAATGGTCGCTTCCCTGGTTCAGCAGATCGATGAATCTGCAAAAACCGGAGAAACGATCTACACCAACTACACTGTTCTCGAGGAGATGATGGCCATAATCGCTCAGCATAAGCAGAAAGGCTGGCCCTATGTCAAGGAAAAACTCAAGCACTTCAAGGAGTTTGATTACGTCGATGAAGGTAAAGGAGAACTCGTGCTCAAACTTCAGTAATAGAAATCTTCTTTGATAACTTCTTTCTGGGCTGTTTCACGTCGTGATTTCTCATACAAATACACAAAAATCTCTGACTCTGGCTTCAATCCGGCAGCCAAAATCAACTCTGCCAACGTCTTCCCGGTGTTGTCTTTCCCCGGTTTATAGTCGAGGAGCGCTCCTAAAGTGAATGCGCTCAGAAATCCTTCGTTCATCTGAATCACTGCATCTTTCCCTTGGTGCCTAACTTTTCTCGACGTGATATCTACCTCAACCCCGGGCTCATGGTTGCTCAATTCGTGCTCTGTCAGCGCTTTCACAACCGCTGGAAAATCGTTCGAATCCACAAACCCTGGGATACCCTCATCTGGCGCAAACGGTTTGGTGTCAACCCTTGCAAGCGGAGTAACCCTACCAAGATACTTGCTCACCTTCTGCCGCGTTCCCTTTGGTGTCCAACTGTTCTCCACAGCGTAAGCATAGGGCTTTCCCTTGATTTTCTTGATGCGAACAAACATAATCCCAGTTAGGCACCAGGGTTATATAAGCCTATCGGACCAAAAAGTGAGAGTACGCCCAAATTCTTATAAAATTGGGTAGATTAGCCTTCTCCCATGTCTATCGACGAGTTATTTTCCAATAAACGCATTGTTCGCTATCCCAGATCTTTGCATCCTGAGGCAATCACCCACTCATTCGAGCCTGAGCGGGAAGGCGTGGACGGCGCTATTGATACAAGCAAAGCAGCAGCCCTTGGCGATGAACTAATTACTGTTGGAGCTGCCTGGTATGAACAAAATTTCGATGAGCAGTTTGACAAATTTAATATTCCTGAAGGCCGAGCTCAAGCAGTTTTAGATTTCTATTGGAATCACGATTTGTTTCGAGAAGTTTTTGCAGAACTCCAACTAGATTGGGAGCAACACCATGAATTGATTAATTTGCCGTGGTGGGCAAACGAGCAAACTCTCGGCGAAACAAACCATGGTTACGACATCCTTAATGATACATTACATTTGACACTTGGTCCTGGACATAGCTATGAAACCCAGCTTAGCCGCGCAGGCATTCCAAGCCCAATTCAGAAAGTTTCCGTCGGCGGAATCGTCGTCGCTCCAGATGAAATGCTAGTTGATTCATACAGAATTATCACGCTCAGAGCTGGAAGAAGTTATCCTAATACACATCACATTGTTGCTGGTTCATTGTCCATGTCTGATAACTTTCCCGTCGGAGATGGATCAATAACAGACCAATTTATCGATTCTGAATTAACACCTGAAACAGGAATTAAACGAGAAGAAATATCATCTATTAGCCTTGTAGCAAGATATGAAGACAGGTTAGTTGCAAATGAAATTGTATACTTGTTTTCTATTGCACCAACCATAAGTGCGGATACTATCAGGTCAAGATTTACCCTAAACCCTCCAGAAGATGCTGGAGAAAATCACGAATTAACTTTTGTCAATTCTGCAGGTGTTCGCGACTTCATCAAGGACAACTACAAAGGCAATGTTAGGAATGACCCAGATCGAAGTCCTTTCGACCGCGCATTGCTTTATCCAGGGCTAGTAGCACTTGTAGCTTTCGATAGACTAAATCTAGAAGATTACAAAGATTTTCACGTAGAAAAATAAAGTGACGAACAGCGAACTCGCTTTTCTGCCAGACGGCAGTACTCACGTGAACGTGCGTCCGCTTGACGGCCGAGTTCGAAATGGGATCGGGTAGAGCCAGACGGCTATGACCGTTCGTCAGAAGCAAGAAACAATCGACCCTTTATAAAGCTTACTGAGGCTACTGTATTTCTATGCCGCCTGTCATTAACTGAATGAAATCTTCTACAAGCTCTCTGCGTTCAGGCGTATAGACAAACTTGAAGTATCTTTTAGTGCTATCCAGTTCCATCATCGCACCAGGTAAATGAATCTCCAGCCCATTCGATGTATCCTCAAAACAAACCTCTCCTTCAACACCTTGAGATTCTGCATACAGCATGAGTGCCATGTGAACATTCCAAGAATTTTGCCAAGGGATGCGCTCCACAGTTCTGTTGAGATGAGGTCTATACAGGGTTTCTGTGGCAAAACCTCTTAGATTGTAGTCAACTTCAATTCTGTTTTCCTTAACGCGCACAGCTTCCTGCCATGGCTCTTCCTCACTTTCAACAGTTCTCGGAAGCAGTTCAGCAATAACTTTATCCATAGTCATACCAAAAAGAGACCTAGCTCAACTTATAAAATATCGTGTCCTCATGTCCTTAGGACATGTCCCTCTCTGCAGTTTTCACGTCGCTAGCATCGTGAATATGCACTTCCTTCTCAGAACTCAAATGACCTGCGAGCAATCCTTGCTCAGCGAGTTTTGGAAACACATGATACTCCAAACTCGTTCCGCTGCGATTCAACAATTCCGGCTCGCCAACAAAAATTGGAGAAAACACAAGGTGACTATCAGACGCTTTCGGCTTCTGCACAAAATCCACAATCCGGTTCCCTTCCATTTTCACCGCTCCCTTTTCAGATGGTTCACTTGTCGTTGTCAACATCAGCGTAGCAACACTATTTCCATTCAAATGTTGCTGCCATAATTCTTCAATATTCACCCGATCAAAAAGAATATGTCCATACACCACCAAGAATCGCGTCTGCAATTTTCCTTGCACGTGTCGCAGTGTATCGGCAGTCCCTTTCGATGTTTTCTCCTCGATATACACTACCTTTACATCCTGCCCGCTTCCATCCTTGACAATATCAAATACAGCAGTCAGCACTTTTGGCCGTGCAATAATAATGACATCTCTAAAATTATTTTCCCGCAACGTTCGAAGCACGCGTTCAATAACTCGCTCTTTCCCAATTTTCGCTGCTATCCGGTATTCTCCATTTTGCAGTTGAATTTTCGCTTCCGGCCCACCAGCCAATATCACAGCAGTTCGTTTTGTTCCCAGCCCTTTCCGAATCAACTGCTCAATAGCCTGTGATCTGTTTCGAACAGTAACATGATCTACCAGTCCATCTAGCTGCCCAACCAGGTCATCTTCAACCGTTATGCTGATCTTCTGTTTCATTCTCCAATCTAACCAACCGCCCTATTAATATTTATCGCATAAAGTAGGATAAAGGTAAGATATTAAAACAAGTGCCCTTGTCCAATCAGTATGAAAATCGCTATGATCGGAACTGGTTACGTAGGCCTCACTACCGGCGCCTGTTTCGCAAACCTTGGAAATGACGTAATGTGTGTTGATGTAGATGAATCAAAGATCGCTACACTAAAAGAAGGCAAAGTTCCTTTTTTCGAGCCCGGTCTCAGCGAAATGGTCTCGCAAAACATCGAGCAAGGCCGGTTGACATTCACCACAAACGCAGCCCCTGCTATTCAAGCAGCTGAAATCATTTTCATTGCGGTAGGTACGCCAAGCGATGAAGATGGCCGTGCTGATGTTCAGTACGTTCTCAACGTAGCAGAAGAAATCGGCAAGGCAATGAACGGCTTCAAGGTCATTGTGATCAAGAGCACTGTTCCACTTGGAACGTCTAGAAAGGTTGAAACACTCATCAAGCAACATCAGCAGCAACCACATGAATTCGAAATCGCTTCCAATCCTGAATTCTTACGCGAAGGCGAAGCAATCAATGATTTCATGATTCCTGATCGCATTGTGATCGGTACAGAAACCGAGCGCGCAAAAAATTTACTTACCCATCTATACAAACCACTCGAACGACCAAACCGCCCAATCCTCTCTACTAATATAGAGAGCGCAGTCATGATCAAGTACGCGAGCAACGCAATGCTTTCTGCAAGAATTTCTTTCATGAACGAGCTTGCTCATCTTTGCGAAAAAGTCGGCGCAGATATTAAGGATGTCGCGACCGGCATGGGATACGATACCCGCATTGGTCCTCGATTCCTACAGGCCGGTGCAGGATACGGCGGAAGCTGTTTCCCCAAAGACGTTCGCGCATTAGCCGCAACTCTACAAGACTATGGTTGCAATAATGTGCTCATGCAAGCAATCGAAAACGTGAACATCAAGCAAAAAGAATCTATCGTTCCTAAATTAAAAGAAGAACTTCCTTCTCTTCAAGGAAAGCGCATCGCAATCTGGGGATTGGCATTCAAACCAAAGACTGACGACATGCGCGAGGCAACATCACTAACCGTTATTCCTGCTCTGCTCAAGGAAGGAGCAAGCGTTATCGGTTTCGATCCTGAGGCAGAAGAGATCGCAAAGAAACTCATGCCTACAATTGAATACGCACCAAATCCATACGAAGCAGCAATGGATGCAGACGCAATCGTACTGTTAACAGAGTGGGATGTCTTCCGCCAAATCGATTTGCAGCGTGTGAAGAACAGCATGAAGCAACCGATCTTGCTTGATGGCAGAAACATTTACGATCCAGCAGAACTACAAAAACTCGGATTCAGATATCAGAGCATTGGCCGATGAAAGTAATTATTCCACTAGCAGGAAAGGGAACTCGGCTACGGCCGCACACACACTCTAAACCAAAGCCTCTTCTTCGAGTTGCAGGCAAACCAGTACTCGGCCACATTCTCGAAAAGCTAAAATCGCTCCCTATTGACGAAATCATTTTCATCACAGGCGAGATGGAAGGTCAAGTAAAAGACTATGTTGCTTCAAACTTCTCATATCAAACCCGGTTCATTCCTCAAGATCAACTCAAGGGCGATGGCCACGCAGTGAGCCTAGCAGAACCATACGTAACCGGCGAAGTAATGATCATTTTCGTAGATACTATTTTCGATACTGATCTTTCTGTGGTAAAAACAACTAGTGCAGACGGAATTATCTGGGCAAAAGAAACCGCAACTCCTGAACGCTTTGGCGTAGTCGTTGTTGAAAACGAGCGCATTACAAAGTTCGTTGAAAAACCAAAAGAATTCGTAAGCAACCTCGCTGCGATCGGTCTCTATTATTTCAAAGATGCAAAAATTCTTTTCGAACACCTCCACGGAATTCTCCAGGAAGGCAGAGTTTCAGAAGGCGGCGAACATCGTGTAGCAGATGCAATATCGCGTATGCTCGAGCACGGCTCTAACCTCGTCGCAAAGGAAGTTGACGTCTGGGCAGACTGCGGCAAGCCAAACACACTACTCAAAACAAACCGCTACTTGCTTGAAAACGGCCACCATCGGGAAATCCCAGTAACAAATTCAGTAATAATTCCTCCTGTTCATATTAAAGATGGCGCAAAGATCGTCAACTCAATAATCGGGCCGAATGTTTCTATTGGTGAGAACTGTCACATTAAGAACTCTATAATTAGTGACGCGATTGTGGATGACAACGCCAATCTTACATACGCTGCATTAACGAAATCCTTGATAGGAGATAGCGCAATTGTTCGCGATATTTTCCGTAAGCTTAATGTAGGCGATAATTCAGAGATTGATTTCGGATGAGAGCACTCGTAACAGGCGGTGCAGGGTTTATCGGCAGTCATTTGTGCGAAGCCTTGCTCGAACGCGGATGGGAAGTTATTTGCGTAGATAATTTTGTTACTGGAAGCAAGAAAAATGTCGAGCATCTTCTGGACAACAAGCTTTTCACATTAATAGAGCACGATATCAGCCAACCGCTAGAAATCAAAGGAGATATTCACGGTGTGTTCCATTTCGCAAGTCCAGCATCTCCAATTGATTACCTTAAGTTGCCAATTCAAACTCTCAAGGTTGGCGGTCTCGGAACGCATAACACGCTCGGCATCGCCCGCGCAAAAAAAGCTCGCTACCTGCTCGCATCTACATCTGAAATTTATGGCGATCCTGAGCAGCACCCGCAAAAAGAATCGTACTGGGGTAATGTAAATCCAATCGGTGTCCGCGGTTGTTACGATGAAGCAAAGCGCTTCGCAGAAGCAATTACCATGGCATATCATCGTTATCATGATATCGATACCCGCATTGTAAGAATTTTCAACACCTACGGGCCGAGAATGCGCATCGAAGACGGCCGCGTTGTTCCAAACTTCATCGCGCAAGCATTACGTAATGAACCACTAACAGTCTACGGCGATGGAACCCAAACAAGATCTTTCTGTTACGTAACCGATCTCATTGAAGGAATAATCAAACTCTTCGAAGCGCCAGGCTACGATCCAGTGAACCTCGGCAACCCAGATGAACACACAATCAAAGAATTCGCTGAAAGAATTATTGAAATCATGGGCGCGTCTAGTAGCATTGTCTACAAACCTCTTCCAGCAGATGACCCCAAACGCCGTCGCCCTGATATCTCCAGAGCAAAGGAACGGTTGAAATGGGAGCCCAAAGTTTCCCTCGAAGAAGGGATGCAAAAAACCATAGACTGGTTTAAAAGCCAGTAAAAGATTTATATAGTATCCCGGATTTTTCTCATGTATGAAAACTGCACTAATCACAGGTGTAACTGGTCAAGATGGCTCGTACTTAGCTGAGCTTTTGCTGGATAAAGGCTACAAAGTATACGGCATGGTTCGCCGCTCAAGCACAGAGCAGCATGACAGAATATCTCACATTCTTGATAAAATCGAATTGATCCAAGGAGATTTGCTAGATGAGCTTTCTTTGATGGAGTGCCTCAAGCAAGCCCAGCCAGATGAAGTATACAACCTGGGTGCACAATCATTTGTTCCAACATCATGGAATCAACCAGTTCTGACAGCAGAGTTCACAGCAGTTGGCGTTACAAAACTCTTGGAAGCTATCAAGCACGTTAACCCAAAAATAAAGTTCTATCAAGCATCAAGTTCTGAAATGTTTGGCAAAGTGCGTGAATCTCCTCAAAAGGAATCAACTCCTTTTTACCCTCGCAGTCCGTACGGCGTTGCAAAAGTGTATGGCCATTTCATTACCGTAAATTACCGCGAAAGTTATGACTTGTTCGCCTGTTCAGGAATCTTGTTCAATCATGAAAGTCCACGTCGTGGGCTAGAATTCGTAACGAGAAAAGTTACAAACGCTGTAGCAAAGATCAAGCTCGGCAAGCAAAAGGAACTATTCCTCGGAAACCTTGATGCAAAACGAGATTGGGGCTTTGCAGGTGACTATGTTGAAGCGATGTGGCTCATGCTGCAGCAGGATAAACCTGATGATTTTGTTATTGGAACCGGCGAAATGCATTCTGTTCGCGAACTATGTGAAGTAGCATTCTCTCACGTCGGTCTAGATTACAAAGATTATGTTAAAACAGATCCTAAACTTCTACGTCCAGCTGAAGTCGAGCATTTAGTAGCTGACTGCTCAAAAGCAAAAGAGAAACTGAGCTGGAGTCCAAAGGTAAATTTCCGGGAGCTCATCCAAATGATGGTTGACGCTGATCTAGAAAAAGAAAAATGAAAATTCTCGTGACAGGTGCCGGCGGTTTTGTTGGAAAGCATCTGCTCAGCGCGCTTGAAAACAGCGATTACGACGCTGTTGGTTCTGATCACAAAGGAAGATACGATCTCGAACTCTGCGACGTTACCAACAAAGATCAGACAAATGCTCTTATCGCAAAAGTTAGACCTGACGTCATCTTCCACCTAGCTGGGTATTCTTCTGTTCCCAAGAGCATGGACGACTCAGCAAGTGTTCACGAAGTCAATGTACAAGGTACACTAAATCTACTTAACGCCTGCACCGCCGCAAGCATCACCCCCAAATTCATTCTCATTTCTTCTGCACATGTCTACGGCAATCCTAAAGAACTTCCTGTAGATGAAGACGCTCCTCTGAGTCCACAAAGTCCGTACGCAGAATCTCGCGTCGAACAAGAAAAAGAAGCGCAAAAATTCACAGAACAAAACAACATTCCTCTTGTCATCATCCGTGGTTTCAACCAAATTGGTCCTGGCCAGTCTCCTGATTTCGTCGTGTCTGGTATAGCAAAACAAATTACAGATATCGAAGCCGGCGAAGCACAATCACTACGCATTGGCAACACCGAAGCAAAGCGCGACTTCACCGATGTCCGGGATGTCGTAAGCGCATATATTCTTGCTATCGAAAAAGCACAGCCAGGCGTTTACAATGTTTGCTCCGGGGAGTCTTACGCAATCCAAGATGTTCTTGATCGCTGCATTAAACTCGCTGACACTGACATTCGCGTAGAAAAAGATCCCGATAGAATGCGTGCGTCCGATCTTCTTGACCTGAAAGGAGACCACAGTAAGTTCACCGCAGAAACAGGCTGGATGCCGACCATACTTATCGACACTACACTCCGGAACGTGCTCGACTACTGGAGAAATCACTAATCTTATATATCGAGACTTAATAGCCTAGATTGAAAAATGACAGTACTTGTAACAGGGGGCGCAGGGTTCATCGGAAGTCATTTCGTGAAACTGCTTCTCAAGAAAAACGTTGACGTTATCAACTTAGATGCACTCACATATTCTGGAAACCTTGAAAATTTGAAAGAAGTTCAAAAGAACAAAAAGTACTCATTTGTCAAAGGAAACATCCAGGATCCTAAAACTGTTAACCGTCTTGCAAAGAAATGTTCGGCAATCGTTAACTTTGCTGCGGAGACCCATGTAGACAAATCAATAGCAGATCCTGCAAGCTTCATCAAGACCGATGTCATAGGAACTCACGTCTTGCTCGAAGCCGCAAGAAAGAACGACATCCGCATGATCCAAATTTCTACTGACGAAGTGTACGGCAGTATTCCTAAGGGATCTTTTTCAGAATCAGATCCGCTACGACCAACAAGTCCATATTCCTCAAGTAAAGCATCAGCAGACTTACTTACTTTATCCTACGTCCACAGTTATGGGTTGGACGCATGCATAACCAGAAGTTCGAACAACTACGGCCCAAATCAATATCCTGAAAAAATCATCCCTCTCTTCACAACAAACGCAATTGAAGGAAAGAAGCTCCCCATTTACGGAAGCGGAAAACAATCTCGAGACTGGATTTTTGTAACAGATAATTGCCGTGCGGTCGACGTTGTACTCAGAAAAGGAAAGAAAGGGCAGATCTATAACATCGGCACTGGAAAAAACGTCAATAATCTCGACGTCACTAAGAAAATTCTCCGCCTCCTAAAGAAGGATCAATCACTTATCAAGCATATTTCTGACCGACCTGGTCATGATCAGAGATATTCAATAAACAATTCGAAAATACGCAAATTGGGTTGGAAACCAACCGTAACGTTTGATCAAGGTATCAAAACTACTGTAGACTGGTATCAACAGAACGAACAGTGGTGGAAAAAGATCAAAACAGGCGAGTATCTGAAATTCTATAAAGCTCACTACAAGAAATTGGGACTATGAAAATACTTATCCTTGGCGCCAAAGGAATGCTGGGACACGATGTTGTTGAAGTTTTCAAAGACCATGATTTGATCATAACAGACAAAGAAGAGGTCGACATCACAAACCCAGATTCTCTAGAAACTGCATTCAATCAGAACCCTGACCTTGTCATTAATTGCGCAGCATACACCCGCGTCGACGACGCTGAAAAGGAAGAAGAGCTCTGCCGCAGCATTAATGTTACTGGTGCAATGTACGTCGCAGCAGCCTGCAAGAAACACGACACAATTCTTGTTCACATCAGTTCTGATTATATTTTTGATGGCGAAAACACTAACGGCTATGATGAAAACGCAGTTGCAAACCCAATCAGCATTTACGCAAAATCAAAAGCAGATGCAGAACCGTACATTCTCGAAGTTCCCAAGCATTATCTTGTGCGAAGCGCATGGTTGTACGGAACACACGGAAGAAATTTCGTAGACACTATTCGCAGACTTGTTAACGAAAAAGACGAGCTCCGCATTGTCAACGACCAGATTGGAAACCCAACATACACAAAAGATCTTGCGCAGGGAATCAAAGAGCTTATCGGCAAACCATACGGCATCTATCACATAACCAATTCAGGAAATTGCTCCTGGTACGAATTCGCCAAGGCAATCGCCGCTGAACTTGACTCCCAAATCCCAATTCATCCCATCCCAACAACAGACTATCCCACCCCTGCTACTCGTCCTAAAGTATCGATACTATTAAATACTAAACTGCCGCCTCTTCGTCACTGGTCAGAAGCATTACATGACTATATGAAATGAAAGGCGTAATTTTGGCAGGCGGACTCGGAACACGATTAGCTCCTTGTACTAACGTGACTAACAAGCACTTGCTTCCAGTCTACAACAAGCCAATGATCTATTATCCGATCCAAACGTTGGTTGATGCCGGCGTCACTGATATTCTCATTATTTGCGGTCCTGAATTTAGCGGATCGTTTCTCAATTTACTTCGTTCTGGCAAAGAGTTCGGGGTTAATTTCTCTTTTGAAGTTCAAGACGAACCGCTCGGAATCGCTGACGGAATGCGACTCGCCGAAGAATTTGTTGACGGCGAAAAATTCGCAGCAATCCTAGGCGATAACATTTACGAAGATAACTTTAGACCTGTTTTTGAAAAATTCATGAACAGTGATGAAGGCGCTCATCTTTTCTTAAAAGAAGTTCAAGATGCAGAACGTTTTGGCGTTGCTGAAGTTTCCGGAGACAAGATTGTGGGCATCGAAGAAAAGCCTTCACAACCTAAATCTAATCTTGCAGTAACAGGATTGTATCTCCTTGACGCAAATGCGTTTGAACACATCCGCAACCTTAAACCATCCGAGCGAGGCCAGCTGGAAATAACAGACGTAAACAACAAATACGTAGAATCAAGCAATCTTGGATATACCAAGCTGACCGGCTTCTGGAGCGATGCCGGTACCCATGAAAGCCTCCTCCAAGCGTCCATTCTTATTAGAGATAAACTGGCTCAGTAAGCGCAACTAATTTAAAGCTCTGCATTCTCTCTGGCAGTATGATTGATGGTGTAGAAGTAAAGCAACTTATTGTTCACAAAGACGAACGCGGCCGACTAATGGAAATTCTCAGAGTAGACGATTCCATCTTCAAGAAATTCGGGCAGACATACATGACTGTCTGCAAACCAGGTTTTGCTAAAGCATGGCACCGCCATAAAGTCCAATGGGATAATTTTACATGTGTAAAAGGAGAAATGCGACTTGTTCTTCATGATGCTCGAGAGGGCTCCCCAACAAAAGGAGAAACTCAAGAATTTATCATTAGCGAGGAAAACGCAATCCTTGTAACAATCCCTCCCATGGTGTTCCACGGCTTTGAATGCGCATCTGACGAAGAAGCGATTACGATCAACACGCCAACCGAACCATATAATCCAGATGATCCTGATGAGTTAAGAATTCCATACGATGATCCGAGCATTCCATACAAATGGTCCGCTCCACAGGGGTGGTAGAATGCCAGAACAAGAAGCTACCGAAAAAATTCTGAACGTACTACGTGAGAACGGATATGAGTCTGATAGCGACGCACAAAACAGAGTTCTCCACATGTTAGAATCAACAAACAAGGAAAACAGCCTGCACACTCTCGAATATGTCATGAACTGGTTCGAAGAACAACGGAAGAATTGTAAGATGGAAATTCAAGAAGTCAACATCACTGATTTGGATACGTGGCAAACAAATCCTGAAACAATGAACATTTCTCATGTTTCTGGCGAGTTTTTCTCTGTACGCGGTATGAAAGTAACCCAAACAGATAAGCGCGAAGTTCCTGGATGGGAACAACCCTTATTTTTCCAGAAAGAATGGGGAATCATCGGTGTTCTCCGTAAGAAGATCAACGGTGTATACCATTATTTACTCAACGCAAAAGCAGAACCAGGAAACATCGATAAATTGCAAATGTCTCCGACGCTGCAAGCAACTCACAGCAACTTGAAACAAGCACACAAAGGAAAGAAGCCTCTCTTCTCAGAGTATTTCGAAGAAGAAGGAAGAAGCACAATCGTATACTCGAAAGATCAAACAGAAGACGGTGGTCGATTCTTTTTGAAAGCAAACCGCAACATGCTTGTAGAAGTTCCTGAAAACGAACAAATCGAAGTTCCAGAAGACTTTATCTGGGTAACAATGTATCAAATTAAACAAATGCTCAAGCATGAAACTCTTGTCACGCCTCATGTGCGAAGTATCATTTCTGTACTCTAATGAAAGTCGGCATTCTTGGCTGTGCAGCCATTGCAAAACGGTACGCAATTCCAGCATTCCTAGAGCTAGGAGCAGAACTTACACTTTCCAGCAGAGATCCAGAAAAGAGTAAACAATGGGCTGCTGAATTTAATTGCAATCATGCAGAATCCTATCAGGACGTTCTTGATTCTGATGTCGACGCTGTCTACATCCCTCTCCCGATTGCACTGCACGAAGAATGGATTTTGAAAGCAGCTGCAGCAGGCAAGCACATCATTTGCGAAAAGTCGTTAACAACAAGTTACGAGTCCGCAAAAAAGTGCGTTGAAGCATGTAAACAAGCAAACGTAGCATTGTTTGAAAACTTTATGTGCAACTATCACCCGCAACATGAGAAAGTCTTTTCTTGGTTTGACCAGCTGGGAAAACCAATATTCTTTTCAGGCTCATTCACCATCCCTCCTTTAGATTCGAGCGATATCCGCTATAACAAAGATCTTGGTGGCGGTAGCCTAAACGATGTTGGCTGCTATCCAGTATTTATGGCTCGCAAATTCCTTGGGGAACCAAAAACCGTTTCATGTGCATTAGTAAAAGATAACTATTCTGTTGACGTTGAAGGTACCGCAACGCTAGAATATAATCTTAACAATGCAGTTGCTTTTTTCAGTTTACGGACAGTATACCAAAACAAGTACAGCATTACATCTCGATTTGGAAAAATTAACGTCAATCCTGCATACAGTATCCCACCAGATAAAAAACCTGGAATAACCTTTCAGGATTTGAAGAGCAATGACCTTCAAGAGATCGAAATAGAACCTGCAAATCAGTTCGAACTCAGCTTCTCCAATTTCCTCTCAAACATGCATGATGACCCTTTTAAGGAAGCTCAGTATGACCAAATTCTCTCCCAGGCAAAGGTTTTAGAAGCCTTGCGCCTTTCTGCCGCTGAAGGTAGGAAAGTAGCTCTTTCCGAAATTTAGAATGCGTATATTAATGGTAGCCAGCACTTTTCCACGATGGAAAGGTGATACAGAACCTCGGTTTGTGTTTGATCTAGCAACGCATCTTTCTCATGCTGTAGAAGCCCTTGTTCCACATGCAGCCGGCGCAAAGAAGAAGGAGCGCGTTGGCAATCTCACAATCAGGCGGTTCCAATATTTCTTTCCCGCTTCATTACAAAAATTATGCTATGGTGGTGGCATTGTGCAGAACATGAAAGCCAGCACTCTTGCAAAACTTCAAGTTCCTTTCCTTAGCGTAGCAGAACTCTTCGCATTGTTGAATGACGCCCGCTCTGCAGATGTGATCCATGCACACTGGCTCGTTCCGCAAGGGGTTGCTGCAGCTATCGCCAAGAAACTACTCAACAAAAAACTCATCATCACGATTCATGGAAGCGATGTCCACGCGTACAAGATTCATTCCCTGGAATGGCTCCTACACTGGTCGTTAAAACAAGCAGATGCCATAACCGTCAACTCAACTGCAACTCAAAAAACAATTCTGACGCGGTTCCCTTCTGTAAAAAACAAAATACAAATCATTCCTATGGGAATCGATAGCGAAACACTGGCAAAAGCAAAACCAAAAAAGTTGTCCGGAAAAGTTATTGTGTTTGTCGGCCGCCTCAGTGAACAAAAAGGAGTACAATATTTGCTAGAAGCATTCCCTGCTATTCAGAGAAAAGTACCTTCTGCAAAACTCGTCATTGTCGGCGGTGGACCATATGAAAAAACACTGAAGCAGCAAGCAAAAAACATGAATAACGTAACCTTCACCGGATCTCTTCATCATTCTGAACTCCACGCTTACTACAAAAGAGCTGACGTATTTGTCCTTCCTTCAATATCAGGCCGTGGTCTCGGAAAAGAAGGGTTCGGATTAGCTGTCGTGGAAGCAATGGCTGCAAACTCTCCTGTCGTAGCGACAAACACCGGTGGCTTAACCGATATTATTGACCACAACAAAACCGGTTTGCTTGTTCCTGAGAGAAACGCTAAAGAACTAGGAGCAGCAATCATCCTTCTACTTAAAAATAAATCAAAAGCAACCACTCTGGCAAGAAATGCAAAGAAATTCTCTCAAGAATACTCTTGGGACGCCATTGCAAAGAAATTTGCCAAACTCTACACATGAAACCAAAACTACTCGCATATCGGTTTGGGCTCACGCGGACAGGAGCGCAACTCATCAGAGGCGCATCCTCAATACTATTGAGCATTCCATTCCTAAAACGGCATGGCGAATCAAAGTTCCCGTTCTATGTTTGCGTTACCGTCGACACCGAAGCGGGATACGTTGCTAAAGATCAAGAGAGGATTTGGCAGCACCGTGCTCCGAAAGCATATCAAGGATTCACAGCCGGCATTGACCATTGGCTGCAGCTAGCGGAAAAGAACAAAGTGCCACTTACATTCCTACTTTCAACCCATTGTTTCTCAGCGCCCCCTGAATCACTTTCAAAAATTAACAAACTCCTAAAAAAAGTAGTGAAAGATCATGAGCTGGGTTTGCATATGCATCAAAACTCAGACAATGCATTGCAAGACAAACTCAAAAAACCACTATCGAAAGCTGGAGCACGCTACTATTCAACCGATGATCAAATCGAAATGCTCTCTGCATCAAAACAACTCATCGCCGACAATCTCGGTCCTGACGCAGCAAAAGAAGTCAAGAGTTTCCGTTGGGGTGTCTGGTCACTAAGCACAGAATCCGTCTCTGCTTTAGAAAAAACAGGTTTCAACCTTGATTCTTCTGCAGTTCCTGGAATTAAGGGACACACGAGCGATGACATGGCGTATGATTGGACAAAAGTTAAAACCCACGATCCTTGGTACATGTCTCGAACAGATTATCAAGATACAAAGTCTCAAGATTCCTCTATTCTCCAAATTCCTGTAGCAACGTTCGACTTCCTCGGGATGAAACACGCAAATCCCGCGTGGGGAGAACTTCTGATTCCTGTCTTCGATCAGTACATGCGCCAAGCAAACCGTTCCAAAAAGCCATTTGTTTTCGTAGTGCTATCGCACAGCTGCGAAGCAAATTACGAGAACGGTTGGCCAACTCCTATTGTAGAAACAATGGATGCATTCATCAAGCACGCAAAACAGAACGGCGCACAATTTCTAACCTTACAAGAAGCAGGCAAGAAATGGATTTAATCGTCTTCTTTCTGTATTGAATCCCGAACAGTCGCTACTTCTTCTTTCTTCCAGCCTTTCACGCTAGCAAGAACTGCGTTCTCAACTCCAAATCGCGTTGAGTAGTAATCAGAATCTATTTCCTTAGCATGGGCAACAAATTCTTCATTCATTTGCTGAATTTTTGCTTGCACTTCTGGATCAGCCCATTGTTCAGCAGTCAAGGAATCTACATAGTCAACTCCTTCCTGATACTTCTTATTACAAGGAAGGTCAGAATACGCATTCAAGTACCATGGCAAGCAAGCGCGAGCCTTCTTGATAAACAATTTAACTTCATCACTCAATTTCAAGATCGTGTCGTCGGAGAAATTTTCAAAATTCTTCTCCTTCTCGTAATCCAAAATCTCCATTTCCTCTGCCATTTTTCGCAGTTTTGTTTTCGGAAATGGAAAGAACGTGAAGAGCTTGACTCCATCACTCAGTCCTTGAGCATTCAGCCGCAAAGTACTTCTGATGTCATCAACAGTTTCTAGCGGCAGTCCCATCATGTTTGTGGTCCAAACTTCAACACCCGCTCCCTTGAATGTTTTCAGTGCATGAACGATTTGGTCGTTGGTCATCCACCGATCCAAAATCGTACGCCGCAACTTGTCATTACCGCTTTCAACACCTATAATAATTCTATTACAGTTTGCTTTCTTCAATGCTTCAGCGCGTTCTTCGTCGGTAAAGTTCACGTGTCCCCAACAACTAAACGGTTGCCCAACTTGTTCGCTGTATAATTCTGCAAACTCAAGTAACCATTTTTTGTTGGAGGTAAAAATATCGTCAAATATATTGAACACTTTAGCTCCGTACTCGTCGCGCAGCCATTTGAGTTCATCAACATAGTCTTGCGGCGGCCGGAATCGTTGCAATTGTATTGGTGTGTTTGCAGCTTTCTGCACACCCTTGTAAATATTCTGAAGTTGATGATTATAGCAGTACGTGCACGCCATCAGGCATCCGCGGCCAGCCATTGTGTGGATCCAACCATTGGATTCCTCGAGGATTGTTTTCAGGTTTCCAAACAATTCATAATCTGTTCGCGGCAACACCGACAAATCAGGCATCAATGGGCGTATGTGGTTGCGAAAAATCTCTCCGTTATGCTTCACCCACAGGTTCTTAATCTCGTGATAGGGTTCTCCGTTCTCAATCGCCCGAGCCAGCTCATCAAACGGTTCTTCTCCTTCTCCTCTACAAAGAATATCAACCGATTCTTCCTTGATAACTTCTTCTGGATCACTCGTTGGATAAATTCCTCCATAAACAACAAGCACTTCAGGAAGTTCTTTCTTGACAGCTCGCGATATCTGCGTGATAACATCAAATTGATTGTAAGTTGCGCTAAATCCGACAAACGCAGGGTTGAATTTTTTAACCTCAGCAACAATTTTTCCCATGTCCAGTGGAATCCCAATTTTCTCATGCAAGTAAATTCCCTGCACATCATGCCCTTTACTCTTAAGATAGCCCGACAGAACTCCCAACGCAGGAGGAAAACCAGCAGGTGCTTCAAGATTAGAATACAAAAGCATTATTTTCATATCGCCTCGAATGCCTCATGCTATATAAATAGTTTTCTGACGATCAATAGCTTTAAATACGCTCCTTCGCGACTGGTTTTATGTCAGATTCATACCAAAGCAAGCATCATGATTTCCACGGGATCAAGGAGGAGATCGATGAAGAAATTCGAGCCTCCCGGTCAGTTTGGAAGCTCGATCCTAAAGGATATTTCTTGATTCGAATTAAGGATGGCCAGCTGGAAGCAGGGTACTGCACCACTGACAATGTGCTCAGAAAAGTCATCACAGGAAAGAACGCAGAATCGATCTACGAGACAATTGTGCGAAACAACCTCGTATCATTGTGGGAGCACGCCTGCTATCTGGGCAAGGAATTGAAGAAGGCAGAGATCGCAAAGAAGCAGGGTCTTGACTATGTTCAAGACGACCCACTTGTGTATGAAAAGGAAGAGTGAAATGCAGGTTTATATAGTACAAAACATATAAATAGACCACCTAATCAAGGTATCGTATGAGATTCTACTTTGTCGTTGTGAATGCTCTTGGAAGATATTTCAGGCCAGCTACTCCGCACACTGGCATTGCATATCTTGCAGCAGTTCTCATGAAGCACGGTCACGAAGTCCAGGTTCTGGATCAGCGTTTCGGCCATTCCAACGAAAAACTTTTCGAAGAGCTTGACAAATTCAAACCAGATGTTGTTGGCCTTACAGGACCGAGTTTAGAACACAGCATTATGTACGATCTTGTAAAGGATCTCAAAAGCAAGAACTACAAAGTCCTTGTTGGTGGATCACACGCTTCTCTTATCGGAAAGAAGTTTCTCGAAGATACTGCAGCAGATTATTGCGTTGTTGGCGAAGGCGAAGAACTTATCGAAGAATTCGCAGCAGGTAAACCATTGGCAGATATCAAGGGTCTTATCTGGCGTAAAGATGATGGAACCATTGTTGACAACGGCCCGCGCGAGTTTGTGCAAGACCTCGACAAAATTCCTCCTCCTGCATATGAATTATTCCCGCTAGAGGAATACTTCGACAAGAAAATCCCTGTTATTACAAGCAGAGGCTGCCCGTATCGGTGTTCATTCTGCTCGATCAAATTCACCGCAGGACGTCCATTCCGCGCGCGTTCAGCGGAAAAGGTTGTTGAGGAATTCAAGAAATGGTACGATCGCGGATATAGATACTTCCAAATTCCTGATGACAATTTCACTATGGACATTAACCGCGCAAAGAAAGTGTGCGACTTGATTGTCGAAAGCGGAATGAAATTGGAGTTTGAACTACGGAACGGCATGCGCGCAGATCGTGCAGACCAAGAACTCTTCGATAAAATGGCTGCAGCAGGATGTAAGTTTGTCGGCTACGGTATCGAAAGCATCCACCAAGATGTTCTCGACAAGATGAAGAAGGGTCTCAAGTTCGCTGTTATCCCTAAAGCAATCGAAATGGCACACAATTCAGGCATCAAAGTTGGCGCATTCATGATTATCGGATTGGAAGGCGACACCTACGACAAGTTCACTGAGTCATTGAACTACATTATCAAGCTCAAGCCAGATGAAATTCGTTTCTACAACGCCGTTCCATATCCAGGAACCGACCTCTATGAATGGGTAGAAAAGAACGCAACCTGGGTTAAGGACCCAGAAACATATCTGAACGACTCAACATACTGGAACGATCAACCTGTCTTTGAAACAAAGGACTTCACCAAAGAAGAACGTGCAGCTGCATATCGATACGCTGAACTGTACGTGATGAAGAATCTCATGCAAACCGAGTTCGGCCGCCTTATTGGCTATGCTGCTTGGACTGCTTGGCGTGTTAAACCTCTTAGACCTATTATCACTCCGATGGGGGAGCGCGTTTGGTATGTCATGCGTAAAACAAAGTCCTTGTTCCGACCTAAGATTCACGTCGAGGATCTCCGCGCATCTGAAACAACAGACAAAGACGTTAAAGCGCGCGACATTGAAGAGAAAGAAATCCCCGCTCAAGATCTTGAACAGAAAAAGTACGAACAGCCTCCTAAGATCCCTGCATAATTATTTCTTCCTTGCCATGATAGCAAGATCAAACGAGTGTTTGACATTAAACAACAAATCAAACAGGAATACATACTTTGCAATTTTTAGAATCTGAAGAATAATTTTCGCTTTCGATGAAAACGTTCCTGTCTCTTTCCGTTTCTCACTCGAAGGAACATACACGCGCATGTAGAATAAATTAGTCAGCGGAAAACCCCAGTACCGGGCTTTCTCAACAACAAACCCAGATTTCTCCAGTTTTTCAACAAGAACTCTCTTCTCGTACCGTCGGAAACCTTCGCTTTTGTCAATGCTTGTTTCAAATGCTTTGTTGACAGGAACAGTCATCAACAACTTCCCTCCCGGCCGCAGCATCTCTCCCATTTTACGAAGCCCTTTCTCATCGTCTTCCAAGTACTCGAGCATTTCCGTGCAGATCACAACATCGTAATCGTTTTCTTCAATATCATACAAATTCTTCACAAAAAAGGAATTTTTCTGGTGAGGATTCATTCGCTTAGCAATCTCAATGAGTTCTTCATGCAAGTCATATCCATGAAACTGCGCATTAACATAGCGACTCATAACCCCGCTACCGCACCCAACGTCAGCAACTTTGCGAACATTTCGAACTGTTTTGAGATATCTTCGCATCAACGTGCGTTTCAAAAAATGGATGGGATTGTGAATATCAATGTTGTACTTAATCGCTTCCTGGTTCTGGTAGGTAGTTTTCATTTTTCGAGCACGAAATGGATAAACAGCAAGATCCCTGCTAATATGTAATTAATGAGCGCAAACAGCAAGTATACACTTACCGTAACCGCTTCCGGCACACCAGCTTGTGAAAAAAGCAGCACGGCTGATGTTTCTCGCACACCTAACCCATTAATACTTATCGGTACGAGTGTTATAAGAAGAATCAGCGCCTGGAAAAGCAGCACTGTAACATAGCTAATGTCTGCTCCGTACATCTGGAAAATCAAGAAGATCGCTGTAATCGACGCACCCCACCGAAACACCGTTGCTATCCCAACTAAAACAAGCGTGATAGGATGCTTCTCGATCATCATAAAGAGTGCATCTTGAAACCCTGCAATTTTCTTTTCAATAAACCCAGGTAAAAATCCGCGAATAATGGATTGTCCTTTCTTACTAATCATTAATCCCAAAAGTATCAGCCCAACAATCCCTGCTGCAAAAATCGCAATCAGAACTTGAATTGTTGGATACAACACAAGCAGTGACAAAGCTCCCAATCCAAGCAAGATAGCTACGGTTATTGCTTTCTCCAGAACTGCAAGCGCTGCCCCTTGTCCAATCGACATCTTCTCTTTAGACAGGAAGTACGCAATCGATAAATCCCCCACCCTTCCCGGGAGGAGCATTCCTATAGACCAACTCACCGCATAATGTTTCATCAAACGAAAAAACCCAATTGTTGCTATCGGTGATGTCAGCATTTTGTACGTAAATGCTGCGATGAAGAAGAAAACCACATAATATACTGCCATGATCGGCGCAACAGTGGAATCAACACTTGTTAGCGTGCTAAATACTTCTTCAAGACCTACAAAATAAAGAAGGGCTGCAAGAATAGCTACGCCTGCGAGTGTTCGCAGGATCCGCACTGCGTGTTTGTTCATCGTGTCACCTATTTTTTGAGCATATCTGCCAAAAAGCCAAATAAAACAATTTGAACCCCAATACTGATCAGCAGTACTGAGAGCATTGCCGTCGGTAGTCTACCAACGATTCCTGTTGTTAAGAAAAGGTAGAACAGGTACAGTCCAATAACTCCGCCCGCTCCAATAAAGAGACCGCCAAGAATACCGAAGAATTTGATTGGGTCATAATCGCGGTATATTCTGAAGATTGTTATCCATGCGCGGAAGGCAAACTCAACAGGATGTCGAAACAGTCTACTCGTCCCATGCTTGCGCCGCGCGAAATATACAGGAACTTCCGCAATTGAGAATCCTTGCTTCTCCGCACGAATGATCTGCTCCTGAGTATAGCTAAACGTTGACGTAATCTCAACTTCTTCCGCAACATCCCTTGTAAACGCCCGCAAACCAGTCTGCCCATCAGTAATCCGCGTTCCAGTTAATTGCGTTAACACAAATGAAAACGCTTGGTTACCAAATCGTTTCGTGAAAGGCATGCTTTCAATTTTTCCGCGAAAGCGCGAACCTAAAACTAAGTCATGTCCTTGATCAATTTTTTCAAGAAGTTTGAGAATCGATTGTGCTTGGTATTGTCCATCTGCATCAATATGAACAATTACATCTGCTTTCATTTGCACTGCATATTTCAGTTCGTCTCTGAACGTTCGCGCCAACCCGCGGTTGCGTTTGTGCTTGTACACTTTCGCTCCCGCTTTTGCAGCCACCTGCGCAGTCGCATCTTTAGATCCATCATCAAGCACCATGATGTCGAAATTATACTTCGATTTTTTCATGACGCTTTTTACATCCCGCACGACTTCTCCGACCGATCTGGCTTCGTTGTATGCAGGTATAGTGACGACAACTTTCATACTCGTGGACAACAAGAGTCGCTTTATATATGTTTCTACCTCGAGAGACGGGAAGATTTTTATAGACTGGATTTATCTGGAAATACATGGGAAATCTTGAAGCGCTCACATTCTTTGTGGTAACAACCTGGAGTTTCGGATTCACGTTAACCTCTTTTTTTAAGAACGCAGATAACTTTTGGGAGCGCAACATCATGCGCCTGGGAATAGGTCTCGCTGCCTGGATTCCTGTTGGCATGATCTTTGTTCTTTTTGGTATTCCATTGCACTGGTGGTTATTTCTCATCATCAGCATTATTTATCCAATCATACATCTCGCTCTAAAACGTCAGAAAGCATTCAATCAATTCGATTTGCGATTAACAAAAGCAAATATTTACGCAATCATAGCTTTGTTTCTTTTTACATTAACATTACAAATGCATGTTACCGGTGCATTCAGCTATCCTTATTTAGAAGATGATGATTCCTGGAGTCACGCAATTGCAGTCAAGTACGTTGCCGAAGAACGAAGCGTTCTTGACACTCCTGATTTCAATTTCCAGTACATGGACCCATACCCTCCTGGGTATGATATGTGGCTTGGCGTTACACACCAGCTATCTTCCTCTTTACAATGGACATTAAAATTCTTCAATGCGCTGTTCATTTCACTCGCAGGGCTTTTCTTCTATTTTTTCGCGCGGCGTCTCACAGGTAATACTGACCGTGCCCTCATGGCAACCGTTGCACTTGTCGCTGTTCCTGCATTTCTGAGCCATTTCATTTGGGCAATCGCCCTTCTTGTTCCGCTCATGTTCGTAGCATTCTATACACTCATTATGATAAAGCAGGACGGAAGATGGATTATCCCTTCTGCATTTGCCATCGCAGGCGCGCTCATTGTGACTCCCTCACACAGTACCTATTTTGGTTTACTCGCTGCACTTTGGCTCGCAACGTCAACAGTAGCAGCAATCAAAGACAAGGGCGATGTTTTCATCGGTATTCTTTCCCAAGTTCGGGAAGGCCTTGCTCTTTTCCTTGGATTATTCCTCAGTTTCATCGTTTGGTGGCTCCCGAGCATTGTGCGCTACGGTGTTGAAGGTACAAAGAAAGGCATGGGTTTGGGTGGCACAAGTGTATTCTCTGTAGCAGGAACAGGAGATCGTGCATATACTTTAGCTGATTTTGTAGTTGCGCGGGGTCAAAACATGATCAACGCACCGATCGGGTTCGGCATCGTCGTTTCGATTCTTGTCGTAATCGGTATTCTCGCATTGTTCCTTCGTTACAAGCAATTTCCCGGAAAGTATCGGTGGGGTATCGTAGCACTTGTCTGGTTCCTTTTCGCACTGTACGCTGTTAACGCAGCAAACATGCCGATCAAGCTTTCTCCATTCCGTGCGTGGGTAATTCTCGCAGTTCCCGTCGCACTGCTCGCCGGAGAAGGCGCAGCATTTCTAGGAGCGCTCGGTAGTTCTTTCCTCCCGAAACAACGAACGATCATTAAGTACGCAATTTTTATTATACTTATCGCAGGAATGTTCTTTACTTCCTACGAACAAAAATATCAACTTAATGCAGAGGCGCAGTGGCCGCCCGGTGCATTTTGGCAGCTCGTGCAAGTAAATGGCCAAGTTGGTTCCCCTGAACTTCAAGGGTATCAATGGATGAGAGAAAACGTTCCGCACGATTCCCGTGTGTTCTCGTTCTGGAACGCCGCATTGCCGATAGGATTCGAGATGAATTCCTGTCATTGGTGCGCCGGTACTAAGGAGTTCAGAGATACATGGATCGAGCTTAACGCAACTGATATTCACGCATGGCTTCGAGATAATGATTACAAGTATGTCATTGTCAGCGGCCAAGATGTACAGATGTACGGCCAAGGCGCTGCGGATAAAGCAAACGAAATGGCAAACTCAGGTTTGTTCGGCCCAACGTATCAGCAACCTGGCGGATTCTTAATGTTAGAAGTTATCTAGATCTCGAAAGAACTGAAAGTACAAGTTTCATGTCTTCTCTGGTTATTCCTCTGATAGCGATCAATGCTAAGAAGTATGTCGCCGCAGCAGCAGGAATGACCAGTACCAAATGGAAATCTGAAATAGCCAAGATCATAATTCCCATGAGCAATCCAGAAAGAATTGGCTTAAAGAACGTCCCTAGGAAACTGAACGAGAATGAATGCCTAGCTGCAAAGTAGAAGAGCACAATAAGCACAATAATTTCTGTGATAATTGTTGCTATGCTCGCCCCGACGTGTTGATACTGAGGAATCAAAATGAAGTTGAGCACAACGTTGAATCCTGCTCCAATCCCTGCAGTTAGTGTAAACAGCTTCGCTTTGTCAATAGCGTTCAACAATTGCCCAGTAACTGAGCTCAAGAAAATAACAGGTGCTGCCCAAATAATTATTTGCAACACTAAGATTGACGGGTCAAAACTCCCAGGATACACTGCAGGAAGCAAGCGATCCGCCACCAACGTCGTTCCAATCGCAATGGGAAGTCCGATCATAAACAAATAATACATTATCTTCGAAAAAAGTTGACGCAATTCTTTCAGATTCCCAACAGATAATCGCGACATCACAGGATACACTGCCATAAGGATAGCCCCAGGAATGAACGACAGTGCATCTAACGCCCGATACGCAGCATTATACCATCCTGTCGCGTCAAATCCAGCCATAAACGAGAGCATGACCGTATCCACCCTAAAATA
Source organism: Candidatus Nanoarchaeia archaeon (assembly GCA_028279045.1). Lineage (GTDB taxonomy): Archaea > Nanobdellota > Nanobdellia > Woesearchaeales > UBA10216 > JANQSZ01. The sequence continues at coordinate 7,966 of JANQSZ010000022.1, read as the reverse complement.
AATCACGCTGAACAGCGTCGTGAACCAGAACGGAAGCCCGCCCCGTATCATTTCCTTCATGAATTCAAAGTCAAATGCTAATCGCATCTTGACTATCTTCGAAGCATAGAAAAGATAGAACAGAAGCGTTATCGAGTTCGCAATCAAAACACCAACTAAGAGCCAGAACAAGCTGCCACCAAAATACAACAAGGCCAGTGCCAACAAGGTCGTGCTAAACTGCTCAACTAAATTCAAAAAGGAAATCCAGGGAATCTTCTCGTGCGCTTGCAGAACATTCCCCATGAGAATGCTGAAATAGTAAACAGACATCGACGCCGCTGCAAGTAATACAGCAAGTTGCACGTCTGGTGCTTGCGTTACATATGCTGCCGCAATAGAAATAAGAAACAGTCCTGCTACAAAGAAAATTTTCAAGGAGAACATATTGCTGAAGTATTTCTGTGTTGCACCGGGCTTCTTCGCCATTTCCCTAACCATATAGGGTGCAATCCCCATGTCTTGAAAAATTCCAAAAAGACCAACAAATGAAAATGCAAAAGCGTATTTTCCAAGTCCTTCATCTCCCAGCAAGTGAGCGACCGCTATGACGAGAAAGAATCGTAGCCCTTTCCCGAGAATGTCAGCTCCCCAGAGGAGAACGGTGTTGAAGGCCAATGCATTTTTCATAGCAATGTTCTACGTCCTCTCATTTATAAAGCTGTCCTTCCATAAGTTTTTATAGCATATTCCATGACTGGTTGGTATGACAGTTACCTTTGAGACAAAGTGCTGGGAAAACGATTGGGAGCCTATTCTCAAGACAAATCACCTGCGAAATTTGATCAATAGAAATAATTTCAAGTTCAAAGAGCGCGTTTTATTCATCAACAACGTGCATGATTATGATCTTGTTGCAAAGCATGCACAAGCGTTAGTTGACAGCGGCATACTCACAAAATTCTACATTGTTAAGGACTATGCAAAGGAAGCGCTTGATTTTTTCGAAATAACTAAGCAATCCCTTGGAAACGGCTATGTGTATTCAATCGCAGAGCTCGTATCCATTTATTTGTGCAAAACACCCTACTTGCTTCACTTTTCTGGCGATACCTACATTCCCAAAAAAGTAAATTGGATTCCCGAAGCAATCTCCCTTTTCAAAAAACACAAAGATATCAAAGTCATCAACCTGTTGTGGGACAACGATCACTATCACGCGCAACAAGAGAGCACAAAAATAACGTCGAAGTATTATTTTGGACAAGGGTTTTCTGATCAAATGTATTTTGTGCGAACAAAGGATGTCCGTGCCAAAATATTCAACGAGCACCACCCGCTTTCCCAACGCTACCCACCTTACGGCGGCGAACTCTTCGAGAAGCGAATGGATGCATGGATGCGCGCGAACAATTTTAAGCGTGTTACGTTCAAGAACATTATTTACGAGGACAAAAAGATGCCTCGCAACGCATTTGAGAAGAAACTCAGGATGAAACTTGGATATTACAACTAAACTTTCTTTAGTGTAACTTGAACAACACTATCGCCAAATACCGGCAACAATCGAAAAATTCCATTCAGAAACCCATCCTTCACATAAACATTCTTTCGCATCTTCGCAGCAACACCTAAAATAAGCGAATTGCTAAAATCATTAGATCCTTTTCTATAGGAAACATTCAGAACTCTAAACCCATTCTTTTTCGCGTATGATTCTACATTCCTTACCGTAAACAAGTATTGGTGGTATGGCGTAGCAAGCAAAGACCAGTGTTTCCTAAAGAGCGCATGCGCTTGCGATTCCGGATTCGGCAGTTCTAAATGAACTACGCCTCCTTTCTCTAGCATTTTCGAAACTTTCTTCAACAAAGCAGAAGGGTTGCGCGTATGACTAAGCGCATCTCCCATGTCAATCACTTCAAACTTTGTCCCTTTTGCAAGATCTGCTTGGATCTTCCCGCAGGAGACCACTTGCTCGTCTGGTTGTGGATTCAAGAAAATGAGTTTGCAGGATTTGCACTGAAAAACTCCGAATTCCCCCAAAATTCTTTCATGTACGTTATGGTTCTTGTACAGAAACTGGAAATCCGATTTTCCGCAATTATCACATTTTTTGACTATTTTCATGCACAAAGCAGTTCTGCCCGGCTATTTAAATATTCCCGACAGGTTTTTAAGTAGTTCCAGTTTAATCCTGGGCATGAAACTCTCTGTATGTATGGTCGTCTATCACGCTGAAAAGACAATAGAGCGAGCACTCGAAAGTGTAAAGGATGTTGCTGATGAAATCATCCTTGTTCACGACGGTCCTTGCACTGACAAAACTCTGGATATCGCTAAAAAGTACACAAAGAAAATATTCGTTCAACCGCGTATTGGGGAAGCAGAGCCTCACAGACCATTTTCATTCGATAAAGCAACAGGAGACTGGATCCTTCAGCTTGATGATGACGAGTACCTTTCCGAAGATCTCAAAAAGCATTTACGTTCGATCCTAGAAAAATCAGAGTACGACGGATTCCTCGTTGCGTTCGAGGTTCCATACGGAAGAAGAATTCTGAAGCGTAAAGGCATTGGCGACACTTGGCGCTCCTGTTTATTCAGAAAGGATAAATGGATTTTTGATGGAACAATTCACGGATCAGTTCGTGTAGAAGGCAAAACAGGAAAAATCCCTTTCATTTTACATCACCGTCCGCTTTACAATAACTATACCTGGCGATCTTTCAAACGTAAATGGTTGAAATGGGCTCGGCTTCAAGCAAAGCAGCAAGTTAAGCAAAAGAAAGCACCTCAACCAGGTTTTCTCTACCTGTTGAAAATTCCTTTCTGGGCTGTATTCTATTTTTTCTATTATCTCCGAGGAGGAATTCACAATGGGTATCCAGGAATAAAGATTTCATTCATGCAAGCAGCATATAACGGTGCCGTGCAATACTACATTTTCAAGGAGCGAACATGAAAAAAGTAACCATCGTGACACTAAATTTCAATGGCTGGAAAGACACCAAGCGTCTCCTTGAGTCAATTCGCAAACTTTCATACAAAAACATCGAGATTATTGTGATCGACAACGGATCAAAGGATGAATCTGTTGCAGAGCTCTCAAAAGAAAAAGATATCCGGTTCATTCCTCTCACAACAAATACTGGCTTCACCGGCGGCTGCAATCTTGGAGTAAAAGAAGCGAAAGGTGAGTACGTTGCGCTCATTAACAACGATGCCGTTGTTGAAAAGGAGTGGCTCACAGAACTCGTAAAAGAACTTGAAGCAAACCCTGACGTTGCAATTGTGGGCTCGTATATCGAGAACAAGCACTCAACCGCGCGTCATTCAATATCAAAAACAGTCGGCACCGAGACATTAGCCGGTTTCTACGCCAAATACCCAGACGCGTCAATTTCAGACGAGCCAAGAAAACTCTACGGCTTGAGTGGATGCTCACTCTTGTTTCGAAAATCAGAAATCCCACATCCGTACGAAAATGTTTACTTCGCATATCATGATGACGCATACTTGTCCTGGAAGACGCGTCTCAAGAAGCGAGAAATCATGATGGTTCCTAAAAGCAGAGTACATCACGAAGCCCTCGCAGTCATTCGCCGAGACAAAAAACTCAAGAAATATCTTACTATGATTGCAGAGCGAAATCGCATATTGAACATTCTTCTATTCTATCAAGCAGGTAACATTATCTTGCTCACTCCTTATTTTATCGCAACAACAATCATTTACAATATTTTCGCTCCCCAAAAAATTCTCCGACATATTATTGCATATGCCTGGATTATTACCCATCCGTTCTGGATATTCTCAAAGCGTCGACAAATTCAGAAATCTCGACAGTGCAAGGATAATGCAATCATGCGGCTCATGAGCGGAAAATTGTTTGAAGAGTCAAATGTTCCCAAGTCATTTGCCGGAACCATGAAAGTTCTCAACAGTATTTCTTTAGCATACGTAAAGCTAATCGGCATTAGAACCGCAGAACACTAAACTTTTGCACGCTGCGCAGCGTCGTGCTGTTTCTTCCAATCGTAGTAAGGAGAAGGCAAGTTATTCACATGCGTTGCCAATCCCGGCTCGCTTGAAAGTAATGTTTTCTTCGACATGTTGAGGAAGAAAGGTCCTTTCCCCTGAACACACATCCACATTTCGTGATCCCAGTCATACGCAGCGAAGAAAGAAATCACATATCTAAAGGCTTTCAGATACAGCGGCGAGTCGTGATTCATCCCTATCAAGAAGAATTTCATCCGATTAATATCGCTTCGTAACGCTTTGCGCCGTGCACCAAATGTAAAGCATGTTGAAATCACATTCTTCCATCGCAATTTGGAAGGTTTCTTTGCAGGTATTTTCTTGTATTTATCAGGATGATCATACAGCGTGATGTAGCTCGCTTCTGGATACTTATCAAACGCCCCGATCAACTCTTTGAGCGCATTTGGCATATACAAATAGTCATCTTCAGCAAAGTAAACAAGTTCACTCTTCGCTTTCTTACCTAATTCAAGTAAGTATCCGAACGATTTTGCATTTCCTTTACCATTCCCTTGAATAACCTTCCCGTATTTTTTCATGAGTTTCTCTCGTTCTGCTGGAATTGCACTATCATTATAGAAAACCACTTCGTAATCCTCGTTCAATTTCTCAAGTGCAACGAGAAAACTCTTCAAACAGGCAAGTTTAGAAAAATATGGTGGTCGTTGCTTAACTGCAAATTCCTCTTTTTTTTCATCGCCGGTAGAACGATAAAAGAATGTGATTCGTGCCATCAGTAGAGGTTATTCTTCACAAAGTCACGCCAGTAATTCAACGTATCCAATAGTATCTGATCAAATCCGATTGTTGGCTTCCAGTTGGTTAGCCGTCTGAACTCACTCGTATCACCAATGAGGCGTGGTACATTCGTTGGTCGAACGTATTTTTGATCTTGCACAACTTGGATGTTATCAACTGTTGACATTGCAATCAATTTATCCAGTGCTTCTTTGAATGTGTACACTTTATCATTCTCATCAGAGCCGATGAGATAGAGTTTTCCTGGCTCGCATTGATGTGCAGCTAACCAGTACGCTTCAACCATGTCCCTAATGTGCGTAAAGTTTCTCCTATCTGCAGTATGCCCTGTCCGCAGAACAGGTTCTTGCTGCCCTGCTTCTATTCGAGCAACTTGGTATGCATACCATGCAATTCCAAAAACGTAATCGCGCCGTGGCCCTTCATGATTAAACGCACGAGTTCGAATAACATTCATGTCATAAGATCTATTGTACACTAATCCAATAAGGTCTTGAGCAACTTTACTGACTGCGTACGGATTTACAGGCCGCAGCACAGTTTTTTCTGTGATAGGAATTTCGTCTTCGTAAATTTCTCCGTATTCTTCTCCAGATCCTGGAAGGTGAATACGAGCATTTGATCCAGCCAGTCGTACTGCTTCCAATAAGTTCACAGTACCATTATAGTTAACATCCATGTAGTGGCTCGGGTGCTTCCAAGATGGGCTGACAAAGCTTTCTGCAGCCATGTGGAAAATGACATCTGGTTGAACTTCTTTGATAATATCTCGAATCGCAATTGGATCAGTTAGGTCGCAGTCGTGCAACGTAATTTTATCCATGATGTGGCGAATATTTCGTAAACGTGACAAGTTCCACCGTTTCAATCCGTGAACTTCTGCCCCTTTTTCAAGAGCCAGGTCTGCCAAATGTGATCCAACAAACCCTGTTATTCCAGTAATCAGAATTTTCTCAGTCATAGTAGCCCAGAATTGCTGCCGTATTTAAAAAATGCTCGATTGGTTTTTTAATGCGAGCAAGCTCTCCCGCACACTTGGTGGCTTCCAATCAATCGTCTGCCACAGTTTGGAACTGTCTGTTCCTCCGAAAAGCGGGCGACCCGCAGTCTGCTGAAGCTCAGCAGTCGTTTTCGGGTTGTACAGACTTGCATCGAGATCAAATACTTCAGCGATCATTTTAGCAAATTCATACCTTCCCATCTGGTCAGGCCCTGTTGCATTATACAATCCTTCAACCTGCTTTTCAATAATTTTTTTGATGTATTCAGCAAGCACAAACGCAGCAGTAGGGTTGCTCACTTGATCCGCAGGAACGTTCCGCGGATCTTTCTGCGCCAAAAGCTGCATAAGAAAGTTTTTCCCTCCTTTGTGCAATCCATACACGACACCTGTCCGCAAAATGCAGTGTTTTGCAACCGCACAAGCTTCTTCAGCTTCCATTTTTAATTTTCCAAAAACATTTAGAGGTTCTGCAGGTGATTCCTCGGTGTACGGCTGTTCTTCTTCTTTTCCAGCATACACATAATCTGTCGAGATAAAGATGATAAACGCATTATTCTTTTCACACCAATCAGCAAGTACTTGCGTAGGCTTAACTAATGATTCTCTTGTTTCTTCAATGTGATCTTCCGCATAATCAACATGCGTTTTTGCTGCACTATGAACAATAACTTCTGGTTTGAACTCATCCAGAAAATCAACAACCTCGTTCCCCATGAGGTCAAGTTGCACATCAGTAAATTCGCTTTCGCCTCGAGAAACTCCTTTAACTTCATGATCTTTCAGTGCTTCGATAACGTGGCTCCCTACTAATCCTGAAGATCCTGTAACAAGAATTCTCATTCGGTTTTCCCTTGTGCCATATGCCGCGGTAAATAACTCGCAATCATATGGTTGATAATAATATGAACATCCTCAACCGGTCCGTATTCTCCTTTCTCTGTTGGTATATACACAACTTCCTGTGCAATATCTTTGCACACTCCACCGTCAAATCCAACGATGGCAACAGTAGTGACCCCACTGCTGTTTGCAAATTTTAAAACTTCAACAACGTTAGGTGAATTTCCGCTAGCCGAGAGAACAATAACAACGTCTCCTTGCTTCAACAAGTGTTTGATCTGATCAACAAACACGCGATCGTATCCATCGTCATTAGCAAGCGCAGTCATAATAGAAACATTATCCACCAAGCTCACTGCTTTCAGTGGCTTCTCTCCTTCAATGAACGTATTCTTCATTAAATCACACGCCATGTGCGATGCAGCTGAAGCGCTTCCGCCATTCCCGACAATGTAAACAACGTTCCCTCTGTCTCGTGCTCCCAAAATAATTGAAACAAGCCTGTTCAACTCATCCGGGTTGATCTTCATCAGAACTTGCAGCAAGTATTCTCGGTACTTTGTAGCGTAATCTGCGAAATTTCCTGATTCTTCAAATAATCTGTGTAAGTTATTCCCCATTCTCAAAAAGTATGCTCAGTAATATATATAATTTTACTGCCTTCTGGGCTGTGATCTAAAGGGAGCTCCTTCAGGTCTGAGAGTGCAGCAGAGACCTGCGCTCGTTTATCAGGTGGTGTAATGAAGAGCAAGAACCCTCCTCCGCCAGCTCCAAGAAGCTTACCCCCCAGTGCACCAGCGTTCATCGCTCGTTGATAGTATCCATCGATCGCATCATTCGAGGTGTGTGGCGTCAAGTTGCGTTTCGATTCCCAGCCGCTGTGGAGAATTTCTGCAACTTTGCTTACCGAATGCCCTTCCTCAAGAACTTGCTTTAAATCAAACGCAAGTGATTTCATTTGTCGAAGCGAATCCATTTTCGCAGTAGTGTTTTCATTCTGCACTTTTAACACTTCTCCTGCGTCTCGCGTTATCCCAGTATAGAACAATTGCAAGTGCCCAAATAAATTCTTCAGCGTTTCCTGTTTGCAGAGAACTTTGTTGACTTGCACAGTCTCATCCTGATGAAACTGAATTAGATTCATTCCGCCGAATGCAGCTGCGTAGTGATCTTGTTTACCTACCGGCCTTCCCAAAATATTCATCTCAATATCTGCAGCTTCTTTTGCTAATCGAGTTGGTGTAACGTATTCTTCTTTCAAAGCGTGAAGCGCATGCAACAATCCAACAGCAAAACTACTAGAAGATCCCAGCCCTGTTCTCGCCGGAATATCAGCAA
>JANQSZ010000010.1 GCA_028279045.1 Candidatus Nanoarchaeia archaeon | reverse complement strand
CAGAGCATGGCTGACTTGTGTAACGGCTTTCTTCATTTGAGGTGATATGGCTATGGGCCGGACGGGATTTGAACCCGCGACAACCTGCTTAAAAGGCAGGTGCGCTACCAGGCTGCGCCACCGGCCCGCACTATAGCGTACGCCCAGGCCGGGATTCGAACCCGGGTCGAAGCCGCGACAGGGCTTCATGATAGGCCGGACTACACTACCTAGGCAGTATCGGCCGGCTGCAGCCTAAACTGAGCTTCTTTTGGCGTAAAATCCCCTAACCAGGGTTTATTTGCCTTAGAAAAACAGTTTTGCCATTCTGCTTCGGAATAGATACTCATTTATAAACCTTTCGAGGTGTGACACTCGTACGTGTAGAATAAGCGGTATACTCTTCATCTAGAGGTATTTGCCGTTACCAATGTGAAAACGCTAAGGAGGCGTCTATTAAATAGATTGCCTATATAATTTGTATAAATCTCAATTCCTGCGCAACATCCTCTTTGTTTGTGAACAATCCTTCAAGGATGATGGGAACAGGGAGTTTGAGTTCTAGGATTTTAGTGATGGCTTCTTTGTTGTCTGCTGAGAAAACTGGGTGGTGGTTGCTGTCTTTGGTGCAGCCGCTGACTTGGAGGTGTTGGAGTCTGTCTCCCATGAGTTGGATGAAATCCTTTGCGAGTTGCATTGTTGGATCATGTTCGTACACATGTTGGAGGTCTAGTACAAAGTTGAAATTGTATTTTTTGTATTCTTCAAAATGGGTAAGCGTTGTTCCTGTGTTTTTTTCAGCATCCATGTTTTCTAATAGAATTGGTAAGGAATTTAGAATTGAGAAGTCAGCAACATCGTTTGGATGCACAACAATTCCTTTAATTGGGAGTTTATTGCAGAGAATTTCTAGTTTCTTTAGAATTTCATTGGTTTGTTCGTTGTCGTCATACGTTATGTTTGTTGGTGCGTGTATGCTGACATAATTGAAGTTGTTTAGAATGTCGATGCTTTCTTGCGTTGGCTCAAAATTTTTAAGCTCTTCTTGCGAGTCGAACCAGAGCTCCATTGCGTCGCCGAACTCTGAGAAGAATTTTATTTTTTCATTTAGCGACATGTCTTGAATGTCATCGGTTGAGAATCCGACAGGCATGGTGTGATTTAGGGTTGTTCGTTAATAAGGTTTTCTTATCAATAGAATCGAGGAGAATAAAATGAACAGAATTACTGAAACTTACGCGGCATAACGAACTCTTGATCGTCGTGCACAAGGACAGTTACCAAACCCTTTTCTTCAGCCAGCTCAACTTCACCAGGAACAATTTCTTCTACAGCTGCTCTCTGAGCACCATAATAGAAACCAACTCGGGGTCCAAATGTAACAAACAAGGTCATAAGACGCTGAGTTTCAACATCAGGAAAACCAAAAGGTAGAGGATTATATCCGTCTTTCAGAGCAGCGGCATATTTCTCATCTAGAGCACGTGTACCCTCATCCCTATACAGATGACCGCCAATCCCTTCTACTGATTGCTGGGTGGTATCGCCAGTGTTCACGTCAACAATAGTTACGTCTGCCATAGAATACGGTAACCTTACTTGGCTTATAAAATTAATTGAGAATGATCCCCGCACCCGGATTTGAACCGGGAACCTCTCGGGAACGGCTGGGCACGTGTCATCTCAGCAATAATTGCAACTCGACGCGCCATCTACAGCCGAGCACTCTGCCGTTGAGCTATGCGGGGTTAATCAAGAAAGGGCTGGGTTTTGCTTAAAAAGGTTGCTATAGAGAACGGTAGGATTTGGGGTCTTTTGGTAGTTGCCTGCGGAGCTTGTGATACTGAATGAGGTTGCGAGGGGCAACATAGATCCCCTCTATGAGTGCCCACGTCCCGCCAGCTACTGCTGCTACTTTCGCAGGGCCTTCATGATCCTCAGATACTGTTGCGTATGCGATTGCGGCAAGTGTAACGCCAACACCACCTGCAGCTCTCAAAACACTTTTGAAAACAGCTCTGCGCTTGCTATCTGCTTGCTCTGTAATTTGCTCCAAGTTTACCATACTGCTAGCGATTCAGAATTTTATTAAAAAGATTACGCGGATTGGGCTGGTGTGCCGATCTGGTATCGGGAAGCAGGCAGTGTTGCTTCTGGTATGACTGGTTGGTCGCCGCCTTGTAGTACCCAATCCAGTAAATTTGTTAAGATTGAGAAATCTTCTAGCGGATTTGTTGGATTGCAAGTTCCGACATACACTCCAAGCGTCAAACCAGTTCCGTCCGGTGTTGCCTGGTTATCAAATTCAGCAATACTGTAATCGTTTTGTCTGAGAAGTTGTTTGAGTTCATCGAACCGATCGATTGTTTCTTGATCTTGTGCGGTTAACGTAGATTGAATGTATGTGAGGTTTGGATGCTCATGCGTTAAATAAGGATCAACAAGTGTACTCCATCCTCGCAGCTCTGCTTCAGCAAGATGAGGATCATCAGAACTTGATGTTACGTATCGTTGGAATGATAATGGTTCTCTATTCATTGGAAACTGCGTGTACATTGTGCATGCAAAAAGAGACGGGTAGATCCATTGTGCTTCTGGAGTTGGTTCGATTGTTTGCTCAGGTGTTGGTGAATATGTTGCTGCGACTGTTGCTTCGAGTGGCAATGATGCCTGCATGTTAAGTGGATCACTTGGTGCTGTTTCGTGAACTACACCTGCGACACCTGCTGCTACAGCGATGCCTGAGACAAATGCACCTAGTTCAAAAATTCGTTCTCGCAACATGCAGAAAAAGTAGTGAGAATGTGTTTAAAATACTACGCACGAATCTTGTACTTCTTGGACTTGGAACGGAATCTTCTGCCGGCGGAGTCGAAGAACTTGACGCTTGCGATTGGGAGTGTGAATCCGCCGAGGATGCTGAGTTTGGAACGCATTCTGTATGAGAGGACGCGTTCTTCGAGCTTGTCGAGGTTCTCGATGTTCCAGGTTACGATTGTACCGCGGTTACCTTGATGGATCTTTGTTGGTTTTAGCGTGCCAACTTCGATGTCTTCATGCACATCAGCAATATGTGGTAAGCGATCAGAAACTGTAATGCGTTCAAAACTTCTGTTGGAACGGTTCTTGATATGAATGAGTACTTTTAATTCTGAAATGCCGTTCTCGCGGAAACCGACAACCGTTGCTTCCTTGCGAACGATAACCGGGCTGCGTAGCAAAATGTATGCGATGTACGCGAGGATTGCTACTATGATTACGAAAATTACCGGGCGGTAATCGGTTGATACTATGTGAACGAGTTCTTCTTGCGGGTCAAGCTCGACGTCCCATGCAAGATAACTTCCTTCTTCACGGGTTATTGTGTAACTTCCTGGTGTTGAAGAAGAGGTGAATAGTTTTGTTAAGAAATTAATCTTCTTTTCGATTGTAGCAGATGCAGGAGCGTTCCCATCGTTGACAAATGTTGTTTCATCAACAAGCTTGAAAAAAATGTTACGCTTCTTGACGTTAACTGGTTCTACACCGCCGTAGGCGACGATCTCAAACTTCTCCTTAATAATTGGTTGTAATGTTTTATTTTCGAACACAAGAGTAACGACAAGCGTATCTTCTTGCGGTGGAGTTAACGGATCGAGTTCAATATCTGCGACAACTGTTTTTTGTTGTAATGATTGCAAATCAGTCTTTATTACACCGTTGATGAGATTGCTTGAAAGAATGATTTCCATCTCATCGATAATCTTTGGATTTCTGTTTTCCAAATTAATTTTAACTTGGTTTGCATCGCGCGGATCGATCTCTGGTGGGATCTCAACAATTCTAGTTACGGCTGCTAAGTAATCTCGTAACGCTGGTGCGTCAGAACGAACGAACACAACGATAGGTACTATTTGCGTTGCATCAGTTTCTTCAGAACGGACTGTAATTTTTACTTCGTATAAACCTGGAGGCGGTGGAGTTGATGGATTGAGTAGTAGGCGGACTGTTTCTGTTTCGCCAGCTGCAATATCAATACCGCTGAAATAATGAAAGAGAGGTTGTGATTGAATGTTCCAGAGTACATCTACCGTAGAGAATCGGAACGTGTCATCTTCACCGTTATTGGTGATGTCGAGCTCGAATACTGCTTGTTTTCCTGTTTGGAAATTACGATCGATTTCGCGCTGTTCGACATCGAAATCCTGAGCTGCAACAGCTGCAATACTGATGAGAAATACTAGCCCTAATAAGAGGCCCCTGCCACTGGAAATCGTTATCACCTAAAGATAGTCCCGGCATTTTAGATTTTTAAATGTTTCGTTATTCTATACTAGCATATAAAAATGGGACCGCCGTGATTTGAACACGGGTTACTAGCTGACCGTCTCCTTGATAGTGCTTGCGAGCACTTACTCAACAACCCCGAGCTAGTGTGATAGTCCAAGCTACACTACGGCCCCGTTGCTTAAACTGTAAGAAGAGTGCCGATCTTATAGTTATCGAGTTGTTCTGCTAAATCCCGAACCTTTGCTTCATCTTCAGGGCGAAGGTTGAGTGTTGCTGCGTAACGCTCTGCTGGAACAGGCGAGCGCCAGCGCAACCGCTGACTAGGGCCTTCAACCAGAACACCGCGCTGGTGCAATTGATTGAGAGCATAAGGAATCTCACCAACTTCATCAAGCAAACTTTGTGGATCATCGAATGCAGCTTGCATTGCAGGATGACCTCTCTTTTCTTCAAGGACTTCTTCGAGTGTAGCTCGATCATACCCTGCCCCAGTTACTCTTGCTGTCAAGCGAGGATTGAATGAGATCGCTCCGGCAATTACGCTACTCATTTGCATAAGAAAAAGGTAATGGGTTTGAGTTTATATTATTGTGCTTGCGCCGCCCTGCTTGTGAATGCGGAGAACGTGGTCAACGAAACTTTCTACTTGCGGTTCGTGGCTCACTATCAGGGTTTGTTTCATTTGTAGCTGATCGAGGACATCGCGGATCTTTTCGAGTTGCTGGTTGGAGAAGCCATCTGTTGGTTCGTCAAGGATGAGAATATCTTTTGTTCTAATGCCTTCAACGAGATCGTTGATGACTTTGTTGAGTGCAAGACGGTAAGCAAGGGCACAACTTGTTTTTTCTCCGCCAGACAATTGGTCTATAGTTGTTTCGTAGCCGTTTTGTTCAACAATAGGAGAGAATGTATCGTCTAGACGTGCTGAGATGGTGTCGTCTTCCATTAGAATGTCGAACCAGGTTTGGAAGAATTCATTGAATTGATGGTAAATTTTGAGCATGACTTGCTTCTCGATGAGTTCCATTAGTGGAGTGTAATATTGTTGGAGCCAATTTTGAGTAGTTGCAAGCTTGGAAATCTTTTCTTTGCCTTTTTCCTTTTCTTGAATGATCGTTTCGATGTTTGTTAATTGGGTTTGGGTTGATTCTATTTCCTTCGAAACGGATGCTTTCTTTGTTAACAGTTCTTTTTCGTGCTCGCGAATGACGTCGAGTTCTCGTTTTAGTTGAGTGAGTTGCTGTTTCTTTTCCTCTGTTGGAGAAATGGTGATCTGGGCTTTTTCAGCAGCGATCTTAACTGATTCTTGCATGACTTGATCGAGTTGCTGCTTTTTGAGGAGAAGAGATTTTTCTTTTTCTGCCCGCAATTGCTCTTGGGATTTGTTTTGTTCGAACTTTTGAACAGCGAGGGAGAATTCAGACTGCGTTGTTTCTATCGGAGAAGAAGTGCCGATGTTGAGCGATGCTGCGCGGTCGAGGAGCGGAGTTAGTTGTGCGAGATCGATTCGGGCTTGTTGAATTTTTTGTGCGCGTTCTTGACTGGCGAGAATTTTTGTTTCGATTTCTTTCTTTGATGTTTCTAGGCTTGTTAGTTGAGTGCGAGCTGCTTCTTGCTTTTTTTCTTCCATGCTTTTGATAGAATGCTTATGTTCCTCGGTAACGGATTGCTTGCAGACGGTGCACTCTTGTAGAGATGCAATGGAGTTTACCAATTGCTGTGATTGATTGAGGAGAATGGTGCGTTCTTGCAATTTGAGAGAGATTGGGTTGAGTTCGTCTTGAAGTTGTTTGAGCTCTTGGTCAATTGGGGTTGTTGTTAACTGTTGCAACTGTTCTTTCACGGTAAGCACATGAGCGTGCATGCCAGCGCACTTTTGTTTTTCGTCTAGTGAAAGTGGAGAGAGTTCTTTGAGTGTTTGTTCGTCTCGCGCTAGTTCTTGAGAGAGCTGAGATGTTGTGCGTTGCTTTTCTGCTAGCTGTGCATCGAGAACGTTAAGCTTTGCTTGTGCTTGATTGAGGGATTCAAGCTCTTTTTCTTTTTCCTCAATTGTTTTTATTTTTAGTTGCAAAGCGTTCTGCATGTCGGTTAATTGAGGAGTTATAGAACTTTGGAGGATTGTTGCTTCTTTGATTTGCTGTTGAAGGGTTGCTTTTTCTTGTTGTCTGAGAGGGAGATCTTTGATTGATTCGGACGCGACGGCGTGCTCTTGGCGAACTTGACGGGAGAAAAATTGTGTATTTTCTCTAATGACTTTGTACTTTTCAATTTGGAACACGCGACGTAATGTGTTCAGACGTTCTGTGGAATTTTCAGAAAGAATGTGTTTCATGGATTCTTGTGGTGTATAGACGGTGTACCGGTAGATGAGTTCTTTTGATTTGGTGAGGAGTTGTTGCGGATAGCCAAGTTGTTCGAGAATTCTGCTTTTGAGTTCGACAGGAGTGCAGTCAACACGGCCTTGATCGCTAACAATGTATCCAGCTTCTTGTTTGACACCAGTTTTGTTGCGTTTGAGATTGCGGCGGATGGTGGTTTGCTTATTGTCCATTTCAAACTGGAGTTCGACGAATCCTGATGTTTCTCCATGACGGAGCAATGATGCGCCGTCAACAGAACCGCGGATGACACCGAAGAGAGCGAATTCTATTGCGAGGAGAACTGTGCTTTTACCAGCACCGATGTCACCGCTCAGCAATGTGGAGCCTTCGGGGAATGTTATTGTTGCCTCTCGATAGCTACGAATATTGTTGAGGGTTATAGAAATTAAGCGCATAATCGTGGGATAATTTCAATGTAGAAAAAGGTTACGCGTACGGGCCCATGTCCTTTTTAAGGTTCTCAACAATCGCCACTTGTACGGGATCAATTCCGTAATGCTCGGATAAAAAGAAACTGGTTAAATCGCCGATGTGAATCATGGAAAACATTCGGACTAACGGAGAAACATCGGTGAAATCAATCAGAGTGCTGCCGACGCCTGCTTTCTTGATTAATTTGCGAGAGATCGCCATGCGTTTCTTAATCCGGCGGTGATCTCCTTGATCTTCGAGGATAATGACGTGGTAGTCGCCGTTTAATTTGGTGAAGCCGACCATTTGGTTGTGGTTTAATTCAGGAAAGGAATGATGAAATGCGTGAATCTTGGCGTTCTCATTCAATTGAGTTTGCCAACGGTATGCAACAGAGCTTAATCGCTCGGAAGCGTAGATGAGAGGAATTTTTCCTTCGAGTTGGTCAGCAAGTTTCTCAGCTTGTTTTGCTAATGCAGGATTTTTCATTGCTTCTGATGTTCGTTTTACTTGTGCTTTTGCGTTTTTTAGAATCTTAGCGTTTTCGAGAACGCGGATTAAAGCGAAGAACAAATATGGAAGGCCGGCGCGTGGCTGCATGCCAGACGGAACAAGGATAAGATGCCAGTTATTCTTTTCAGCTTGCTTGCGTAGCTTGCCGCCGGTTGTTAATGCAACAATCTTACACCCTTGGCGGTGTGCATCCTTTGCTGCTTCTATGGATTCTTCTGTATTGCCAGAATAAGAAATTGCGAAGTAAAGAGTTTTGGAATTGTAATATTCAGGAAGAGTGTAATCAGGAATGACTTCAACAGGAATTTTATTGCCGATGTAGCTCTTGAGAAGCTTGCCAGGGATGCCGGAACCGCCCATGCCACCGATTACGATGCGATCGAACTTGCCTGAGAGCTTTACGGTAGCGCCTAGCTCGTAGCCATCAAGGATTTGCTTTGGTAGCGATTCGATCTGGGACAAGTATTCTTCAGGTTCCATAGCTGAGCTGCGGTAGGGCTGATATATAAGGATTGCGAACATAACCTTTTTAAATGAACTCGGGATTCTGAGTACTGGAGATGTGGGCGATGGCTTGCCTGAATCCGTAAATACCTAACAATGGAGGCCCAAAAATGAGTATGTACAAATATGTAAGACGGGTTTGGAAGAAACCCAGCGAAACGCTACTTTCTGAACAGCGTGCACGGTTTGTTCAATGGAGAAAAGATCCAGTGACACACCGTATTGAGCGACCTACACGACTTGATAGAGCGCGATCTCTTGGATACAAGGCAAAGCCTGGCATTATTGTTGTACGGCAAAGACTTGGACGAGGAGGACGACAGCGACCTGATATCAAGAAAGGTAGACGAAGCAAGCACGCTGGACAAGTAAAAATTCTCGGCAAGAACTATCAGCAAGTTGCTGAAGAACGTGCAGACAGAAAATACCCAAACTGTGAAGTGTTGAACAGCTACTATGTTGGCAAAGATGGACACTACGTTTGGTACGAAGTTATCCTTGTGGATAAAGCACATCCTGTAACGCGAGCTGGCAACCTTAAATGGATTGCAAAGCGAACGCAAAAAGGACGCGCTGCACGCGGATTGACAAGTGCTGGTAGGAAGGGAAGAGGACTCCGCCATAAAGGAAAAGGTGCTGAAAAGATCCGACCTTCCATAAATGCGCGAAAAGGAACTGGTAACTAGTGTCGGTACGCGTTGTACAAGTTATACGGGAATTCAGCTGATAGTCCACGCGGGAGGATTCCTGTCCAGTCGCTAATTACCTTAGGTTCTTCTACTGTGTCGAACCAAAGTTGAAGTAGTTGACTTGGCGTCAATTTCCTTGGCAATGCCCCTGTTTTAGGGCCTGACTCTGCGAGATAATCTCTATCTATTGTTTTGTTCCCCAGCCTCGCTGTGATGGTATAGCCTACTTCTGTGCGATTGCCTTGTTCCTGGCTTTGAACAGCTGCACGCAGCTCCTGCTCATTAACATCAAGGTGGACATCAGATATTGAAGAACGTAAACGAGTTATATCGCCAGCAGTCTGTATAAGCTCTCGAAGTCCCATAAATGATGTAAGGTTTTGATCTATTTAAATTTGCCTTGGAAAAGGTTTAAATAATTATGACGAATAAGCACTATTATGAAATGGCACTGTACATCCTGCAATTACCTTTTCGAGCCGAAGGCAGAGAAAGTTCCAGAGATGTGTCCGTACTGTAGCAAGACCGGTGTTCTTGAAAAGAACAAGAGTGCGCAGGACTGGTTGGATGAAGTTTCTGTAGAACAAGAACAGCGCGATAATTTTAGTCAGTGAGCTTCTCTTTTGTCAACTTCTTTGAGCGCAGCGATAGCAACTTCAATCTGGCCGTTGTCTGGACGCTTTGTTGTTATCATTTGCAACATTAAGCCAGGAGCTAGAAATGGTTTGACAAACATGTTGTTGCTGAACTTTGCACCATAGCGGAGAAGTTCGAAAGAAATACCTGCGATTACTGGGATGAGTACGAGACGCCAGAGGAATTTCTGCACAATGTTTTCTGTTTGGATAATTGAGAATACTGCGATACTGAGGATTACTACGATTAAGAGGAAGCTGGTGCCGCACCGCGGATGAAGAGTTGTGAATGGTTTGACTGCTTTTACTGTTAGTTTCTTGCCGGCTTCATATGCATGCACGGACATATGTTCTGCGCCGTGGTACTGGAAAATACGACGCACGTCTTTGAACAAAGAAATGAAGAGTAGATATGCGAGGAAGATAACGATACGCAATACACCGTCAATGATGTTGAAGATAATACCGCGGTCTTGAGTGAGGAAATTTGAGATTACCAAAGGGAGAATGATGAAAAGTGAAACTGACAAACCAACAGCGAACGCAATAGTGAAAAAGAGTTCTTTTTTCGTTAGTTGTTCGTCTTCATCGGCTGCGGCGTTTGTTGATGTAATCATTGCTTTGAAGCCGATTGCTAAGTTTTCCCAGAGCGCAATGACACCGCGCAGAAATGGTTTTTTGAAAATTGGATACCGATCGCCGAGCGGGCTAAGTTTTTCGTGCTCGACTTCTATCTTTCCCTTAGGAGTGCGGACTGCAACGGCAACATGCTTAGGAGAACGCATCATCACCCCTTCAAACACAGCTTGGCCACCTATTAACGGACGAGGCATGTTGCAGACACTGAGTTACACTTTATTTAAAACTTTGCAAAACAATAAATAGATAGTCTGTTTGCGAGATGGTATGCAAAGTCTGTGCTGGAAGGATGCGTACGCAAAGGAGTTTGACGCTACTGTTGTTGCAGTAGATGGGCCGTACGTGGTATTGGACCAGACCGGATTCTACGCAGAAGCAGGTGGGCAGCCTGCTGATTCAGGGACAATTGTTTCAGAAGAAGGAGATGAATACACTGTAGTGCATGTGAAACTGCTTCCTGACAAGATTTCGCACCAAGTAGATCGGGAAGGGTTGACGGTTGGAGATAAAGTGCACGGTGTAATCGATTGGGAGAAACGGCACCGCGTCATGCGGCATCATACTGCAAGTCATATTTTATCTGGGGTTGTTAACAAAGAAACCGGTGCGATGATTACAGGGAAGCAAATTAGTGGTGATGAAAACAAATCACGCATTGATTTTAGTTTGGAAGAATTTGATAAAAGTAAATTGAAAGAGTATGAAGACAAGGCGAATGAAATAGTCAAACAGAAGGTTCCGGTTACGATTGAATTCTTGACACCTGAAGAAGCGGAAAAGGAACCGCAACTCACCAGGCTGGCAAAAGGTGTGATGGAAGGAGAAAAAGAAATACGGCTCATTATTATTGGTGAATTTGATCGGCAAGCGTGCGGAGGAACGCACGTGCAGAATACCGAAGAGATTGGCAAGATAGAGATTTACAAGGCGGAGAACAAAGGAAAGAATAATCGGCGTGCGTATTTCAAATTGCATGATTAGTGTGCGCCGCCGCTGGGACTTGAACCCAGAAAGTTTGGGAAACTGCCTGCTTATCAAACAGGCGCGATTAGCCATTGTCGTTTTTATCACTGGACGCACTGGTCACGCGTCCGTAATTCTTTAAAGGAGAATTTTACATGCTAGTTGTATGATACAGCAGAGTTTTGTGTTGCTTGATCGCGTCGGAGAAAGGAAAGAGCAACGCATACGGAATCAAGGGATTTCTGACTGGTATGATTTTATTCAAGCAGAGCATGTTAAAGGATTGAGTAGCAAATCGAAGAAGTATTTTGATCGACAATTGATGCGGGCGCAGCAAGCGTTGCGATGTGAGGATATGAGTTACTTTTTGCAACACTTGCCATTGCGCGAACATTGGCGGCTGTACGAACATTTTCGGGACGATGCGGTTTTTTTGGATATTGAAATTGATAGTATTAGTGGAGATCTGTTGATGGTTGGGCTGTATGATGGCGAGGATGTTAAGACATTAGTGCGCGGCAATCTTGATATGGACGGACTGCGACGGGAATTGATGCGGCACAAATTACTAGTGAGTTTTAACGGGAGTGTGTTTGACGTTCCTTTTCTGCGGAAACGGTATCCGAAAGCGATACCGAACATGCCTCATCTTGATTTGCGGTTTGCGTGCAAACGCATTGGGTTGAGTGGTGGATTGAAAGATATTGAGAAACAGCTTGGTATTGAACGGCCGCAGCAAGTAAAGGATATGTATGGCGGAGACGTGTATTTGTTGTGGCGGAAATATTTAGCGACGGGCGATGATGAGTTCTTGAATATTCTTATTGAGTACAATGAGCAAGATGTTGTGAATTTGAAACCGATTGCAGATCATGTTTGTGAAAAATTAGCAGCAAGTTTATAATTCTCAAGCGTATTGCAGTACTATGGAAAAAAGCTGCGGCGTTGTGTTGTATAAAGAGGGAGATCCTCGGCAGTATTTGCTACTGCACTATCCTGAAGGACACTGGGATTTTCCAAAAGGACATGTTGAGGAAGGCGAAACAGAAATAGATACTGCGCTTCGCGAGACAAAAGAGGAAACCGGAATTACTGATGTTGAGATTGATAAAGGATTTCGAGAGAAGATAAGTTATTTCTACACAAGAGATGGAAAGTCTATTTACAAAGAAGTAATTTATTTTGTTGGGAAAACAAATGCGGAAGATCTTGAGTTGTCACATGAACATGTCGGCGGAGAATGGATGCCGTATTTGAAAGCTGTTGAACGATTGACGTTCAAGAATGCGAAAGAGCTATTGAAGAAAACAGATTTATTCTTGCAGCGAACGTAATTTGTCGAGAAGCTGAGGGAACTCTGTGAAACCAGCGTCGGCGTTAAGATGGCCTGAATTGGGAATCATTTCTAATTCTGCGTCAAGTTTTTCTGTGATAACTTTTGCTTGTTCTAATGGAACGTACGGATCATTGTCGGAATGGTAGACAATGATGTTGTCGCAGTTATTGTGGATTGCGTCCCAGACAAACTCGTGATCGTAAAACGAAGCGTTGTGATGATCGAGTTCTTCCATACCAAGTTTTCTGATAGGCGGTGCTACCAAAATTGCAGCGTGTATTAGTGGAGAGTTTTCAAGGAGGCGAAGTGAGTATGTGCCGCCAAGAGAATGGCCGATCAACACTGTTTTTTCATCAAACGTTTCGCTTGTAAGAACTTTTTGCCAGTCAGAAAATGTAGCTGGTGTGGGAAATTCGGGCACGGTAACTTCGTGACCTAAATCTTTCAATTGTTTTGCAAGCCATGGAAACCAATTTGCTTCTGGATTTGCGCGGTATCCATGCAGGATAAACACTTTCATCGTAACAACGAACTTTTGTACTTGTCCGGGTGAAATGAATGCATACGGATAATTTTAGCATGCAAATTTCGTGATGTTAAGTCATCAAGCAGGTTCTCTGTAAAAGCTTTTTGGTCGTAGCCTAGTGCAATGATATCTGGGTTGACTTCTTCGATGATCTTGTGTTTATCACCAGAATGGCCTAGAAGTACTTGGCTAGCGATGCCGAGCTGCTCAACTTGCTGTTTTCTGGTGTTCTGATCATGCTTTGGAGGGTGATTCTTGACTTGCTGGACTGTTTCATCAAGAGCGATTACTACAATAAGCTCTGTTCCGTAGGATTTGGCTTCCTCCAAGTAGTGCTTGTGGCCTTCATGCAGAATGTCAAAGGTGCCGAATGTGAGTACTTTGGTCATGATTGAGAGGATTTTTGGGTGGTTTATAAATTTCGTTGAGAAACCTTAAAAGAATCGGAAACACAGAGAGGGTATGATCGAATTCGTTGGAGGATTGGGTCCGTTTATCGCCATCCTTGTAAGACTGATTGTTCCTTTTGCTATCCTGCGCTGGCCGTTTTGGGGAGGACTTGCGGCTTCAGTGGCTGATGCACTGGATGTTGCGCTTGTTACCATAATTGGGCAGGGCGACTTCATATCGTATGACAAAACGGACAAAGTACTTGACATGTACTTTCTGGTTTTCCTCCTATGGAAATCGCGATCGTGGGAACGATTACAGAGATATGCTGCATACGGCCTATTTGGCTGGCGGACTATTGGATTTGTGCTGTTTGAGATAACTGGGCAGAACTGGATACTGTTCGTGTTCCCCAACCTGTTTCTGCACTACTGGCTGTTTGAGGCAGGCCGCCAGAAGTGGTTTCCAGGGTTTACTATAACGCGAAAACGGCTTTTTGTGATCCTACTCGTGCTGCTTGGCCCAAAACTCGTTCAAGAGTGGGTTCTTCATGTAGGCAGACTCCAACCCTGGAATTGGATCAAGAATATGCTTGGATGGCCGTAACCTTTTTAAATAGCCAACTAGTTCTTGACTTCTATGGCAAAGATGCGTAGATCTGTGGCGTATAGGAAGATTGAGAGACCGTATACTCGTACGTCCAAGTACAAGAGCAAGAGCTACATCCGTATGAACCCGCCAAAGAAGATCGTGCGGTTCGATATGGGCGATGCTAAAGGCACTTTTGATTCTGAATTTAGCCTGTCTCCGAAAGCAAGCTTACAGATTCGGCAAGAAGCGATCGAAGCTGCGCGGCAGACCATGGTTCGAGCGTTGGAACGGACTCTAGGAAAGACTGGCTTTCACTTGAAAATTCGCAAATATCCATTTCACATTCTTCGAGAAAATCCACTAGCAGCAGGAGCAGGAGCAGACCGTATGAGTACAGGAATGAAGAAGTCATTCGGTAAGCCAATTGGTGTTTCGCTGCAGATTAAAGAAGGAGAGAAACTGTTTACTGTTCGTGTTCCGAAGCAGCACGAAGCAACTGCACGCTTAGCTTTGAAGCGCGCACAAATGAAATTACCGTGTTCTTGTACGATTAATTGAACAAATATTCTTTCAATTCTTTAATGCCTTGTTTCTTTTCTATAGAAATTGTAAATTGTTTGTCTGGGGTTTTTACTTCCTTTACTGCATCTAAGTCGGACTTGGTTAGGATGACAACAACAGGGAGTTTGAAGTCTTTCTTGATTTGGTTAAGGAGGGTGAGTTGTTTTGTAATTGGGTAGCCGCAGCTTTCCGACGGGTCGATAAGGAAGAGGATTTTTGTTGTTACGTGCTTTAGTGCGAGGATGGATTGCTTTTCAATTTTATTGCGTTGCGATAATGGGCGGTCAAGCAAACCGGGTGTGTCGATGAATTGAAACTTTTGATCGTCATGTTTTGCATAACCAATCATTAATTGTTGGGTTGTAAAAGGATAGGAAGCAATTTTTGGGTCGGCTGTTGTTAATGTGCGAAGTAAACTTGTTTTGCCAACGTTCGGGTAGCCAGCGATCGCAATGGTTGGCATTTTTGTTTTAATTGAAGGATAAGAGCGCATAATTTTTCTGGATTCTTCTAGAAACTTGAGTTGTTTTTCTATCTGGTTGATGACAGAACTGATTCTGCCGTAATATTCACGACGGATCGCGCCCATATCTTTAACACTGCCGGAACGGTGTACGCGAAGTGTATACATTTCTGAGAATTTTCTGAGTTGTTGTTGAGCCCAGACTAGTGCGCCGAACGCTTTTTTGAGGAGAACATAGTCTATTGTGCTTTTGATAAGTTCGTTGTAGAACGGATCCAGATCATCGATGTTTGGGAATGCGAGAACTATTGTGTTGAGACGCTTGATGATCACTTCGCTAGAAGTACGGATGCGCATGGACTCTACTGCTCGCGCTTTCTTTGTTGAGTCCGTGTGCTTCTTCGCGCGCTCATTGTCTGCTTTTTTACGTGCAGCGGTGAAGCCAACGTCTAGAAGCAGCTTTGGCGAGTCTACTTGGCCGAGTCCTTGAAAGTTCATATTTAAAGAGGGTCGAAGGGGGTTTAAAAGGGCTTCTATACCAAACTTATTTAAAGCGGAAAATCACCACAATTACTAGGTGAAGTAGGGTGTACCAATACGATGCTGACGTTGTGAAGCTCATATCTGTTAAACTGCTACGAGTACGAGTCACCTCATATTCTGCACAGACAAATCAGATTGTTTTGGAGATTTCGTTCGAAGATAGTGCGGAGAAACAGATCTATCAAACAGTTACGGTTGATAATCCGGAAGAGACTGCGCAGTTGGTATTCGATGAATTGATTAAATTAGAAGAAAACATCAATACGGATTTTAACGGTGCGCAATTTTCTGGGAAACCACGAGTTATTATTCAAGAACAAGACATTGTGAAAGATTCTTTAGTACAATTTTTTGATACGCTTAAACGACGCATAGAACGCGTGCAGCATTCCAAAGATGCTGACGGATATCTTGATCTTGTTCGTGCGGTCAACGGATCGGAAGTCGAATTATGAACACAAGCAACATTAAGAACTGGTTTCTAGCCATAGGCATCGGAATCATCTTTGTACTTTTCGTGTTTTATGGAGTGCAAACTTTCTATCCAGGACCGGAGTATGAGGACTTTTGTGGGGAAAGACCGTTCTTTCCGGTGAACAAAGAAGTATGTGAACCTCTTGATGTTGATCCTGTTTTCCAAGAACAATGTTTTAGTTCCGGCGGAATGCTTGATTACGAATATGACGCAGAAGGATGTCAGCAGTCTGTGAGTTGTAATACTTGCAGTGCAGACTTTGATACGCAACGAGATAATTACAACAAAAATATTTTCTTCATCTTTGTGATTGTTGGAATTGCTGTGTTGATCGGCGGAATGTTTGTAGCAGAAGTCTCTGTGAGTTCTGGATTGTTGCTGGGCGGAATATTGACGATCATAATCGGAACACTACGATCCTGGTCGGAAATTGGAGACATATTGAGATTCTTACTTCTCGGATTAGTGTTGGTATTGTTAATTTTTATTGGTATGAGAAAGAATCCGCTACAACGCAACAAGTCCAAGTAACCCTTTCTGTGCAAGGAATAATGATGCTAGCGTATTTGCCATAAAGTGCGATAAGCCTATTACAATAAAAATTACGTAGATGCCGATAGCGATATCTACTGCGCTGGCGAAGTCTTTACTCATCAAGAAAAAGAGTCCTCCTTTGAGCAAGAGATAGCCTGCAATGTAAAAGAGCACGTTTCCGGGCAAAATGCCGGAAAAGAGGATTACAATTGCGGACACCAAGTCCAGCAGTGGCATTATTTGGTACACCATAGGGATCACTAAATATCGGAATATTGTGGGATCAATGAATAACGCTTAAAAACGCAATTCGGATCAATGAATAACGGTCGAATAAACCACAAATTCAGATAGAAAAATGCTAATTTGCTAGTATAAAAAGTTTATGCGACGCCAGTTTTCTTGGCTGCCTTTGTCACTGCTTTTGCAACAGCGGGGACTACGCGTCTATCGAGCGGAGAAGGGATGATTGTCTTCGGAGTAGGCTTGACAAGCTTGGCAATTGCTTCTGCTGCGGCTAGTTTCATAGGCTCGTTAATCTCAGAAGCTCTGCTGTCTAATGCACCGCGGAAAATACCAGGGAACCCGAGCACGTTGTTAATTTGATTTGGGAAATCAGAACGGCCTGTTGCTACAATCTTTGCACCCGCTTTAATTGCATCTGCAGGGAAGATTTCTGGCGTAGGATTTGCCATAGCGAAAATAAGCGGATTGTTCATGGTCTTAACCATTTGGCTGTTTAATATACCAGGGCCAGACACGCCGATGAAAACATCTGCGTTGTTTAAAACATCGGCAAGCGTTCCTTGTTCGCGATCGTGATTTGTAATGAGTGCCATTTTTTTCTTGATCGGGTTGAGGTTTTTTCGACCTTTGTAGATAGCACCGGTACGGTCGGTAAGAACAATGTTTTTCATACCATAGTTGAGAAGAATTTTTGCACAAGCAACACCAGCAGCGCCGGCACCAGCGATAACAATCTTTGAGTTCTTTGGTTTCTTAGAAAGTTTGAATGCGTTGATCATTCCTGCTAGTACAACAACCGCCGTACCATGTTGGTCGTCGTGCATCACAGGGATGTCTAGTTTCTTTTTGAGTGTGTCTTCAATCTCGAAACACTGAGGGGCGGCGATGTCTTCGAGATTAATGCCGCCGAACACAGGAGCAATATCCATGACGTTCTTGATAATTTCTTTAGGATCTTGCGTGTTTAAACAAATGGGAAATGCATCAAGGCCAGCTAGTTCGGAGAAGAGGAGTGCTTTTCCTTCCATGACCGGAAGAGCACCTTCAGGACCGATATTACCAAGGCCGAGAACAGCAGAACCATCGCTGACAATACCAACTGTATTGCCTTTCATCGTATATTTGTAGGCGTCGGCCTTATTTCTGGCAACGGCCATACTTACTGCTGCAACGCCTGGCGTATACAACAGAGATAAATCATCAGGAGAACGAAGAGGTATCTTTGATCTCGCAACCACTTTACCGCGAAGCTTTGCATGAAGCTTCAGGGCTTCCTTGTCCTTGGACATTTCAGGGATAAACAAGTGTGAATATTTAAATCTGTTGGCAATGTTTAAATACCGCCTACAAATTCAAAACATATGGAGAAAACTTTCTACCCCGTCGAGGTTAGCTACACGCTGAAAAACGGGAAGCCTGTTGTACAGATCTTTGGGAGAGATGAAACTGGAAAGCAAGTTACTTTGCTGGATGATCGATATACTCCGCATTTTAAAGTGCTTGCGAAAGATAACGATATTGCGGAAAAACAACTGATGAATTTGCATGTTGAGCGCGAACGGACGGTGGGTGTTGTCTCTGTTGAAAAAGCAAACATGACATACAAGGGAAAAACCGTTGAGGTGCTGAAAGCATTTGTAGAACGGCCTGCAGATGTACCGTTGTTGCGGGATGCAGCAAAAAGCATTGGAACTGTTCTTGAGGCAGACATTCTTTTTTCGCGGAGATATTTTTTGGATCACGATATACGGCCCTTGACGAAGCACAAGGTTGAATGTGAAGAAGTACAAGAAAAATATCGGACGCCGACCTATGCTGTTAAGAGTATTACACATGAAAGTGATTCACTCGATACAGTACGGATACTTGCGTTTGATATTGAGACCTATAGCAGCACAGGAAAACTACCAGTGGCGCATCGCGATCCTATTATCATGGTGGCGCTGATTGGTGACGGATTTCGGCGTGTGATAACGTGGAAGGACTGCGAGCATGATGATCTTGTTGTTGTAAAAGATGAGAAAGAGTTGATCGAAGCTGTTCGGGATGCGATTGTTGAATACGGACCGGATGTGCTGACAGGGTATAATAGCGACGGATATGATTTGCCGTTTATCAAAGAGCGCGCTGAGAAACTGGGCGCTGCTTTTGATATTGGAACTGATTACACTGGGCTGCGGAAGAATCGAACCACAGATGTGTTGATCACGGGAATTGCAAACATTGATTTGTTGACTTATGTTCGTAAAAGTGTGCGATTTTCTTTGGAAACTCCTGTGTTTACTCTTGATAGTGTTGCAAAAGAACTTTTGGGGGACGGCAAAATAGAGGTTGACTTTCAAGAAGTGTTCCGGGCGTGGGAGAACGGAGATAAAGAACAGTTGAGCAAGTTTGCGGATTATAATTTGCAGGATACAGATCTTACGTACCGGTTAGCAGAATTGTTTTTACCAAACATCATGGGAATGGCCAAGCTTATTGGATTGCCGCTGAGTCATGTGTACTCGCTAAGTTATTCGCAGCTGGTTGAATGGTACTTATTGCGGGAAGCGTTCCAAAGTAATCGAATTGCGCCGAGCAGGCCAGGAGAGAATGAAAGTATTAGCCGGGTTCGAGAACGATTCGAAGGGGCGTTTGTTTTTGAGCCGAAACCGGGAATTTACAAGGACATCATTGTTTTTGATTTCTTGAGCCTGTATCCTACGATTATTTCTGCGCACAACATCTCGCCGGAAACAGTGAATGTGAAGGAATGCAAAGAAAATTCAGAGGCTGTTCCGGAACTGAGCGAGGAGTACTGGGTGTGCAAAGAACCGCGTGGATTTATCTCGGAGATGATAGAGAACATTATTCGAACTCGATTGAAAGTCAAGGAAGAAATCAAAAAAGATCCTGATAACAAAATGTTGCAAGCGCGGCAACTAGCGTTGAAACTTGTTGCAAACGCAACGTACGGCTACCTAGGGTTTGTCGGGGCGCGCTGGTACTCTGTAGAAGCAGCAAGGATCATTACAGCGTTTGGAAGACATCACATTCATGACGTTATAGAGAAATCAAAGGAAGCGGGCTTTGAAGTATTGTATTCGGATACAGACAGTATTTTTCTGGGGCTTGGAAGTAAAAAGCGGGAAGAAGCAGAAAAGTTTGTTGATGTTATTAATGAATCACTTCCTGGGTTGATGGAATTAGAATTTGATGGGTATTATTCCTCTGGGATATTTGTTGCAGCCAAAGGCGGTGGGGGAGCGAAGAAGCGATATGCACTGCTCACTGAGAAAGGAGAACTGAAAATCAAAGGATTTGAAACTGTTCGAAGGAATGCGTCCAAAATTGCGCGGAGTACGCAGAAAGAAGTGTTGCGTATACTGCTTAAAGAACACGATGCAGAAAAAGCGACAGCGTATGTTAAGAAAATTGTTACCGAGCTGAAAAATCATACCTTGCCAGCAGAAGAATTGGTGATACAGACGCAACTGCAACGCGACCCGAGTCAGTATGAAGCAATTGGTCCGCACGTTGCTGCTGCGAAGCGTATGCAGGAACAAGGGAAGGAAGTGTATCCGGGGATGATTGTTCAATATATTGTGACGGCAGGAAAAGGAAGGATACGGGATAGAGTTAAGTTACCCGATGAGGTTGCAAATCATGTTTACGATTCAGAGTATTACATTAACAATCAAGTACTTCCTGCTGTGGAGAGTTTGTTTGATACGATGCACGTCTCTATTGTGGAGGAAGTTGAAGACAAAAAGCAGAGTACGCTGGGGAGTTTTCTATGAAGTATTTCATTGATCTGCACATGCATTCGCACTACAGTAGAGCGACCGGGCAATTGAACTTGGAAAATTTAGAGCAGTACGGTAAAATGAAAGGGTTGCACGTGCTGGGTACTGGTGATTTTCAACATCCTATTTGGATGAAAGAATTGCAGAGCAAGCTAACTGAGGAAAATGGAATACTGAGGAGCAAGACAGGGTATCCGTTTATTTGGCAGACAGAGATTGCGTTGATTTACACGCAAGGTGGGAAAGGAAGGAGAATACATCACTTGCTTTACGCGCCGAACAAAGAAGCAGCGGTTCGCATTCAAGAATTTCTTGGAAGTAAAGGAAGATTGGATTATGACGGTCGACCTATTTTTGGATTTAGCAGCATCGAACTTGTTGAAGCGATGCAGGATATTCATGAGAAAATAGAAGTTGTGCCTGCACACTTGTGGACACCGTGGTTTGGTGCGCTAGGAAGCATGTCGGGGTTTGATTCTTTGCAAGAATGCTTTCAAGATCAGGCCAAGCATGTTCATGCGATTGAAACAGGAATGTCTTCTGATCCTGAAATGAACTGGAGAGTACCGAGTTTGGATGGGATAACGTTGCTGTCGAATTCTGATGCCCACAGTTACTGGCCGTGGAGAATGGGACGAGAATGTAACGTGTTTGATTTGAAAGATTTAACGTACGATGCTGTTGTTGATGCGATACGAACACGCAAAGGGCTGAGTGAGACTATTGAAGTTGACCCTGGCTATGGAAAATATCATGTTGATGGGCATCGGAACTGCGATGTTTCATTTGAACCTGAGCAAACGAAGAAATTGAATGGAATTTGCCCGAAGTGTGGGAAGAAGCTAACTATTGGTGTGCTGAATAGAGTTGAAGAACTTGCGAAGCGACCTGAAGGGTACAAGCCAGAAGATGCAGTGCCGTTCAAAACGCTTATTCCGCTATCCGAGTTAATTGCTAGTGTGTTGCAAGCAGGAATTGCAACCAAGAAAGTATGGGCGATCTACAATGATATGCTGAAAGAGTGGGGAGATGAATATTCTATATTGCTTAACGCAGATGGAGATGCGTTGAAAAAAATTCACCCTGAAGTGGGAGAGATGATTCTTGCAAATCGAGCTGGGAAGATAAAAGTGAAGCCTGGCTATGACGGTGTGTATGGGGAAATTGTTTCTGAAGAAGAAAGTCAAGAAGAGTTCAAACCAGTTCAGAAAAATTTGGGAGAATTTTAAAAATAAAAAAAATAAAAAATTAGACGTCAGTTACTTCTTTCGTCTTCTTCGGCGCTTTGCAGGCTTCTTCTTTGCAGCTCGCTTCTTGCGTCGCTTAGCAGGCTTCTTCTTAGCAGCTCGCTTTTTACGTCGCTTTGGCGCCTTCTTTTTGGTTGCTTTCCGTTTGCGTCTCTTAGGAGCAGCTTTCTTTTTAGTAGCTCGCTTCTTTCGTCGCTTAGGAGCAGCCTTCTTCGCAGCCTTTCGCCTGCGCTTCTTTGGTGCAGCCTTTTTCTTAGCACGTCGCTTTGTTGCGCGCTTCTTCGTAGCTTTACGCTTCGTAGTCCGCTTTCGCGTCGTCCTCTTCTTTGCCGCACGTTTTTTGCGTCTTGCAGCCATGAAATAATCACCTCAAGGTAGATTAAATTTAGCTTAAAAATGGCATTTTTCGTTTATAAACATTTCTGCTTTTAGTCAGAGGTTCAGTATCTTTTACACGTAATTTTGCGTTTATTTTCGCATTTTTGCGAATTTTGCAAACATTTGCAACTGATCGTACCACAAAAGTGTAATAATTACAATTGATTGCAAAGTTGTTGCGATAATTACGTGAAATGCTGTTGTTTGGAAGAAAACTTCTGGAAAAAGTGTGACTAATGTTGAAGTTGGAGGGAATGAAAACGTTCCTGGCTTGAAAAATAATTCGTGGAATGTGTTAAATGAAGAAGAAAAATTTAGAAGAGCGACAAAGAGAGCAATAATGATTCCTAAAGCAATTGCAGATCCGCGCAATAGCATTGATTCGCACCGACGGAAAAAGAGATGTTTGTCATCTTTCCAAATAAAATAGAGAAGCGTTGTTACGATTGCTAGAAGTGCAATAAAGAACAATTGTGTTTTGATAACAAGCGAACGCACATCTTGCATGTGATCTGATTCAGATTGCGTCAAACTTGGAAGATCTGTTCCGAATTGCACAAAAGAAACGATTGGAGCTGCTTGATCGGGATTTGTAGAAATATTAACAAGAAAATCTGCATCGTACAACAAACTTAGGCTATTTGTTACAATAAAAAGTAACGGAATGAGTGTAATTACTGCAATTCTCAGGATTTTCATGGTGTTTTTGCTGCTACAAACATTTATTAACGTTCCTTTTACGCTCTGAATATGGACGATTTTATTGATCAAATCGCTCAAGAAGGGCAGAAAGTAGAGGGAACGAAAGCGTATTTTGTGAATAAAAACCTCGAATCAGTGCCTTTTTCTCAAGAATACTATAGGCAATTGACTGGAAAAGCAGGGAATGCCTCCTATATAGATGGGGGGAACGCTGTTTTGATCAATAGTGGCGCACTGAGTGTACAGTATATTCGGGTAGCTGCTGTACAGTTTGAGAATGGGAAACGAGCTGGAATACAGAGAAAAGAGTGCTATCTTGTTGTGCGCGCTGAGATGCAGGACAAACTACGATATGTTGCGAACGTGTATCCAGTAGAAGGAGAGTGGGATACTGCGTTTGTGTTTGATGCTGTTGAGAATGGAAGCACGGTGCCGATCGAAACAGTAGGCGAAATGGTGCGGCGGTTAAGTGAGCTTGATCTTGCACTTAACCAGAATGGACTTGTTGTGCTTGATGGAACATTAGAAGCGCGGTTTAAAGGAGAGGAGGAGCGATTGCAAATATTATCGGGAAAAGATGTTGTTGCGGTTGCAAAAACAAGTACGTTGCTTACCGATGCAGGAACGTTGTTTACTGCACTGCTTGCGCATCACGCGCCGGCTGGAATCTGGGAATATTATCCTGTTGCTAACGGTCCTTTTTTTATGCGATTTTGTAAATTTCACG
The DNA here is from genome assembly GCA_028279045.1 of Candidatus Nanoarchaeia archaeon. Lineage (GTDB taxonomy): Archaea > Nanobdellota > Nanobdellia > Woesearchaeales > UBA10216 > JANQSZ01. Next base: position 16,402 of record JANQSZ010000010.1, on the reverse strand, counting down.
AAGCAAGCAAGCATATTTTCCGCGTTGATTCTTTTCGGGAAATTGGTTTGGATGTTTTAGTAGAGAATAGCAGAGATGTTATTTTTCCTGGGTATCCATACGGACTGGTTCTTGTTGATCGTGTGGCGCGTGTAAGTAATCGCGAACAAGAGTTGTTGCGGGCTAAATTATTGGCGCGAACAGGGAAAGCTGTAGAACGGCAGTTAAGTAGTTCAGATGCACATAGAATACTGGATAGTGCTTAATACTCGCCTAATTTCTTCTGATCTTTATCGTAACGTTCGAAATTGTTTGGGGGTGCGAGACTGCAGAACTCGAATCCGCGATTGTTTAACATGTCTTTTGCATTGGGTGTTATCTTAGGAGCAGCAATGATGCCGCGAATATTGTTGATGCCGCGAAGCTCTTTCATCTTTTTGACGTAGCGTTCTAGCTGGTCAACTGCTTTTAGATCTGCAATGTAGCGTTTGCATTCAATGATGACGAGGTTGTTGTCTTTATCGTAGCCGAACACGTCAAGGAAGCCGTACTTTGTTTGTTCTTCTCTGCTAATAGGTTTGAAGTCTGCTGAAATAAGTTCAGGATTGTTGTAAATCATATCAGACATATCTTTTTCAGAACCCATAAGTTGGATTTTTTCGCCATCAGTAAGTTCTGCGGTGTGGAACGAGTGAATTGTATGGAGTGTGATGTCAAGATATTCTTTGAGCGCGAGGTTTTGGCTTTTCAGTTGCATTTCGCCATTTTCTAAAATAACATCGTGTGCAGAACCGTCTTTCATGTAATTCACAGGAGCGCTGCCCTGCGGTTGATGGACTAGAAGAGTACCATCGCTCTTGATGATTATAAAACGGTCCCCTGCACCGAGATAGCTTTCTGCGCGACCTGAGTAGCGCACAGAACAGTTTGCAAAGAGAGATATCGCTTTGTTCTTCTGAAGTGCTTCTTTAAGCTCAGCTTCCATACCAAGCAGGAGAGGTGGGATTTATTTAATTCTAACGATGAGAATCCGCTTCGAGAGAGATTTATGGATGTAATAAGTGAAGTTGCCTTCTAAGGCGAGTTTTTTAGGTAGTGAGTATTTAGCTGTGGATGGGAGAATGATAACTGCTCGTTTTGTAACTGTGGTTGCGATGTGATTGAGAACGTTGTTGATGAATTCCTTTGAAACAGGAGCCGTGTTTCTACCGTAAGGAATGTCTGTAATGAGATACGGATGTTTTCTTTTGAGGGAGAAAGCGTCGGCATTTGTGAGCGTTGCTTTAATTTTGTATTTTGCGAGGTTCTTTTTCGTAGCGGTAATTGCGTGTTTGTTGATGTCGTTGCCTTTTACGTCTAGCTTCATGAGCCCTGCTTCAATAAGAAAACCGCCAATGCCGCACATAGGATCGTAGATTGACGTTGTGCTGCCTGTTAAGTTTACGAGTAAGCGAGCAAGGCGAGGCTTGAGTGAAATGGGTTTGAAGCCAGGTTGTTTGTGAGGAAATCTGGTGGCGTAGTTCGGGTTTGGAATTTTAAGAGGGATGGTTGCGTAGACTGTGTTTTTGTTCTGTATGAATGTGAACTGAGTTGTTGGATTTGTAAGGGAAACATTTGGATTGCGGAGAGAGGAATGAATTATTGCAGCGAGTTGTTTTTCTTTTGAAATACGCTGTTTGGGATCGAGATAGGTAACAGAGAAACTTTTCTTGTAGTGCTGCTGCCAGTTATACGCTGCCACGCTTTTGTTAAGATTGCTTACAGTGGTCTTGAACAAGAGCTTGTAGGCTGCTTTTGCAGAAGCTAAGCGTGGAATGTGCTTGCTTGTAGAGACAAACGCGAGATTTTTTGAAAAAGAAGCGAACGGGAAGAGTGATTGTACTTCTGCTTTCGCTAGTTTCGGATGCTCTGCGCTAAGAATTACAATGAACATAAAAAGAAGAAAAGGGAGGCTTTACGCCTTACCCAATATTCTGAAAACCTTTGTTCCGCATGTTGGGCAGACACCTTTCATAGCTTTCATGCCATTCTTCATGGTCACTTCTTCTGGATCCTTAATCTCCACCTGTGCCTTACACTTCATACATCGACCTTCGGCCATATCACGCACCTCGCACTTATTTTCATATATAGCTTACTCATGTTTTCGGGAGCAGCCTATATAAAGCTTTTTGCTAAATCTGGGAAATATTTATAAAGCACTGGTACTCTGGAATGAATACAATCCATACAGGTGATGACCAAAAATGGCAGAAGAACTCGAGTTTTATGATGTGAAATCAAAGAAAAAATTCAAATCCTCAGAGTACGACGTTAGAGAAAAGAATGGTAGATTTTTTGCGGTAACCAAGAGTCAAAGTGGCCCGCATGAATGCTGGCGAGTACTTTCTAAAGTTCAAGCAGAGAAACTCAAGTGAGTTTCTTTTTTTTTCTTTGAAATAATTACAATATAGTAAATTATTTAAGTGGTATTTACCAGAAAATCATGTATTATGCCAAGAGGTAGACCCGTTCACAGCGTCATTCGCCAGAACCTGGTTGAACTCTTGCATTTTCTTGGGCATGGACACGGTTACGAAGTGTATAAGATCTATCTTGAGCTGTTTCCGAAGACTACGTTGCGGAGTATCTATTACAACTTGAAACGTGGATTGCAAACAGGGGAATTTCGGGTGTTGAAAGTAGAGAGTGAGAAAGGAGACTACAGTTGGGGAGGACAAGTGCAGCATACGTACTACGCACTTGGAGACCAAGCACAACCTGTTGGGCTAGAACGAATAGAAAAATATCTTGTAGAACGGAAATTGATTAAATCGAATGCACTAGATGCGCCGCTTGCGGAAGAATCCAAGTAATGCAAATGCTTCTCGCTTTGTTAGTAATGATTTACCGATAACACGCTTCCAGACTCTTCTTTGAGTTTCGCGCTTTTCTTTGGTGGAGAATTGCAGAGAAGCAATGTCTTTGTTTATGAGCTCGAGAAGTACTTTCTTTTCTTTCGCAGAAATAGGAGTGAAGAATTCTTTTGATTTTGTGTTATGGAGTTCGTAAAGCAGAATTGTAGCTGCTTGTGCGATATTTAGTGCTGCGTACTTGGCAGTTGGAATCGTAACCAGATAGTCGCAATCGCGAATTTCAGATGAAAGAAGACCACGGTCTTCTCTTCCTAAAACAAGAGCTACTTTGCGATTTTTTACACCAGCAAGCTTTGCTGCTGCTTGTTTTGGTGTTAAGGGCGAACGAGGAATGTTGTAGTCGCTGCCTATTTTGGCTGTGGTAGCGATGACAATGTCATGCTTGAGTGCTTCTTGCCAAGAGATTTTCTTTGCTTTTGCTAGAATGTCTGCACCATGCATAGCAAACTTCTTTGCTGTAATTGATTTGTGATTTGCGGCCGGGTTGATAAGATAGAGTTGCTTTGCGCCGAAATTCTTCATAGCCCTTGCAATGCTGCCAATATTACCTGCAGACTGCGGCTCAACAAGAATAACGTTAACCACTAAACGCACCTTGCACAATTGTCAGGAGAACCTTGAGTAATTGTACAAGAACAATGACAAAGAGAATCAAGCTAAAGTATAGCCATACTTTCTGACCTTTTCGTTCTCCGAAAATTCTCGTCGCAGCGAGTAAAAACATACGGCCACCGTCAATTGGGCCTACAGGGATCATATTTGCAGTTCCAATACCAACGCTAATGATTGCTAAGTACATAACAAAGAAGTTCCACCAGTTGAAAATAGAGAATCCTGTTGATTCTTCATTCTCGAAATGATTTTCTAGACCGACCACGCCCATATAGCCGCGACCTGATCCATCAGGATGTTCACCAAGGGTTATTGTTGAAGATGCAGAGCTCGTGCCGAGTGTTATCGTGTCGCCAGGTCGTGTAAGTGCAAGTTCTGCGCGCAAGTCTGCATAGGAATTGAGTTCTTTATCGTTAATTGAAGTGTAAATCGTATCTGGTTGAATGCCTGCGTCTTGTGCAGGGAAGTTCTCTTGTACTTCGCCAAAAGATAAACCTGCGGCTGGATAGAGAGAAGTACTTACTGCGCCAGATAACATGATTACTGGAACAAGGAGTGCTGCTAAAAGTAAATTTGAAAACGTTCCTGCAGCGAAGATTGAATAATTTACCGTGTCGGGTTGTTTCTTGAGTTCTTTTTCATCGGGTTCGACAAATGCAGCTAAGAATGGACCGAACAATGCAGGACCTGAACTCTTAACGCGAATTCTGTGAGCTCGGGCAATAACGCCGTGTGCGAATTCATGAACAATTGCAACGATGAAAATAACAAGCACAGTTTCTACGAACGGAGTTGCAAATGGAATGCCTGGCACTTGTACGCCGGGAATGATTGGCGCAATTACTGGTGGTGCATCTGGTTTGAAGAATAAATTGTACAAGCCGAAGAAGATGAAACCGACCATTGCAGCCATGCTAAGGAAACCCACACCAATACCAATGTAGCCGAGTAGTTTCATGAACTCGCGCATCTTTCTTGCGATTTTATCCATAGCAGAAATACCGAATTTAGTTCGCCAAAGTACAATGATGTTTCCCTGGATTGTAACGCTCTTATGCTTGCGGTAATAGAATGCTAAAGAAAACACTACCAAGTAGAATAATAACACTGGCCAATGTTCAAGAATAAAATCAAGAGGCATGAATATTACTTTTTACGTGCTGGACGTAGTGTGTCGTTTCTGCACTTACGGCATGACACTTTGCCTTGAATAACTTTCAAGCTTGGTGCGCGAATTTTGCTCTTGCAACTATGGCAAACGTAAATACCTCGCAACTTACGAGCTTCTGCTTCTGGAAATCTTGCCATTTAATTATTCAGCACCCTTTACTTGTTTCATCACGCGATCTTCAAGCACTTGCCAATACAACACAGTAGCGCCATCGACAACTTGGCTTTGAAGTTCGCTAGGAATTTCAAGATCGAACGTTTCATACGTTTCTGTTTCCATGACATTTGCTGTGTTTCCTGAAATCGAAAGAACCTGAGCGGTCTTTTTCTCAATCACAGGAACGTCAACGCTGTCGTGACCTGGCATCACTGTTACACGCTTCTTCCCATCAAGAATGCCTGAGGCCTCCATACGGACCTTAGCGTGACCGTGCTTACCTGGTCTGGATACTTGTAAACTGGATACTTTGCATGCTACACCTTCAATCATGACATAGCTGCCCACTTTCAATGATCCTACACTTGCTACCTTCGTAGTCATACCCAGAAGAGCAGAGGGGTCATTTATAAATCTTTTCAAGAATGAGAGTGACTTTGACTATTGGAAGCTCTGAGTCTTTCCTGTTCCTGTATCCTTTCTTGACGTTTTCGCTGAACATACCCCATTACGGCTCGGTCTTCTGTAGTGTACCAAATCGTGTCATCAACAGAGTAAACTGTTAAAGGGTATCGGGAGTTAATTTGGTGTCTGCTGTAGTCTATTGCAGAAACTTCTACAACAAGAGACCTACGACCAGAACTGTTAACGATTGTGTTGTCATCCTCTGGAATTTGAAGTTCTAGAACAGGTACAGTGATTCTTCTTGGTAAATCCACGCTACGGGAGTCTCTACCAATTACAACCGTATCTATTGTTTTACTCGCAACCCTAAGTTCCATGCCCTTAGCTAACCGTTATTCCTATAAATTTTTTTGCCAGAAAGCGAAGCGTTTCTTGCCTTTCAGAAAGTGATTGATTTCCTTTTCGATGGTTTCAAAATAGGGATATTTCTTTTCATCCTTGCGGAATGCAGCTGAGTGATGGAGAGTGCGATGAGCTGTTCCGGTGTACTTGTGTTTCTTATGAAGGAGTTCGTGGTACATCAAGTAATCCAGAATGCGTTCTGGAGCAGATTTGAAATGAGAACTTACGATGATGGTGTCAATTTGGTAATCGTAATGCGCGAGCTTGTGGGTTGCTGGTTCGCCCCACTTGATAGTTGGCATTTCCATCAAACCGCCAAAGAAGTCATCGTTAACACGATTGAATGAGAGTTCCAAGATTGGTGGAGCTTCTGCAACTGGCGCTGCACGGTGCAAGTTCTTTACAAAACTATGATACATGTCCATGTTCATTGTCTTTTGTATTTTTTTATCGCGGAGAATCTTAACGAGTAAATCTTGGAGTAAACCGATGACGATTTCATCGTTGACGTTTTTCCACTTCTTGCTAAGGGAAAAGGAAATGTCGTTGTAGTACTTACGGACGTTTGCGTTGTAATCAGCAAATTGTCCTGAGTATTTTATGGAGAAATTGTATTTGCTATCCTTGCTTGGATAAAGACGTTGGAATGCTGTTTCCGCTATCATGACAATTCATAACGCAAGAGTGCGCCGATGCCGCCCATCTCAGCGAGTTGGGCTCCTTCCCGGGTTTCAGTAGAAATGATTTGTGTTTCTGTACCGAGTTCTTTTGCTTTTTCTTCTAGCTCTTCGAGTTCTTTGTCATCGAGACTTTCTGAAAGTAAGAGGACGTCGATTGCGCCTAGCTCGAGCGCTTTTAGGACTGGAGCTTTTCCGTATTCAACCATTTTGGAATTGGTTGCGAGTGATTGTAAGAATTTTCCTACGAGTTTCTTTTCGCCAGCGATCTCTTCTGAAGCGAGAACGTCTTGACTTTTGTCAACAAGTTCTTGCAGGCCGAAATCATCTGTGTATGACAAATCCTTGATTGTGATAATTTTTTGTTTGAGTTCATTGGTGATGAAATTTCCTTCAACAAAATCATTCTTTGTCGGCCCTGGACCGCCAACTAAGATTCCTTTTAAGTTTTCACGCATGTCGAAAAAAGAGTCCTTCATGTGTTCACCTAAACGATTGTAGAAATCTTTTGCAGCACCTTCTCTTAATCGTTCGAAACGCTGAGCTGACTGACCGCCTGCTCTTGTTTTGCCGGGAACGTTTGATGTTGAACGTGCAACAGGAATGATTGATTTTCCTTTGAGCAATGCGATAGTTCCTTCGCGTCTGTCCATGACAACAAGACCGTAAATTTCTTTTGTTTCGGTCATGTCTCGTAATGGTTCGGTAACGAAACGTTTATCGCAACGATAAATTCTTGTTTTGAGCGGGTTTGGTGGTTCAACAGACCAAACTTGGAGATCTTGCTGGCCTTCTCTTTCTGCTACGTTTCCTGAAAAGACAGCTAAACCGTTTGTTGGTGTTTTGTTGAACAAACGCAGATGCTGGATCATGCGCTCTAGAGAATCGATCACATTCTTTCGCGTTGCTGAAGATTTGATGTTGGTAGCTGTTCCTTGTTCGCTTGACAATTGCGCGACAACTTTGTTGATGTCGTAACCAGCTGGAATATAGACTGAAACAAGCTCGGTATGCCTACCTAAATGAGATTCTAACTCCTTCACCAACTTCTTCAGATGGTGCCGCTCAACAGCGCTCATTGCCATGGGTTAAATGTGCTTGAGAAGGATATATAAGAGTTTGGTGGCGATACGTTTAAAAAGGTCTCGAGAGTTCGGACTGTACATTGGGGTTATAGTGTAGCTTGGCTATCATCTCTGGTTTGGGGCCAGAGGACCCCGGTTCGAATCCGGGTAGCCCCATTTTTTTCTATTCTGCTGAACCGAATTCTGGTGCTGTTATAGTCCAGTAGATTCCGAGAATGTATGGAACAAAGAGCCAGGATAGCAAGAAACTGACTAGGAATTTGACCATATATTTGGAGCCGCCAAGATAGAGAAGGCCGGTCCCTGGTATGATAATACTCAATAAGATTGCTATTACCTTGTTTGCCATGGGCATCACCTTGTGTTTATAAGGGGATTCTGGTAAAAATGATATTTAAACATTGCTGTTGGAGTTTAACGAGGGATATGGCCATAAGCTTTATAAAGCCCTTCTAGTTCCGAGAACATCGAGGTTCAATATGGCAACGCTAACACGATATCCTTCTATTAAGCGCTTTGGAGCGAGATATGGAAGACGGGTCAAGTACAAGGTTGGTAAAGTTGAAGAAGAAAGACGTCAGTCTACTGCCTGCCCATACTGCTTGAAGGACAAAGCACGAAGAATTTCTACAGGAATTTGGGAATGCACCAAGTGTGATAACAAGTTCACTGGTAGAGCGTATGTCATTGGAAAAACTGCTCAAGCTGCAAAAGAACAGGTTGAGATGGAAATTGTTGATGATGTTGAGCCAGAAAAGGATGAAGAGCTTGAAAAAGCTGTTCCTGCTCCAACATCGTACAAACACGTACCGAAGCCTGACCAAGGAGAGGAACAGGAATAATGGTTGAGTACAAGTGCTTTGATTGTAACAAGAAAGTTTCTACAGAATATCTCCGTACAAAGATTCGCTGCCCATACTGCGGTAGTAAGATTTTGTACAAACCTCGAACGACAACAACAAAAATTAAAGCTCGCTAGATGTATCGTGCAACCATTCACGCGGATGGAGATGCGGATGTCATTTTGAAAAGTTTTGCGTCAGAAGACAAAAAAATGGCATCGCGCTCGGAATACACAGTCAAAAAAGATAAAAAGGGTGTTGTGTTTTCTGTTGAAGCACAGGACAGTACAGCATTGCGTGCTCACCTAACAACAATCACAAAGATGTTAACCGTAATCGAAAGCATGGAGCGTGTCAAATGAGTGCACAAGAAAAGATCCAACAGCTTCAGATGTTCGAGCAAAGCTTACAAAGTCTTCTACAACAAAAACAAACAATGCAAGTTCAGCTTGCAGAAGTTGAATCTGCACTAAAGGAAATTCAAGGAAAAGATTCTGCGTACAAAATTATCGGCAACATCATGGTTGCAACTCCTACTCCTGAAATTGTTACAGAGCTTGAAAGTAAGAAAGAACTTGTTGAGCTGCGAATTGGCACACTGGACAAGCAGGAAGCTGATGTTAAAGAAAAAGCTGAAGCGTTACAAAAAGAAGTGGTTGAGGACATGCAAAATGAGCGTTCACAATGAAGACAGCGTAAACCTGATTGTTGAAGCACTAGGAGAGTTGCAAGACGATACAACTGTTCCTAAGAATGTTAAGGAAAGAATTTTGGCAACGATCAATTGTTTGCAAGACAATTGTGAAGTAAGCATGCGAATCGATAGAGCTTTGCAAGAGCTCGACGAGATTTCTGAAGAATCAAACCTACAAGCGTATACAAGAACTCAGATTTGGAGTATTGTCAGTATGCTTGAAAAGAAACAGCTTTAACGACGTTTTCTTACTAATTCGTTTTTGATAAGTGTAGCGTTAGGAATGAATAAGTCATCTCCTTTTGATGTAACAAGTAGGGTTTCCATCATTTCAACCTTCACTACTTTGCCCTCTGCTGTATCTACTTTGATTGTATCGCCTTTCTTGACAAGTTTCCGGCGTTTGATGTGCCAGCCGGCAAGTAGATTTGGGATCATGTCTCTAATGGCGAGGACGAATGAAATAATTAGCGCGATGATAATACCTGCTGCAATGAGCGTGAAGAAAATGCTTCCCACACCAAGTACATCGAGTGCAGCCACCACAACAAGAAAGTAAATACCGTAAGAAACAATTCTACCAAGGATTTCGTCGATTTCCAGTGTAACACGCGTTGCAGCGTGAACCGCTCTGTTGAGCTCCATAGCGCGAACAACATGCTCAACGAACTTCCCTGCCAAGCGACCTGCGATGAACCCTACTAAGAGCACAATAGCAGCAAGAAGGAGTCTATTGACTACTGAAGAAAGCGCTTGCTTGAGCAATTCAGCTCCAGATGCAAGAGGAATTACAGGATCTGCCATTACCTTTTCAGGGCGGGACGACGTTTATAAAATTTGCGACGGCGAAAGGAATATAAATCGTGATGAGTGAGCTAGAGTATGCCTGACTATGGAACACAGATAAAGGAGCTTGAAGATGAGCTCAAGAAAACCAAGTACAATAAGCGCACGCAGCATCATGTAGGCTTGGTCAAGGCTAAAATAGCTCGATTGCGGGAAACGCAAGAAACACGAAGTTCTTCGAAAGGAAAAACAACAGGATACTCTGTTCGAAAGACAGGGGACGGCACTGCAGTGCTGGTTGGGTTTCCATCAGTGGGAAAATCTACGCTGTTGAATAGATTGACGAATGCGGAATCAAAAGCAGCAGGATATGCGTTTACAACGCTTGATTGTATTCCGGGATTGTTGGAATATAAAGATGCGAAGATTCAAATTTTGGATGTGCCTGGGCTAATTAGAGGGGCAGCGCGCGGTGCAGGCAGGGGAAGAGAAGTTATCTCTGTTGTACGAGGCTCTGACTTGGTTTTGTTTGTTATTGATATTTCTGATCTTAAACAACTTGCGGCGTTGGAAAAAGAATTGTACGACTCAGGGATTCGACTTGATCAAGAATTTCCAGATGTCAAGATTGTTAAATCGGCAAGTGGTGGAATTAAAATTGCAACAACGTGCAAATTGACGAAACTGGACAAGGAGACAATTGTTGCTGTCATGAAAGAATTCAAAATGAGTAATGCACACATCATTATTCGGGAAGATATTAGTGTGGACCAGCTTATCGATGTCATAGAGAAGAATAAAGTGTATTTACCGTCGATGTTATTGCTGAATAAAGCAGATCTTGCGAGTGCATCTGTTCGTGCTGCTGCAAAGAAAAAATATCCGAAAGCAATCATCTTGTCTGCGCAGAAGGATAACCTGCGGCCTGTAAAGGATGCGATATACAGGAATTTGCGATTGATGAGGGTATTCTTGAAAGAACAGAACAAAAAAGCAGATTTGAAAGAACCGCTCATCATGCGGGAAGGGAGCACTATTGGGGATGTGTGTAATAAACTACACAGAGATTTCTTGAAACGATTCCGATTTGGAAAAGTGTGGGGTCCTTCTGCGAAATTCCCAGGGCAGCGATTCCAGGCCAAGCATGTATTGAAAGATAAAGATGTATTGCAAGTGTTCTTGCGCTAATTTTCTAATTTGTGAAGTGCTGTTAAGTCGTACACGCCAGAACGCTTTGGTTTGAGTTCTTTTGCCATCTTTTCTGCCTCTGCGATAGAAATCTTGTCGCCTTCTTTGTGGATGAAGAGATAGCAAGCTTGTTCGCAGAGTTCGAGTAGTCTGCGAGGATTGCCGTCGGAAAGGAAGTTCAGTTCTTTAATTGCTTGATCTGAAATGAGATTGTCAACGCGACTCTTGATGAGTTTAAGTGCTTGAGTGTCGTTCAAATCTGAAAGTTGGATTGTGTTCTTTGCCATTAAGTTTCGTAGCGGTAGAGGGAAATGAGATTTTTGATACTCTGTACCAAAGAAAACAATTGCACGGATGTTTCCTGCGTTAAAAAAACCAGCAACAACCGCAGCGTTTTCGCGGCTGATGTCTTGTGCTTCATCGTATAGTAAAATGAGATCACGAGGCATGTGGCCGAAGTATTTCTTGATACGGGAAGATTGCTTGATTAGAATGTCGAGGGGAATAACTTCGTTTGGAACGTTGGCATAGTAAATGATTTTGCGTTTACCGCCAAATTTGTTGATGATGTTCTTGAGTAGTGCTGTTTTTCCTCTTCCGTATTTTGCCTGGACGAAAATACACTGATTGTTCTCGATGTATTCGAGTACTTGCTCTGTTTCCTTTGTTTGTGCATCCTCTGCAAGAGGCTTGCTTGTTAGGGGATTTTCCTTGAATCCTGCTATCTTGAACCAGTCACTCAGCGTGCATCACCTGTAGATGAATTGCATTTACCTTCTCTGCTTTTGCTCGTACTGTATGCTCGCAAATACGCGAACACATTTCGAAGAATTCTGTTGGTTCTGAATAACGTTTGTGCACCATTCTAATGAGTTGTGCGGGGAAGAATACTGTTGAATCAAGCATGTGTTGGACAGAATTGATAGCGAGCTGCTCGGTAAAACGCGGGAGAGAAAATACACGGGAACCGATGCGGTCGCGCATACTCTCCGGAAGATTTGCTTTTTCGTAGCTTGTTCCGGAGAAAATTATTGAATGAATGTTTCCATTGTCATAATAATGCTTGAGTTTTTCGGCGTTGCGTTTTGTTAATATGGGTGTGTTTTCAACAAATAGCATCATGTCTTTCGGGAGTTTGTTCAGGGCTCGGCCGATTATTCCGTTGCTGCCAATCAAAAGTTCTTCAATTGGAATTACTTTTTGATCTTCTGCATCAACAAAGATAGCCTTCTTTCTTCCGCTAAAACGTTCGAGAATTTTGTGGATCATCCAGCCGTTTGGCTCTTCGATGAAGATCATGCTACCGGAGCGGACGAAATAAGTAATGTCGTCAAGCATCTCTTCTGTTCCAGCGATCGCTCCTATAAGAAAGGGATCTTCTGCGAAACCAAGTGCGCTATGCCATTTCATTTACAACACCTGACATAAACGAGAAATAAATCTACTTATACCTTTTTATTTTCGACGAGGCGTTTGACCAATTCCGTCTTTTTTAGTCCTTGAGCAGAGGCAACTTTTGTGAATAAAGGATTGACCCGGGAGCCATACTGCATTGCTAATTTTCTTCGCCATGCAAACTCCTCTGGAACTTTTGCAAGGAGCGCTGCTTCGCGCAGAATAACTTTTCTGTAATGGTCGTTTAATTTGTAGCTGCCAGGAATGGACATCGCTACTTTGATGAGATCTTGATCGAGGAATGGAGTGAGTGCTTCAATGCCGACATGATTGGCGATTGGGATGTCGCGGGAAAAATCGCGGCGCCACAAATCATCTGCCAATCCGCGCCAGCATTCTTCGTTAATGTCAGATGCGGTTGTGTGTCTTTGGTATCCTGCAAAAATTTCTTCTGCACCCAAGCCGGTGAAGACACTTTTGAAATTGTTTTGCTTTGCGGTTTCTAGTGCAGCGAGGCCAGTTGCGCCGATGTCGAGTTTAACCATGTCTTCTGTTTCATTGATTATTGTTGCGGTTCTTGCGACGTAATCAGTTATGGACTCTTTTGTGAGGATGAGTTCAATTAAGTCGATGCCGTAGTGCTTCGCTGCTTTTCTGGCCATAGCAAGGTCTGGTGAGGTTTCTGTACCGACAACAACGCTTGGAAGAGGTGCGATAGCAGCGATCATAGTGCTGTCTAAACCGCCGGAAAGGAGAATTGCAGATTTCTTTTTAACACGGCGTTGTACTGCTTTAGTTAATGAGTCAAGGATTAGTTGTGCTGAATCTTTTCTGGATTTTTTGTTTACAGGAACGTGTAGCGATTCGATGTGCTGTTTCCACTGCTCGGCAGATACTAGATTTCCATTCTCAACAACATGAGCAAGTTCCATTGTATGACGGGTTGGTCGCAAATATTTAAATATGGTGGGATGTGAAGTTGCTTATGGTTGAATTTACGGTTGCTGGGCACAAGAACATTCTTGCGACGCATAAGACAACACTTGAATTTACACGGGACAGTGAAGTGAGTGAAGCAGGAGACTGTATCGTAGGAGTTAGTTCTGATTTTGATGTTCGAGAGTTACAAAAGTTGTTGAGTGTAGAAAAGGTTGGGATTACACTTGAGAATAGTGCTGGGCAATTTAGATTGCAAGCTACACCGAATCCTGAGTTTGATGATGAAGAAGAAATGGTTATACGGTTAAGTGAATTTACTTCAAAGAGAACATTTGCGACGCATGCGAGCGCGGCTGCGAAAGATATTCCTCGAGATATGGTTGAAGTAATGCAGAAAGGTGGGGAGACGAAAGTAACAATTGAATCAATCTGAAATTCTCCGTGCCTTAGGAACAAAATTCTTTATTGATCCTTCTTTTGCTGCGCCGCAACCAATGAACTGATCGTTGCTGCGTAGCAGTACGTAACCTTTTGCATCACTTTTAAGGTCTTCGCCTTTCATCCAGCGGTCGCGTTCTTCGATTGAAACATCGACAATGCCTTTCTTTGCATGTGGGCCGATTAATTGAGCTCCTTCAATACTCGGGCGAAACTTTTTGTTTTTGAATTCGCCGATATATAGACCGAGGTTGTTAATGCGGAGATTTTCTAGAGGAATGACATCGACATCACGATTGATTAGAAAGACGTCATCGCTGTTGTTCTGGAGAAGGACCTCTCCTTTCAACACATCTGCGTCGAACTGTTCCTTAATAGAAGCACGAATTTCCTTCATTTGTTTAGTGTTAAGAAAATTGAATTCCATTATACGCCCCACATTGTGTCGTTCTTACGCATAATGTTTGCAATTTCTCGTACAACTTCAATTTCATCTTGATCAAGATACTGCTTGAGTTTCTTTAGAATTCTGAATTCGTTCTCTGTTAGTGCGGAGTAAAGAAAGTCTCCTTCTGCTATTTGACGGCCGACCATCACTTTGTCCAGGGAAGCGGCGACTTGCATGCCTTTCTTTGCTTCTGTTTTATTTTCTTTTTCGTGCTGAATACCTTTTACTGTTGTAATTGCTTTGCCATCTTTCATCATCGGCATGCCTGTCTTTAGGGTTCCGGATACCACGGAGACACCGACGATAGCGGGATTGCTTTGTCGGAATACATAGCCGTTCATGAGTTCGATCTTGCACGGTCTATTTATGGTATCGAGTTCTTTTGACTCCATACGCTTCTTAACCGATTCTTGCCAGAGCTCGAATCGATCAATGATTGCGTAGATGACATCTGCTGTGATGACTTCGACATCTTTCTTGTCGTCTTTTGTTAACGTGTCTTTCACGCTAAATCCGAGAACTGCGGAAAGAAGAGGATTCTTTTCTTTGCTTGACTGAGCGTCAGCAATATCTTTGCGTGTTACGTCGCCAATTGCTGCGGTTCGCACAGGAATGTTTTTTTCTTTCAGGAGAAGAGTGAGTGCTTCCAAACCGCCGAGAGAGTCTGCTTTGACAACAACGCCTTCCTTTTGTGTTTCGAGCATAACTTCGCCGACTTCGTTCTGAACATCTTCCTTTGCTTTTTCGACGTTGTTTACTGCTACACGAAGCGGCATACCTGCAACAGCTTCTTCGATGTTGAGAGCAGAAATCTTAACCCCTGTTGCGGCTACAACTTCTTTTACTGGGATGAATTTTGCTTTTTTGTCGCGCATTTCTGCGAGCTGTGCTGGTTCGAGAAGTGCTTTGACTTTCGTAACTATTGGTTCATTAATGCCGCCGATGACAAGTGTATCGCCTACTCTTAGCGTTCCGTCGTAGATGATGACGTCAAGAGTTGTGCCGAGCCCTTTTTCTTTTTTGACCTCTAGCACGGTGCCGATCGCAGGTCCTTCTGTTTTGTATGAAAGAGATTCTTCCAAGTATTTTTGTGCAAGTCCTGCCATTACTGCAAGCACTTCTGGAATACCTTCGCCAGATTTGGCAGAGCATGGAATGATTGCAACTTGCTTCTGGAAATCGTCAACTCTGTCGAACCGCTCTGATTCGAAACCAAGTTCTGAGAATTTACCAACAAGTTCGTACAATTTTGTATCAAGAATTGTTTTCACACCATCGCTTTGCTTCTCGATGTTCTTGAGAATCATAGGATCTGCTGCTTTCCAACCGCCAATGATGTCGATTTTGTTTGCTGCAACGATAAACGGTGTTTTGTATTGCTTGAGAATGTCGATTGCTTCAAGAGTTTGCGGTTTTGGACCTTCATTAATATCAACAACAAGAATTGCGATATCTGCCAAGTTACCACCGCGACGTCTTAGATTGGTGAAGGCTGCGTGGCCTGGCGTATCGATGAACAAAAGGCCTGGGATTGTGAAATCTGTTCCCATTGCTTTCAGAAGATGGCCGGCTGCTTTCTCGATCACCTTGAGCGGGATGATACTTGCGCCGATTGCTTGTGTAATATTGCCTGCTTCTGCCTTAACAATAGCGGTCCCTCTAATCTTATCGAGGATGGAGGACTTGCCGTGGTCGACATGACCCATCACTGCACATATCACTGACCGCGTTTTTTTCATAGAAAATCACACTATTTTGGAATAGGGGGTCGTTTTTAAATGTTCGCGTCCAGAAGAGATATAAATTGGGAGGTTCCATTGGGGATTATGGAAGAAATTCAAGAAGGAAAAGCACGCTTTTTTGCTGCGACAGGGAAGATTTCTCGTGAGCTCGAGGTTTTCTACAATCCTGCGATGGAACGGAATCGAACGTTGAGTGTGCTGTTGTTGAATGCGCTGCCGAACAAGAAAATGCGGATTGCTGATCCTCTTGCAGGATCTGGTGTACGCGCGGTACGGTTTGCAAAAGAATTAGAGAAAGGAAAAATCGGAGAACTGTTTGTTAATGATGCGTCTCCTACCACTGTTTCTGTTTTAAAAAAAAATTTGCGGAAGAACAAAGTAAAGGCGACGGTGATGAATACCGAAGCGACTAAAGCTATCTTGTCTTCAGGAGATTTTGACTACATTGATATTGATCCGTTTGGGTATCCAGGCCCTTTTTTGGATGCAAGCGTGAAGAGAATACGACGCGATGGTTTTCTTGCCGTG
>JANQSZ010000006.1 GCA_028279045.1 Candidatus Nanoarchaeia archaeon | reverse complement strand
ACCGTCGGTTTATCTGCTTCAGCTATCGCCCGCGCGATTTCTTCGCTTGCAACCGCAGCTCCGCCTGGCGAATTAATATCAAACAAAATAGCTCGAATTGTTGGATCTTCATCTGCATCTTTGATAAATTCTACAATTTCTTCTGATGATGCACCGCTACTTCCAAACAACGAATTGTCTGGTGCGAGTGTTTGTATGGGTCCGTGGATCGGAATAACCGCTACATTTCCTCCGAGAGAAAATCCTTCTCCTCCCAGTAACATCAACGGAATAATAAGTAACAATAAGAACACAAAAAAGAGACTGATACCTAGTGCAATCCAAAACACTGTCCATCCCGAAGGGCCTGATCGTCTCCCCATGGTGAATGCAAAATTCGTGCTGCTATAAATAGTTATTTATAGATTCTTCAAACACTTTTTTTCATGAATATATGGCTAGTGCGATTGTTATTGTTAGTGGCAATGTTTGCTCTTTCGTGGTATTCTTTCACATATCATGCTGATTATTACCCAACCATCTGGGATTACCTAGATGATCAAGAAAAGTTCGAAGGACAGGAAAGCGAATTTGTTTCAAAAGTAATTTCAGTCCAAGAAGATTCTGTTCTCGTTGCTGCAAACAGCGTTCCGGTTCATGTTCACGGCAAAACAGATCAAGCACATCCCGGCGACCTACTAAGGGTACATGGTCATTTCCATGATAACGGCATGCTAGCACTAAACTTCGATGGCGATTCTTTTTTCAGAATTAAACAACTCTTTTCGTTAGCAACGTTTCTTGCGGTTGCAATCGTATTCATCCATCAATATAAGTTAACATGGCGAGGCTTTGAAAAACATGCCTGAGTGGTACACCCATGTTGTTATCGCATTACTCCTTGCCGACATAATTAGAGTCGACAAACTTCTTGTCGTTATAGGCGCACTACTTCCAGATATCATGCTCAAAGCAGAATTGCTGTGGACGGTCATTCAAGTTCCGCAAAATATGGAGTGGGCATTAATTCCATTTCATTCTCCACTCGGTGCAATTTTGGGCGGCGCATTTGTCGCAACTCTATTCGCAAAGAACAAAACACAAGTGTTCGGATTGCTAGTGCTCGGCATCATCAGCCACATTTCTTTAGATCAACTTCTCAACAAGCATTTCATGATTGGCCAGTCTCTTCTCTTCTTTCCTTTCTCCTGGGCGTACTATGAGCTCGGCTTCCTCTGGTCTGATGAGTTCTACATTACCGCGGTAGCAAGCTCACTGCTCGCCGTGCTCTACGTAGTAATTAAATTCACTCTCCGGCGTGCAAAGATTTAAATACGCACCTCAAACCTTTTCTTTTAAATGAGTAAGAAGAAAGAAGAACAAGAACAACAGGAAAAGCTACAGCAGGAGATTTCTCGTGTTAAACTGCCAAGAGGCAATCAGACTTTTGGTATTGTTGATCAACGTCTAGGCGGCACAAGGATGCGCGTGCATTGTTTGGATGGCAAAGCTCGTATTTGTAGAATTCCTGGCCGAATGAAGCGCCGTCTCTGGGTAAGGGAAGGTGAGATTGTTCTTGTTGAACCATGGGAGCTCGGCGGCGATGAAAAAGGAGATATCATTTTCAAATATCGTCCCGCACAAGTGTCATATTTGCGCAATAAAGGTTATCTCAAGAACCTTGAACAAGCAGACGAATTCTGATTTACTACTTAGAGATAAAAAACTTTATATAGTTCGAAAATAAAAGAAATTCTATGTCAAGACAGGCCTTTTCATTGTTCTTGTTGATCGTTGTATTACTTTCTTCTATTATTGTATACTTCGATTTCTCAGCAAACAGTTTCTCGGGCTTGTTAATTGCACTCGTTGCATTCCTTGCAGTAGTCGACTTGCTAAACATGCTCGGCGGCAAGAATGTTGTTGGCGTCCGCAGTCTATTTTTCTTGTCTGCACTCGTCTTTGCCTTGCATAATTTCATTCAAGGAGTTGCAACAATCGAATTATTCGTTTCTTCCTCACTCAGTGTAGTGGGATTGCTTACGATGATCGCTGCTCCACGACGGAGAAGAAGAAGAGCACGTGTTGTTGAAACAGTAGTTGTTGAAAAGCCAGCAAAACGAACAACCAAAAAACGCGCAAAGAAGCGTTCTACAAAAAAGCGAGCAAAGAAGCGGACAACAAAGAAAACAACTAAGAAACGCGCTAAGCGAAGAGCTAAGCGTTAAATCGTTCTGCCCAGAGTATACCAAGAATTCCTAATACAAGAGCAGCGTCAGCAATATTGAATGTTGGCCAAATCCAAATCGAGATAAAGTCAGTAACTCCGCCGAAGAATATTCTATCCACAAGATTCCCAGAAATTCCTCCAACGAGGAGTCCGAAGCTTGTTTTTCCCAACTCTGATGTTGGCATGTGTTTCCTGAAATAGTACAATGCTCCCAACACAAGAACGCTCAGCACGATCATGATTCCATTGGATCCGTTTAAGAGTCCAAAGATGCCGCCGGTATTCGTGACATGCGTAAACCCAAAAAAAGGAAGTGGTTGATAGAACACATCAAGTGTCCGCACAACAAATTTGACAAACTGATCAAACACCAGTACTAAAAGAAAGACAATCCAGAAATGTTTTACCATCCGCCTCGCCGTGGTCCGTCTTGATTGCGCCCGCGTTCGAGCATTTCTAGGCGTTGGCTGATGTTTTCAACCATTGCGCGAATAGTATCAAGTTTAACAGATATCATCTCCAAGTCTTTCGGAGATCCCGTAGGTTGTTGCGGTTGATACCGCGGCCGTTCGGGTTCGAATTGTGATTCAAATTGTGGCCGTACAAACTGCTCAACAGGTCGTTGTGGTAATTCTTGCAAAGGATCTTGCGGAGGAAGCCCAGAATTCATGTCAAGTTTGCTTGGTTCTCCTAGTCCGAGATCAAGATCATCCAGATCTGAACGTTTCCAAAACTGTACTTTATTGATTATACTCATTCTCCCTCTTCCCCCTCGCCAAACGGCTGCCAGGTTAATACGCCTATGATAATATCAATAAAACTATCTATAATAGTTCCTTGTTGGGGTTCCTCATTAATATCTTTTTCCTCTTCTTCAACTGCTTCTCCTTCTACCGCAAGGCTGACCGCATTGGATTGAATGATGTTTTCTTGATCCTTATACGTGAAATGTGCAGTAGCAATACTCAGCGTACCTGACTTTTCAGCTTCAATATCATACGAAAACTCGGTAATTTCATCCCCAACAAGCGTTGTTTTCCACTCTCGTTCCCCATCTTTAACAACTACCAGCATTGGTTCATCAATGTTGTTTGCAACCACCAACGTCACTCCCACTTGATCTCCAGGAAGCGCGGTAGCAGTACTTGTTTTCTTGCGCAGTGAAAGCAATGCTTTCTCTTCGATCTTGAGTGTTGTTTTCTTTGTCTCTGCACTGTATGATTGTCCGCGATACGTATAGGTTATTTCCGCAGGGTCCAAATCATGGTTTCCTTGTGGCAGGTCAATTTCGTATCCTATAACACGTTCTCCATCCAGAGATCCAATCTCCCAGATGTTTTCCCCATCAGTAACATTCAAATTATCAACAGGTTGTGCTGTTTCTACTTTGATTTTTATCAAGCTTGCTTTGCTCGAACTTCCCAATCTGTCTACTGTTCGTGTTACCGTCAAAACTGGTTTGTCAGTAACTTTGATCTTGCTCACGTTACTTCCGGTATGATATGTCTCTCCGCTATAGGTATATGTTGCACTTGCAGGTTGCATATCAACAGTTCCTGCTTTCGGTAGCAACGTAGTGTATGTCCACGTCTGTGTTTTCCCTGCTCCAATGCGTTCGCTAAACGTTTCTCCGTTATCTTGCACAATAACTTCCGCTGCAGTTTCTCCCTTATTTGTCGCCCTCAAGGTAACAACAAAATCCTCAGTATTTCCAATCTCTTCCGGAACTTCCCGAATCAATCGGATTGCTGGTCCGTCAAAGTCAACTCCTTTTACTTTCTCCGATGGGCTGGATGAATTCACACTAAATTCAAATCCATGTGCATTTTCATAGCGCACTTCAGTAGGAAGTAGTGATTGTGATCCGTTACTCGTAAACCGGACTAATTCTTCGCCTTCAATGATCACTGTTTCTCCAGGATTCAGGCTCGGCACATCAATTGATGCAACTCCGACTTGATCGATTTCCTGTTGCAGTCTTGGAATCACGCGAATGTTCGAGGCTACTTTGTCTGTACTTGGATTCTTGAATTCATATTCAATCCGTGTATGTTCTCCTACAAAAACAGTGTCATCAGTAATTCTTTTGGTAACAGTAATCGGGAATGGTTCAGGTACAACAGTTATGTCAAAACTCTCGCTAACCTCGTATGTATCGTCTTGTTGAAAATCAATTCCGTTGTTCACATCAGAGTACTGCGCTTCGGTTCCAAGTGAATACACAACAGATCGCCCAACACGTGGTGCAACAAGTTGGTACGAATACGCTCGTACTGTTGTCTCGCTCGGTATACTCAGAATATTCTCTGTGATTCCTATTGTACGCAGTTCTTCAGGAACAGTATCCGATACAAACACTTGATGGATGTCCGTCTTCCTCGGGTTCTTCACGTCGACGTGCACCGTTGTTTGTTCTCCGCCTTGCAGTGTTGATTTACCAAACGTTTTCGTAATTGTCAAATCTTCAATCTGATTTACGCGCGCTGTTGTCTTAAACGTTGATGTGTGCGGCACATCATATTCAGTAATATAGTCAACCACAACTTCCAGCGTGTATCCTGTAGAACTCTGAACCATTGGCATGAAGATCTTTCGGTCATATAACCGCAATTGATCACCAGCATCAATAATTTCTTCATAGAAATCAGGAAGATACGTCAAATCTGTGTTTGTTTTGATATTCACATCTCGAATCTCAACGTACGGATTCAAGTTCTGCAACCAAATCTTCAATTGTTTGGACTGCCCAGATTCCATTGTATCATCATCCAAATTCGTCCGCACAATTATCCCTTTATTCTTTATCGTAAATGTTTCTTGTAACGGTACAGGCGTAATGACTTCACCGGCTTCAGTATATTGTGTGCTAAGTGTAAAAAATTCTGATCCTTCTGTTAACGCTTTGATGTGAAATACAAAATCCTTGGATGTATTCAACGATTCGTTTCGTTTCTTAATTTCTCCTGTCCACCGGTACAGCCCCGACGATATTTTTTCAAACTCAAACGGTTTTTTAGTGACAACCATCCCGTCGCTTAACTTGAAATCAAGGGAATCCACTGCACGTGTTTCTGGCGCCTTGTTCGTAACAGTAATCGTTGCATTAGTAACTTCCCCAATAAACAATTCATTGTCAAATACTTCTACTTCTGTTTCAATTGCAGGAACAGTATTGATTTTCAATACACTCGAAAAGATTGATCGCGTCTGCACACCATCCCAGTAGTTAAGAATTGCATTGAGTGATTGATCGGTATGCTTCACCGGTTTAATAACGTAAGAAAACGTTTCTATTTCGTCTTCATCAAGCGTTCCCCGCCATACAAATGATTGTCCTTCAATGACGCCGCCATCTCGAGAAACAAGTTCGATTTCTGGGGGAAACGTATCAACATATTCAACTTCCCTTGCTATTCCACCGTCATTTTCAAGTTCAACATCGATGGTCATCTTTTGCCCAACAGGAATATCAACGCCATCTCCTTCTCGCGTTATCGTGATGTCTGGTGCTCGCGAAAACGCACGCACTTCGATGTCGTATATTCTTGTATCAATGTCAATCTGAATGTTATCAATACAAATCCGTGCGATGTCATCATTCCTACACGTTCCGTTGTCCACAAACAAGCTTCCTGTTCCGTAATCAGCAAGCACTTGATTATTGTCTCCGAGAATCAACCGGTAAGATCGATCTTCTACAGTGATACTCTCCCCAGAGATTACCGTCCTATCCAGTACCAGTTGTTCTGCTGCATATGCTGTTGTTGCAAACAAAAGCAGTAGCAAAACAAGAAGAAGTTTAGTCATTATCCTGGAAGATTTTCTCTGCTGTTTGTTTTATTCGTGACGTTAGTGTTGAAGTAAAGCTCTCAGGAAGGAAGTTAATAACTTTGAACGCAATTGTTTCTGGAACAACTTTCAATCGATCATCGCGTATGTTGCGTGCAATTAAGAACGGACTATCAACTGCATGGGTTATTGCTCCAGAGAACGCTTCATTTCGTACATTGTAATCTTCATCGTTCAACCCGTCATTGTACGCGCCATCGCTGATGTCATTTTCCAACAACAATGATTTCTCTACCAAAATAACTTTGTAGTGATCCTGCGCAAGTATCGGTGCATCACGATCTTTCAAGAATAAGGAATGTCTGTTAACTTGAACTTCCGGAATCAGTTCTTCGCTTCCTGCAATGAACTCAACTCCTGCAGTTGCTTTCTCATCCTCAATCATTAAGAACAGTACAGGTTCGTTGCCAAACTTTTCTGTGAAGTCCTGCACATCCAGATAGACAAGCGCTCCCAGTCCCGCAAGTACAATGACCAGCAGTGCAACCACCAAAGCAAGTGCTTTCAGAATCCCTTTGATGATTTTGAAGATGAGTATGGCCCCTACAAAGAAGATGAGTACTGCTATGAGAAGTGTTGTATCTACCATCTTTTTCTCCTTTATAAGGCTAATCTGGGTTTTTATAGGTTTCCCTTTCAGAAAGCTTAAATGGAGTCCCGCGTTACCACACACCATGTCACAATTTGCATATGAGCGAACACCAGTCATCTATGAAGGTGACAGCCCTCTAACCAATGGTGCTACGTTTCTGGCAATTCAGACAGAAACAAGACCGCCATACGTGTGGGAATCATATCTACATGCTTCTCGGGAAGATGTACCTAATTTGGGTTGTGACATGCTTGTCATCAGTGTTGAGCAGGCAGAACTATTGTTTGACTTCCAACCAGGAACTATTGCCGATGTTCATTCTCCATCGAGAGTTGTAGAAGGTGAATTTGTTCGTCGTCCGCTTGAAATAGAAGCCATTCAATAGCTTTATAAAGCTAAAATCCGAAGAAAGCAGGTATGGACGACCTCTACAAAGGCCGAAAACCTAAGGCAGAACCTCCTGAGCAAGACAGGACTCCTGCGCTGGCATTCATCGCACTGGTTCTTGCATTTCTCGCACCTCCTATTGGTGCAATCATCGGATTCTCAGCATACCATAACATTACTGCTTCTCAAAAGAAAGAAGGGAAAAATATTGCACTAGCTGCACTTATTATTGGTGGTGTTGGCAGCATTCTTGTGTTACCAATTGCGGTTTCCGCAATTTTTTCCGCAACGTTGTTTGTACTTCCAACGCAAGAAATAGTTCCTGAGCGGTGTGATTTTGGCGGTGACATTTCATGTATTTCTGCATCGGCAGCAGTTGACGGTTCGCTATCATTTGAAATTCGAAACAACAGACAATCCGAAATTACTCTATCGCAAGTTATTGTAACAAAGAACGCGCAAACAATATGCAGCACACAACCCAACATGCAAATCCCCGTCGCTGATTCGCGTTCTGTTCGCGTCGGAAGTTGTGGTTTCAACACAGACCGCGATGACCGCGTTGCAGTGAGCGTAGAATTACATTATTCTGATGACTTGCAAATAGAACGTGTCCAACCAGGATTAATACGTGCGGTTGTGCGTTAAGGATCTAAGCGAAATGTTTTACCGCGAGAATCTTCTGTTCCAGCTTCGTTGTAGTTAGTTGCTTTTGGTGCCTGTGCAGCTATATCTCCAAGCAACTGTTGAAACTCTTCAGATTGTGCATATGCTCTAAGCGCAGCATTTACTTCTCCGCCAGCAATGTATCGTTTGAATGAAGGGCTGCCGTTATCATACAATACTTTCACCGCTTCTCTGTAATTTCCTTCGTGCACCAAGCTACCAATCGTATCCTGTAGTGCTCTGCTGCCTCTTGCAATCTGTACTCCAAGTGCCATTGCATTGTCTACTGAAGAAGGAGTGTCAAGCTCAGGTAATTGGTCAAGTCCCCGATCAACGAATCTTCGC
>JANQSZ010000002.1 GCA_028279045.1 Candidatus Nanoarchaeia archaeon | reverse complement strand
GCCGTCTCCTCCGTCACCAGCGCGGGTGTTGTTGCTACTATTATCGTCGCCGCCACCGCCTCCTCCTCCGCCACCGCCAGGTCCTCCGTTTCCTCCTGGTCGGCCGAAGTCGTCTTGGCCAGCTGCGCTTCCGTTTCCAGCATGTCCACTAACGTTCAATATTCCTTGGATATCTACAATGCCATTAACAACAATAATTGCAGGCAAGTAACCTTGATTCCCTGGTGTACTCGTGTCAATGTCTGATGTGTTAACGTTCACCGTTACTCCTGCAGGGATAATTAAACTGTTAAGCACAAGCGTACCAAGTTCTGTTCGTGTTCCATTAATACCATCTCCAATATCAAATTCACCAGCCATGCCACTAAAGTCCCCGGCGCTTGATCCGCTAACGTCTTGAATATAGAATGTGTACGGTATTTCTTGGTCGCTAATATTCACTTGCACATCTTGAGCAGCAGCGCTTGCGTTAATATGCAACAGCACAGTCATTATTTCTCCGTCATTCTCAACATCATGTCCAGAAATGTTCGTGACAAACTTCTTCGTTGCAATAATGTCTGTTGTATTGAATGTAATTGTATCAAAAGAGTCATAATCAACCCCAACAAAGGTTAGTGGAATAACCATTCCCGGTGCTGCTGCCTGCGGTTGAATGTATCGTGTTTCGGATGCTGGATCTATTGCAATGTACCATTCCCTTCCTTCTGTAAAATTTGTTCCATTATATGAGACGATTGCTTTACCTACAGAGTAAAGATCAGGAGAAACGAGTGGTGGTCGTGCACGATAGGTAACTGCATCTTCTTCATTCAAGTTATCCCATGTTAAGTATGTAAACTCACCAATAGTAGAAACGTCTGCCCCGCCATCATTGGTTATAGTAAACGCTGCCGGCAGCACTTCAGTGAATGCAACATCTTCCACTTCTTCACGGGCCAGGATATCGATAGTTGACTCAAAATCTCCAAGGAAAGGATCTGTTGTTACTGGCGTACTTCTGATAATATCAAACGGAAATGAGTCGCGAACTTCAAAGTACGAGGACATGATATTGTCAACACCGTCGGCAGTTGCATGAACAACCATAGTGTAATTACCTGTGGAGCTTGTGTTAGAAAAATCAGCAATGTAGACACCTTTGGCCTGCTCAACAATACCATTTCCTGTTGAAAAGAACGATACGTATCCTTGTGGGTCAGTAATATTCAAATCAACATTAGCATTCGACACCAGTCTACCTTCTGTATCCAATACCACCATATACATGCGTACAATTTCGCCTGGTTCATACAACGATAACTCGGTATTAATGCTGGCAACTCCTGTTTCTCCAAAGGCAGGATCATCCGGCGTCAAGGTAATATTATATTTCTGTCCAGGAACAACTTCTTTCAGCAGTACCCAGTCTCCGTTACAAGTCTGTTGTTCAAAGTCCCATGCCGCACATTTATACAAGTGTGTTCCTTTTGCAGTAATTTCAGCTGTCGCAACACTAAAGTTCAAGCTCGTAGGATCAACAGCATACACCTGTTCCCATTCTCCTACCGGAGATGGTATGCTTGGATCAACTTCTTCAATGCCAATATCGACTGGCTCGCTTTTATCGAGCGTCAGGTCTTTGAATTCAATTCGTTCTATTGCAGAGTCTTCAAGCGTCAGCTCCACGTCACTAACAACTTCTCGGACAGTTTCTTGCCGTATCGCTAGCGTACGGAGTTGTTGTACACGCTGTTGTCCTCGGGAATTCCGTGTCCGTATGCTAAACGATCTACTCCGAGGGTCTATAGGAGTGATTTCTGGTTCAACAATTGGTGTTTCGTTGACAACAGGAGTTTCGTTTGCCGGTTCAACAGTTTCATTTATCTCAACTGTTTCATTCACTTCAGGAATCGGTAGTGTAACGTTTGTGACATTTTCCGGCGTTACATTCAGTTCAATTGTTTCATTGGTAACGTTCACAACAGTTTCATTAACTGGAAGCGTAACGTTCGTCACATTAACGATTGGTTCAGATATGTTTGTTTCATTTACCGGTGGTAGGGTAATATTCGTTGCATTTATTTCCGTAGCATTGACAGTTTCATTGAGTGGCTCTGTAATGTTAATGGTTTGATCTGTTTCGTTTGCCGGAATAGGCTCTGGTTGCACGATTTGTTGCACTGGTTTAGCTGCTATTCTTTCAGGAAGCTCAGATTCATTCAGCCCCCAGTTAAACAGCAGTCGTTCGATGACGAGTTGTCCGGGTGTGGTTCCAATCAACACCAATCGATACACATCTGCTGGAATGTCATCATTAGCCAGCACAGTAACATCAAACACATCGCTTTCAACGTGGCTTGCCTGTACTTGGAAAGCAGCATTGTTTTGTTCTCCCTCAACGTACGTCGTAAGTGTTTGGAACGATGTCTGTCCGAATGTGTTCTGGATAATGGTTCGCTCTTCTCCTGTGAACTTAGCAAGATCAACAGAGAAGAATGCGTTCTCATCCAACGCAAACGTGTGGTTAACCAATTGTTCTGGTTCTTCCGCTTCAACAATCGGTTCAGGTTCTTCTACCTGTTCAATTTGTTCCCAATAAAACGATCGTGTTTCTACAAATTGCTCTTCTCCTGCAAGTGCAGCAGCAATTAGTGTATATGTTTTCTCTTCCAGGTTACTGTTTGGTGCGACAGTGATGAGGAAACGGTTCGAATCAACAACGTCAACAGAAATAACTACATTTGGATCTTCGGTGTGATTTACGAGGAAGATTCGAACCTCAGAAATAGGTGAAAGACCAAAAAGATTCTGAAAAAAGTTAGGTGCTGGTGCTTCTGTAAATGTAATATCAAATACAGCAGGCTCGCCAGCCCCAAAATAATAGTTGTACGTTTCTGGTGTAGTGTCAAGCCCCGTCGGGCTTGACAGCACAACAGAAAACGTGGTGGATGCAAGCAGGGTTTCATTTTGTAGAACTAATACGGTGTGATTCCCTGCTTGTTTTGGTGTGAACGTGAGAGTTTGATCTTGCAGACCAAGGAATTGATATGAGCTGTCAGGTGTTTCAATGACAAGGTCGTAGTCCGTGCCAATTGGTAAAGATGATGTTATGATCGCATCTTCTCCCAGCACATATTCTGGTTTATCACTCGTTACTTCGATAGTTTGTTGTGGCTCTTCAACCACAGAAAAATTGGTGCTTTCTGTTTTGTTATATCTTGATACCAAAACTTCGTAAATTCCAAATTGGTTTGGTCGGTACGAGAGTGGCTGACTGGAATTTCCAATAAAGGTAAACACAAGTTCGCCGCTATTAATCTTAATATCGTATCCTGGTTCTGCTGGTGTGATGAATATGGTAACGTCTTCATTGATGGCATATTCTACTTGTGATGTGCGGACAGAAAAAGTTGGTGCTCGTTTAATCACATCAAAAGTAAAAGATTCAAGAGTGCTTCCATTGCGTGATGCATTAACATGATACGTTCCCACGTGATTAGGAACAAACGTGATGTTTGTCGCATTCTCTACAGTGTACGCATAGGTTGTTTCATTATTACTCAGAAAAAGATCAAAAGACTCATTCGCAGTATGAAATTGAACTGTTTCGTTAACGAATGTTTGAGTATTTTCCAGAAAAACAAGGGTACTATTCGTAGTTTGCCCTAGAGCACTGTTCAAACCTAGTACTGCCCCCACTAATACAACAACAAAGAGGAGAGCACTAGCTATCAACCTCTTTCTCTTCACCCTTCATCCATCACGTTTTACTTAATGAGACGTCTCGCAGAAGAGTCCCCTCTCCGCGTCTTTCACTCAGACGTCCCCCATTTATTTCACACCAAAAGTTCAGCAGAAATCAAGATTTATATACATTTCTCTGTTTCAGCACGAGATAGCACAAAACATGTGCCCTTTCACTTCTACTAAGTAAGAACTATCCTTCTTTTGCTTCTGCAGGTTTTGCGCCTTCGCCACTGCCGCCTGCGTCTCCGCCGCCTTTTCCAGGAATCATTCCCTTAAGTTTACCGCCAATACCACCGCCGCCTTCCGGTGCTTTGACTTCTTCTTCCTCTCCAGGCTTCTTCACTTTCTCAACATCTGCTTTGGCAGCTTTCTTTGCCTCTTCTGTAAGCAAGTTGAAGTATTTATCGAGGTCCGGCGTCTTAGCAGCAAGGGTTTCAAACCCTTTCAGCAATTGATCTAGCCGTTCCAGCTTCTGTTTAAGCATACGATCATTCTCTTTCTCCATTTCAGTAAATCGCTTGTTCATAATATCAAGCACATTACCTGCTTTTTTCTCAAAATCACTAAATTTACCGAGGAGGGTTTCAACTTCCTTTTTCGACGCAAAAGAGGGTACTTTTGCTTTCATACTCTCAAATTCATTAGAAACTTGCTTGAAATCCTTATCCAGTCCTTCTGTGACTCCTTGAAATCTCTTGAAATCGCCGAAACTCTTGTTCACTTCACTAAACATAGTCTCAACTTTGTCAGCGTGCCTTTCAACCGTAGCGCTAACTTGTTTGATTGTCATAAGTTCTTGTTTTGTATCTTCACTCAGTTTCACGACTTGTTCCATTCCCTTAAACGTGTTCAGTCGGTTACGCATTTCTTTCAATTCCGATACTATATTCTGCATAACCGTTTCGTTACTTTCGATAGTGGCTCGCAGGGCTTCAACTTTTGTATCTGTTTTTCTCATGTCAACCATTAATTTGTCTGGTTGCACGCTCTGTACAAGATCAACAGCTTGCGTTGCTTTTGCTTCGAGTTTCTGATTTGCACGGTCACGCTCAAGCAGCATAGAACGCAACTCCCCTATTTGCTCGTTAACTCTCGTAAACCGTTCATTAGAAGCTTTAGATAATTCATAGAACGAGCTAAATTGTGCCTTCAGCTTTTCCAAATCTGCAGCGATTTGACCGACGCTGGCATCGCCGCCGCCTCCGCCGCCAGAAGCAGGTTCTTCCTTCTTTTCTTCAGGAGCTGGTGGTGGTTCGCTCTTCGGACCGGACTCCTCCGCCTGCTTCTTGCTGAACAGTGCCATTATTCACCTCTTTTGTTAATCCTTGGTACAATTCAATGCATTGTTTAGTGTATAAAGGTTTCTCTTTCTCGCTTAATTGATCATATTCTGCCCGTAGCAATTTGTAGGATTCAAGTGCTTCATCTTTATGTCCGTAGGATACAGCATTCTTAACAGCCATGCAGAGTTGTTCGACTTTTGTTGAATGGCTTGCTGTTTCTTGTTTCTGTTTTGCCTCCTGCAATTCTTGCTGTGCCGTAGTCAGCAGTTGAATAACAGTATTGATCTCTTTAGCATTATTGTCGATAGCAGCGAGTTTTAGTTTTGTTGGTACCTTATGGAGTAACAACATTGGTATGGTGACATCTGCACCCATCTTGCGAATCTTACTCATTTGTTCTTTCAACGCCTTGTGCCGTTCTTCCAAGTCTTTTATCTCTACCATTATCCTGCTATTTTCTTCCTCAATTCTAAGCACTGTGGCAAGATTGTTTTCTTAACCTCTGGCGGGAGTGCACCGAACTGCTTCTGGATATCCATGTACATTTTCTTTGCTTCTTCTTTTCCGCCGTTGCCTACTAATTCATTCGCTTTTGCAATGAGCTGCTTCACGCTTGCTGCAGGATCTGCAGTTGGTTGTGGAGCTGCAGGTTTGGCCGGGGTTTCCGGTGCAGCCTTTTCAGCCGGGGCTGCTTTTTCTGCAGGAGCTGCAGGTTGAGTTTGCGCAGGGGCAGGTGTTTCGGATACAACGTCGCCTGCAGGTGGTTTCTTTTCTTTCTCCTCAGGCTTCTCTTCTTTCTTTTCTTCGCCTTCCTTTTTCTCCCCTTCTTTCTTATCTCCAGCTTTAGCGTCGAGCGGTTCGTCAGTCAGTTCAGTTTCCTCAGAAAGTTTCTTGACATATGGTTTCGGAGTTTTACCAAGTTTCTTGAATTGATCTGCAATTCTCGGCTTCAGGCCATCGAGATAAATGTTCACCATGTTAAAGTTTCCAGATTTGATTTTGTCCTTAGCCAGTTTAAGTTCCAATGATAAATCAAAGATATCTACTTTCAATTCTTCAAGTTGTTCGAGTTGGTATTCAAGATCGTCAATAATTGCATTGTACTTGTTATAGTTAGCAAGTTCATCATCGCTCAATCGTGCTAGGTCGTGGAGTACTGGTCTAAACGTAACAAAGTATGGCTTACCACGGTTGTACGCTGCCATTTCCACCATTCCTGTACCCACTCCTGCTTTTACCAGTGACTTGATAACGTCCTCTCCGTATTCATCCTTGATTCTATTAATGTCCCCTTCATCTCTAGTACGCAATTGAATTTCTGTGTTTAAGTTTGCCTTCACTTGTGGCGGGATATCCTTCAATACCTGACTCAGCAGCACGAGTGCTACACCCCACTTACGGAACTCACGAGCTGCTCTTTCAATCTGGACAAACACTTTACCGCTACCGCCGTATTTTGGTAGCAATGAGTGCATACCGTCGTAAATCATGACGAGTCGGAGTTGTGGTGCTTCAGGTAAATTAGCATGGAAAATTTCTTTGATCGTATTTGCTGTAAACAACTCCATGCCTGGCGTATCAAGTTTGTTCGTTACGAAAATGTTAATTTCGCCTGGTTTCATGAACTTCTTGAATTCGATAAGTTCACGAGGGTTCTCAACCTGATGAATGTTTCCGTTGAATCCTTTCGCGTCGCTTGGTTTCATTCCAAATTTAGGATACTCTGCAAGCATCTGTTTATCCTTCAATTTTCTTAAGAATCCAGACCATGTTGCCGTCGGATCAAACACAATAACTGCTGCCCCGTGTTGTAGTGCTTCTTCTGCAAGTACTTGTGCAGCGATCGTCTTACCAGAACCAGATGCTCCTGAGATAACCGTGTGAATTTGGAATTTGTCCAAATTAAAGTAGGTGTTTCTTGACGTATCTGCTACGTTACCAACAAACGCCGATCGTGGTCCTTCTGAAGGAAGTTCATCATAATCAACTTGGATCGCATATCGTCGTTTCTTCGCTTGTTGTTTCTTGTAGTAAAAGAATGCTCCTGCTCCAAGTCCAATAACAGCCAGGACCGAAGCCAACACCCATACCGGTAGTATGCCGAATATCTTGTATGCGTAGAACGGAACATTTACCGTAAACAACGCTGTGTGTCTTGATTCAAATCCAATAAATTCAGCGTCAACAACAAGTCTATACTGTCCTGCCGGCAAGTCTGGTGGCGTCGGTACGTTCTTAATTAAAGAAGATGACGTTGCAATTATAGTACTATCTTCATCCAAGTCAAAAGTTTCATTTGTCTCTGAATTCACAATGGATTGCGTAAGCACTACAAGGTAGTCTTCTTGCTGGAGTAAATTTTGTAGATCAATACGATACTTGAGTTCGTCTCCTTGTGTAATGGTTCGGTCCAGCAGCGATAACTTAACGAGCAATGCTTCAATCGGTAGTCGATCTTTGTCAAATACCAGTACGTCAACAACAATGTCGTCTGTAATATCTCCTCGAAGTGTTATGCTTCCATTAAACACCCCAAGTTCCAGACCGAATATGGTTGCAACAAATTCATCAGATCCTTTAGCAGGAATAATGAGTTTCTGTTTGTCGAGCCCCATCATCGATTCAACTTCACCGTTGATATCCAAGTCGACAGTCAGGGAGCTTTCCTTATTGTTTCGAATATTAATTGGAATCTGCAAGAAATTTCCTTGCTTAATTTTACGCAGAATTCTCTTGATAGACAGTTCATATTCCAGTACTTCTCCAGGTTGTTCAATCTGTGGAAGTGAAGGTGCGGTTCGCACAGCAGCGCCAGATCCCGATCCAGTACCTGTACCTGTACCAACGCCTGCACCAGCTCCAGCACCTACAGAAACAGCTGCTGCTTCAACCGTCGTCATAACAAAATCAAATTCAGTTATTGTATCAGCTTCAATAGTGACATTTCCAAATCGAATTTGATATCCTGATTTGGACGCGATGAAATTATGTATTCCTTCAGTTAAGTTAATAGTATATCCACCTGAGGAATTCGTCGTAGTGGTTTGTCCATGAATGAAAATCTCTACGTCTTCTAGTCCCGACGACGTTCCGTTAACAGTTACCGTTCCAGTTAACGTTCCATTCGATAAATTAAGTCCTTCAAAGATTTGATTGAGCGTTACATTGATTTGTGTTGTGTTTTCCGCAATTATATCGATAAGCTCGATGTAGTTATCATAGCCAGAAGCACTAGTAAATAAGTAGTGTTCTCCTTCATAGCTACTGAAATTGTAGTAACCGCTTGCATTTGTCTGCACCGTCGTACCCGCAGCTCCCACCGTCGCATTGGCAATCGGAAGCCCGGTTGAATTATCTGTTACATAACCATCAACAGTTCCATTCTTCAACAAGTCGATAAATCGGGTCATGTTAAAATTAAACAGTGTGGCGTTGGTGGAATCTAAGCTCGTGTTGAAGAATCGTGGAACATAGAGTGTCTTTGTGGCGATCATGAAGTGGTTTCCTTCAGGTGCATACAGCGAATACCCTCCACTAGAATTAGTCAGCACAGATCGTCCTTGTAGTGCTACTGTTACGTTAACAAGAGGCAGCCCAGTTATGTTGTCAAGAACATAACCATAAATTGTTGCGTTGGGGTTTGCTGTTCCAACTGCTGCTATGGCTTCCAGTGAAAAGTTTCTGGACGTGAGGTTGTTGAGGGTAACGGTAATGTTAGCCACCCCAGCGTCATAACCGCTTCTCCACGCCGCAATATGATGTGTCCCTGTCGGTACGCTGAAGTTATAGAATCCACTAGTGTTTGTCTCTGTAATTCTGCCGTTAGCTGATACAGAAACATTTCCAAGAGGGACTCCTGATGAAGAATCAGTAATGTTTCCGAAAACAGTACCTTCCCCAGCATCCGCCTCTGCAAGAGTAAAGGTTACATTGTGTCCAGTCACATTGAACGGAATAATTGTTACATTTCCGACGTACAATTGATATCCATCAGCAAATCCAAGCAGCGTATGTGTTCCTTCAGTAATATTCATCTCATAGGAGCCTGATGCGTTACTCAATACACCGTTGCCATGCACAACAATCGTTGCGTTTTCGATTGGCAACCCAGTTATATTTGCTGTTACGTTTCCCACAAGCGTTCCATTCGCCAAGTTTCCAGATCCAAGTCCTTCTGGGCAAGAGTCATTTGGATCACGGAAGAAGTAATAGGTAGTGGTATTTGATGCAACAGGAATAATCATTTGAAATTGCGACGTTTGCAGTTTAAAACCAGCCGTACTCGGAATCACTATTGGAATGACATACACCAATTCTCCTGATGCGTTCAACACTCCAGTTCTAAATGTACTGTTTGTAGTGCTATTCACGTAGGTATATGCCGTCGGAAAACTGATGTTTTGCGACCCTAATAATACAGATGAGTTCCCAGTGTAAGTATTGTTTGCGCTGTCAGCGTCTGTAGGAGAAACATTCAGATACGCATCCACCATTGCCGTTGTTCCTGGTAAAACATTGCTAAAGTCTATTGATGGGCTAGTGCTCGCGTAAATTTCGTGATCAATATTATCCTCTAAACAATCAAAGAAGAAGTTTGCCAGGTCTACCGAGCCTCCATTGGCAGTTCGAGATTCATTTTCAGTTACACTTGGATCTTCTCCCACACGTCCATACCATCCTTGCCATAGTGATGTGGGGTCTTCATGAACAAGCAGCAACTCGGTAATGTATCCTGCTTCTGACAAAACAGGAAAGCCAACCATCCCAGTGTAGACCGCGATGTTGGTAAGTGACCACAGTGCAACTACGATCAATACAACAAGAAGTCCAGCACGAATCAATGGAGAATCACTGATTGCCATGCTCTTCCTCCCGTTTGTACTCTGCAATCAGGTATTCAAAGCCATGGCTACGATTAGCAAATATTTTCTGATCTACTTTCTCATCAAGCCAGTCTAGTAGTTTCTTATCTAGACTAACCGTAATACGTTCTTTCACGTTTCAGTTTCCGTGCTGCTAGGAATTCCAGCCCATGACTGCGGTTAGCGAACATTTTCTGCTCGATTCCTTTGTCCAGCCATGCCAGCAATTCGCTATCCAGCGTTATGGTAATGCGCTCTTTCATATGATAACTGCGTATAACTACATACGGAATACTATAAAAATGTTTGTATAAAGGAGCCTAGTATACGAATGTCTGAACTTATATATAAATACTACATATAACTACATACGCAGTAATCAGAAAAAGGCAGGTGTAATATACACTTCCATGAGTGCGGCAATGAACAGTACCACTACTGCCCCCACAGCCAGATCCACACTATCAAACAGCACTTTCCGGAAGCCCGGGCTCCCATATTCATGCCGTGCAACCGCTACCGAAATAATACCTCCAGCCAGCCCAGCCATGAAATAGGCAAGGATTTCCGGGATTCCATGGATGGAATAGCGCAAGATGCCGAGCGGTATAGATTCAAAATATGAAAGATGAATGTTGCTCCGAACAAAATTACCAATAGCTACCCCTATAACAGAGGCATTCCACGCAAGGATAAATATCGCTCCAACGCCATAAAAGAACGCGAACAGGAGCACAAAAAACAACACTCGCAGATTGTTCATGAAAATGTGGGTAACGAATGGCGTTCCCGCAATGAACTTACCAGTTATGCTTGAAGTTGATCGTTCAATATGTTGAATTGACTCAATTTGAGTTTCGAAAAGCTGACTCGCTGCTTCTGAGGGAAGGAAAATGTTCCAAAATGCGTAGGAAACAACAAACCCCATGAAGAGAAACATAAAAAATGAAAGAGCGCGTGCATGTGTTTTGAAAAACACTTTCTTAGCTGGAAAAGATAAGTCACGTTGTTCTTCTAATTTGATAGCGCCATGCATAACGTGCACAGATGCCAACACCGTAAGGAACACAACAACCATGCTACTTTCACTGGAGAACACGATCATGCTCAGCAGCACAGCTACTGAACTATAAACAATACCCAGAAAGAACATATCCCAGGGTCTTCGTTCCGCTTTGATTGGGTTTATGATGTCCTCGAGAACCATGTGTTTCTCCTTGCAATAATACTATTTATGTCTTCTCCTCTTTCTTTTCTTCTTTGGGTTCCTCAGCAGGCGGGGCGTTTAAAACAGCTATCATTTCGTCTTTGGTTTTTGCTTTCTTCATCGCTTCGCCCCATTTTGCATTGGTTTTCGTTAACCAGTCAGCAAAGTCATTCTTTTCAGCATTCACATGCTTAGCCAAATCAGCATCTGCCATTGCTCCAAGTGCATCTACTAATTCCTGCGGCGACAACACAACAAGACCAGTTGCTAATCGAAGAGGTGCAAATTGAGGTCCTTCTTCTTTCTTTTCAGTTTTTGCAGCTTCTTCTGTTGCAGCTTCTTCACGGATCTTTTTCGCTTCATCAAATGCTTTGTCAAGTTCATCTTGACTAATAAGTTCAATCTCACGTTTCTTAGGTTGTATACCAAGTTTCTCAAACTGTTCAAGCACTCTCGGTCGCAGTCCTTCGACATAGATGTTCACCATGTTGAAGTTTCCTGCTTTTACCTTGTCAAGCGCCATTTTCAATTCGAGTTTCATATCAAAGGTATCAACTTTCTTTTCATCAAGTTGTTTAATTTGATATTCAAGATCGTCAATCATGTCATTGTACTTGTTATAATTCTCCAGTTCTTCATCACTAAGACGAGCGTGCATATGATACAGCGGCCTAAATGCAACAAAGTATGGTTCTCCTCTATTGTACGTTGGGTTTTCTATCATTCCTGTTCCAGTTGCTGCTTTCAGAAGTGATTGCAGCATAAACGCACCGTACTTTGTTTTGATACGATTCAAGTCTCCTTGGTCGCGAGTTCTCATCTGAACTTCGTTTGCAATGTTTGCCTTGGTCTCGCCCACGAAATCCGTCAGTACTTGTGAAATAAGCATCAGACCCACTCCCCACTTACGGAATTCACGCGCACCTCGCTCGATTTGAATAAATCCTTGTCCTGCACCACCGAACTTTGGCAGGAGACGGTGAACCTCGTCGAAAATGATTACCAGTTTCAATTCTTTACTTTCTTCTAGTCCAGCGTCAAAAACTTGCTTAATCATGTTTGCTACGAGTACATCAATATCTTCCGGATCTAGTCGATTAACAGCAAACACTGTGATTTCTCCAGGTTTGATAAATCGGCGAATGTCAAGTTTCTGTCGTGCATCAAGAATTTGTTTAATGTTTCCATTGAAACCACGTGCATCAGTCTTCTTCATTGCAAATTTAGCATAGAGATCAAACATTCCTTGACTCGTGTTTGGTCGGAGCATTCCAGACCATTGCGCTGTCGGGTCGAATACCATGACAGCAGATCCTTTCAGTAGTGCTTCTTCGATAAGTACTTCTGCAGATACAGTTTTCCCGCCGCCTGTTGATCCTGCAATAACAGTATGGCTGATAAGTTGATCAATATCAAAATAAGCATTCTTTGTGGTTTCTGCAATTTTCCCAATAAAAGCAGCCCGTGGACCCTCCTGCGGTAGTGTTCCGTAGTCAACTTTACTAACATATCGTCGTTTTCCGGCTTGTTTCTTTTTGTAGTACCAGTATCCAAATCCTCCTGCACCAATAAGAATAATGAGCAACAGAGGCCATTTCAGAGGGAGAAATCCAAACAATCGTGTATTCAAGAAAGAATCCTTAAGCACAAATCGAATTGTCTTCGTTGATTCTGTATTCAGATATTTTACGTGAACATTCAATAAGAAATCTCCTGGTTTTACACTACTTGGGATGTCAAACTCCCGAAGTATTGTTGCCGTTGTATTCAAGAAAAGGAAATCTTCATCCTCGCTGATTGCGCTTCCAAACGCAGCGTCTTCGTCGTTAACTGATTTGAGTTCATAGCTGACAGTGAGATTATAATTGGTGTCTGCAAGGAGATTTTGGAAGTCTATCTGGTAAATAAAGTTCTTTCCGATGATTGCATTTTTTTGTTTAGGGATAATTTCAAATGCCAGCGCTTCGGGTTGAGAATCCGCGCCAGTAACAATGCTCAAATTAACAGGAAGTACTTGTACAAAATCTCCGGTAAGGAACATGTTCCCGTTAAACACGCCTGTATCAGATCCGAGTATTGTCATTGTAAAATTGTTGCGTTCCTCTGGTTCAATGCGAATACGTGGTGTATTCAAAGTTGAGATGTTTGTAACATCTCCTTCCAGAGCAGCATCTAAGAAAATTGCACTGTCTGCTTTGTTCGTGATATAGACCGTGACGAGTGCAAAGTTACCAATTTTCACGTCCTTGTTGATCGCGGAATGAGATATTTCGTACGAATCTGTAACGATAGGTTCAACTACCTGGCCTGCTACAACAGGCATCATCAGTAAAAGGAGGAATATTGCATATTTCATGCTTCTTTCACCTTCACTTTTGCACCCGTCTTCACGTGCCGAAGTGTTTGTTCAATGTACATGTACATTGCCCGAACCACGTCTGTTTGTGTTACTATGCCTCTCAATTCGTTATTCACCAAGATAGGCAGTCTCCTAAAGTTTTTCTCGATCAATAGCGCATTCGCATCGAAGATAGTAAGTGTTTGATCCATGGATAAGATAGGTGACTTCATGATAGTAAGACCGCGGACCTTTGACAGGTTGTGAGGATTGATTGCAATTTCTGCTATGTAGTCCTTGTTTGTGATTATTCCTTCGGGTTTTCCTTTACTTGTAAGAATTACACAGCTAATCTCATGCTGGAACATCACTTTCCGGATATCATACAATGAATAATTTTTATCAATAGTCAGCACTTTCTTTGTCATGATATCTTTAATCAGTGGTAATGTCTTGGAATCAATCATGATCTGAGTTCCAAATGGGGTCATTGCCCTCGACAAGTCTGTCTGGCTCAAAAATCCAATAAATTCCCCTTTTTTCTCTACAAGTAATTTCCTGAAGTCCTTTTGCACCATAAGTTTGTGCGCATCCAATAAAGTTGCAGTGTGTGGTATTTGCACAAGTTCATGCACCGTTGCTTCAGCTATCGTGTGCTTGGCAGGATCCATGTTTTTGAGCACGACATCGTTTGAAAAATCATATTCAGTTAAAATCCCAATAGCCACTTCTTCTGACGAGACAACAACGCTACTGACATTCTTTTCTGTCATTAAATGAGCTACACTCTGCATGGTTTGGTTTTTATCTACAGAGATAATATTCTTCGTCATATGGGCTGTAACAGGTTGCAGCAGCACTGTATCAATCGATTTAGCGAATTCTCGTTGTGGTGCATCCTTGCGTTTTTCAGTATAGTGCTTGAATGAATGTATAGTAAGATACAGCCACGCGATAACTATGCCCAGAAGCAACAAAGAAATCAGTATTGAAGCAATAATTCCAATAGGTATTTGCGGAAGGGTATCGGTAAATGTCAGTGTACGTTCTGTAATTGTCGCTGCAGCATTTCTCTTTTCTGACGGCGGAACAAGTAGGGGTTGAGACTCTTCACCCTCAATAACTTCAAGTCCCTCTTCTGTGCTTTCTATTTGTGCAATCTCTTCTTCATCCGAGGAAAGCGTTGTCGTGATGTTTTGTTGATCAGCGAACGCACTGGAGTTAAATACATAGTATCCTTCCAGAGATGTATTGCCAAGTGCCTCTGCTTGTGATCGAGTAAGCGTGGTGGTTGTAGCTTGGTGTACGAAGCCAAGCGCATCTACCCATTCTGCAACAACTTCTGCATTCG
The DNA here is from genome assembly GCA_028279045.1 of Candidatus Nanoarchaeia archaeon. GTDB lineage: Archaea > Nanobdellota > Nanobdellia > Woesearchaeales > UBA10216 > JANQSZ01. The sequence goes on along the minus strand of JANQSZ010000002.1, from coordinate 39,003 downwards.
GAACTGGGTTTCCATCGGTGTCAACAAGTTGACCGTAAAAGAAATCATCAGATTCCAGCAGTTTTTGAAGTTCAGCAATTTCTTCATCTGTCGGTGCTTCTAATGGAACAAGTGGCGGATCATTACTAATCTCGTTCCCTCCTGTCCCTTCGCCAAGTCCTTCTCCAATTCCGCTGTCTGATCCAGATCCAGAGCCATCTCCTATTCCTGTTCCTGAACCTCCAGAGGCGCTACCTTCTGTAGCGCCTCCAGAGCCGGTGCCACCACCGGAGCTAGCAGAACTTAAGAGCCCTGTTTGAAACGTGTAGTATTGACCGTTGTTGTCGTCTGTTGCAACATTGCCACCAATATCGGTGGCGTGCACACTATAAACATACGTCTTAAACGGTTCAACTTCTGGTAACGCAATTCTATGCGATTGCACAAGTCCACTTCCTTGTTTGGATTGCGATGGTGCTCCCTCTCCAAAATTGACACTGCCATAAGCAAGTTCATTCGTTGTGAACGCAACAACAACTAAACCTCCTTCTTCAGCATCGATAAACACATTGCTTATTTCTGGTTGCGATGCGTCATTTGGGTCAGGTAAAATCAGGTTTTCGACAGTGATAAGTGATCCTCCAGGGTCAGAAGTAATCGATGGAGAATTAATGGCAGAAGATGTTATTGTAATGTCTGTGTTGGAAGCTGCTTGTACAAATCCTTCGGTAAAAAAGTAATGTCCTTCAAGTTCCGGTGTACCAAACCCTGCAGCTTGTTCTGCAGTGAGTGTGGCCACGGTCCTACTTTGTGTGCTTCCGCCAGTTGTTGTCCAGGTTGCCGTTACCGCAAAATTAGGGACAGGAGTTTGAGAAGTATCTCTAACTTCCCCCGTCAAACTTGTTGGGAGTGCAGGTTGCTGTGCTATAGCTAGCGGTAGCAGTACTACTGCTACTACTAACACAAGTGCTAGCTTCATGGTTGTGGTGGCATCCAGTCATTATTGGCAGTCATATGTACTAAGTAGCCATGACCAGGTGTAAACGTGTCAAAAGTATTTGGTTGGGAAGGGCTTGGGTTCGCTCGGTAAATATCCCATTTCTGAGCTACCGCATTCCACGCAAATACTCGTGTGTATGATCCACTAATTGATTGTAGTGATGTATCAGCAGATTGTGCAATTGCATACGGATGACCAACAATGTTCCATCCGCTAATGAGATCTCGTTCATAGAATGGTGCTGCAAAGCCAGTAACCTGCAATGTTCCTGAACCGCTCATGTCAATCCAGTATCCTTTTCCAAGTGCTAACGATGATAATGTATTCTCAGGATCGAAAATGGTTCTGTCTGGATTGTACACTGTCCAAATTTGTGTTTCTTCGTCGTATGCATAGATACGGTTGTAGTTTCCGCTAATTAAAGCAAGTGCTTGTTCTACATCTCCATCACTTGGAATAAGCGGCAGCGATATCAAGTTCCATCCTGCTTCTAATGGAACGTTAACTGTTTGTTCATCTTCTGAGTCGATAACAGTAGTAGATTGTGCATCCCCTGTTCCAGAATTATTTGATACATCCGTTACTTGGAAGTTGAACTCATAGTCTCCGCTTCCTCCGCCAGAGGTGTCCCACTCATACGAACAAGTTCCGTTCAAATCTCCTTCATTAAAATTGCTTGTAGCAACAGCCCAGTTGCAAGAATCTTGTGTAACACAAACCAAACACGTTCTGCTCAGTCCAGTGCTATCTTCTACTTGTGCTGTAATGGTTGTTGTTCCAGTTAAAGGATTACTTGTTGGTTGAACAATTATTCCTGGTGGCGATAAGTCTGCGGTCGTTCCAGGAACCGATTGAACAGCTTTGAGTTCATTTGATAGTATATCAATCGCCGTGACAGCATAGTGGTACGTTGTTTCGCTTTCTAATCCAGAGTCGAAATACTCTGTGTCGTTTACCGACTCAATAATTCCAATTGGCGTGAGTACATTCACGCTTGTAAAGGCCGTGTTCTTTCTATACACATTGTATTGTGCAAAGTCTTCTGCCGAACTCGCAACCCAAGTAATGCGCAATTGATCAGTTCCCGGTACAGTTTCCACCGTCACTCCTTGAATTGCGATTGGCGGTGTCAAATCAGGTACCGTAGCTCCTTTTGAAACAACAGTTGTATTCTCATTGTTGAGTGTGTCAATGGCTGTGATTGCATAATAGTACGTGGTATCGCTAATCACAGTGGTATCTTGTATTGATGTTCCTGTTGTTGTTGCAAGTGCAATTGCTTGGCTCGTGTCATTAAACGGTGTATCTTGTCGATACACAACATAATTCTTCAAGTCTGTTGCAGGTGTTGCGTCCCAGCTTAGTTCGAGTGCAGCTTCTCCCGGTACAGGTACAACAACCAAGTTGGTAATTGGAGGTGGTGCTTCTGCATTAACATCATATGACTTACTTGCTTCTCCCATGTTTCCAGCAAGATCTGTACAGTTGACAACAACCGTATTTTCTCCTTCTTCGGATTCAAGTGTTCCTATGCCATCTGTAACGACGTCAGGGCCGTTGTTAACTGCGAAAGTACAAAGTTGCGTATCTTCATTCACGTTAAAGATGAGTGGCACAGTCTTACTGGTATAAACTTCATCTGTAGGGCTAGTAATCGTAATTTCAGGTGGTATGATATCCGACACAGTGTTTCCAACAGATAGAACTTGAGTATTCTCATTGCCCAACACATCGTGCGCTGTAATGCCATAATAGTATGTTTCCTCACTTACTAAATTAGTATCAGTAAACGCATTTTGACTTGTAGAACCAACGAGTGTTGCATCTTCTGCATCGTTGAATGGTGCCAGAGAGCGATACACATTGTATCCTGCAAGGTCTTGCTCACTGTTCGCATCCCAAGTAAGCATTAGACTGTTTTCATTAGCTACGTTATCAACAGCGAGATTCTGTACAATGCCAGGCGGAGTCGTGTCGACGTTGAACTGCGTGGTTGATGATCCGTTATTTTGCGCTTCATCAAGACAGCTAACAAGTACAACATTGTTTCCTTCTACTGCGGTGATTTCATCTCCGCTTTCCCCTAATATCGGTGCTCCGTCATTAATGCGGTACTCACAAGAGGCTGTTTCTGAAAGAGTAAACGTTAATGTATGCGTTGTTGTTGTGTATGATCCTGGTAATGGTGAAGTGATGTCTACGTCCGGTGGTATTGTATCAGCAACGGTTCCCGAATATGAAGTAATACTTGTGTGGAATTGTCCTGCAGTATCAACAGCAGCAACACCGTAGTAATACTCTTCTTCGCTTACCAGTCCTGTATCGACATACGAAACATCAGTGAGTGTTGCGATAAGTTGCGCATCTTCTGTTGACACAAACAAACTCTCAGATCTATACAAATTGTAGTGATCAAAGTCACTAGCACCTGAACTCGGCCAGCTAATCACAAGTGAATTCTGACCTGCGATTGCATTCACGTTCACTTGTTGAATTTTATCAGGTGGCGTATCAACGGTAAATGAAACTGTATCGTTTCCTTTGTTTTCACTGTTGTCAGTACATTCCAAGAACAGTGTATTTGCACCTTCTTGTGCTACAATAACTGTAGTTGACGCATCTATGAAATCTCCTCCGTTAAGTGAATATGAACAATCAGCTTGTTCCGAAACGCTATAAGAGAACGGTATCGATGTGCTATCATACAATTGTGCTTCTGGAGAATCAATAGTTACCGTCGGCGGCGTTAAATCAGCACTCCGAGTTTCATATCCATTTACTTGTAAATCTTCATTGCCGTTGGTATCTACAGCGACAACAGCATAGAAGTATTGCGTGTCGCTTTGCACTGCTTCATCAAGATAGTTTGTCGTTCCGACAGGAATTTCTGCAATATCAAATGCAGATCCAGCATTACTGAAGTCTTGCAATGATCTGTACACAGTGTAGTGATCAACATCCTGTTCTGGTGCTGTGTTCCATGATACAAATATCGCTTCCTCTCCCGGCACAGGAGATGCCAAGTAGTCAAGTTGACCTGGCGCATTCAAGTCTGGTGATGTTGCCGACGCAGTTTCGACATCGGTTCGTGCATTGCCAACAGCATCTTCTGCGACAACACCATAGTAATACGTTGTTTCACTTTCTACATTAATATCAATATATCCTTCTGAGGAAAGTGATTCGACAAGTGTTGCCTCTGACACATCGCTAAAATCACTTGTTGATCTGTAAACATTATATTCTGCTACATCTTGGTCTGCAACTCCGTTCCAGCTTACGGTAACAAGTAAAATCTCAGGATCTGCAACAGCATTTACCCCTGAAACTTGTTCAGGAGGTGTAGTATCAACGGCAAAAGATACCTCTTCTGAGCTTCCCCAGTTATCAAACTCGTCGCTACAATGTACTTGCAGTGTGTTTGCTCCAACTAGTGCCGTGATTGTCTGCGGATTGACGACCATGGTTTGATTTGCACCGTTCAATGTGTAGATACATTCATCAGTAGTTTCTGAAGAATCGATTTCTACCTCAACTGCTGTATTTCCAAACACTGCTCCATCGAGTGGCTCAACAAGTGCAATTTCAGGTGGCGTTTGATCTTGCGCAGTGATTTCCAGTGGTTCTACCTCTTTCAGGTCGTTATTGGCAAGGTCCACCGCATTAACAACATAATAATAAGTAGTTCCAAGATCCAGGAGATCATCAGTGTATTCTGTATCATCAAACGAAGCGGCATGGAATCGTCCTTCAACATTGGTAAATGGTTCTGTATCTCTATAGATTCTATAGAACCAGAAGTCATTTGCTTCTGATGGTTCCCAGCTTAAGTGTACAGTGGTATCATCTAGCAATTCAGCTTCCACGTTGAGTACTGGTGGTGGTGTTAAATCTGCTGAAAAGTATGAAGTTGCAGTTCCAGGAAGGCCTTCTAAGTCATCACAGAATAATGAAATGTTGTGAACTCCTTCGTCGACGTTGATCGGTGTTTCATTTGTAGTAGGTACTGCAGGTCCGTCATCGAGGGTATATCTACAATTCACTACTGGTTCCGCAGCTGTGTACGTAAGGACGAGTCCCGATACTCCAACGACTCCACGAGGTGTTTTAATTTGTATGTCTGGTGGCTCAGTGTCTGGCACAACAATCATTTCGGCTTGCACACTGTTGTTCTGATTATTACCAACGTCTGATGCAGTAACCGCATAGTAGAACGTTCCTCCTTGTGCAGTAACTTGGTCAACAACGGATGTGTCTTGCTGATCAAGGATTGTTTCAAGAAGTTCAGCTTCTTCAATGGTATCAAAGTCTTCTGTTGATTTGTAAACGCTGTATGACTTAAAGTCGAGGTCAGGTACGGCATCCCATTCAATCGAAACAGTAGTTGTTTCTTCATCAAAAGTAAGTTCTGGTATGATTGGAGCAGGCCCTGCTGCGTCAACAGTAAACACTCTGTTGTCTGATTGACCAGTATTGCCCGATTCATCCTCACACAATACACGAACAACATTCTCCCCGTGTTGACCTTCTAATGAAACAAACGGATCTGCATTACAGACTGAGAAGTCTACATGACCTGGATCAGTTCCTGTATCAATAATTGCTATCGTGACTCCTAGCCCTGTCAAGTTCTGACCAGCAAAGCTTGTTCTCGCCCATAGTTGTGGAGCGTTAATCAGGTCTGCACTCTCTGTAAGGAAAGCAGACACTTCTTCGTCTCGGATAATTCTCTTTACATTTGGATTTTCAAGCAATTCCTGCAATTGTTCTTCATTGACAGAAGTTGCCATTCCAGTAATTGCTTCAGTAAATGTCTTTGTTGCCGTAACTCCGATGTCTTCAGCAAGTTCCTCAATTTCTTCATCAGAATCTATCGTCGGAGTGTCTTCAAACTCAACGATGACCTTTGTTCTATGTTGTTCTTTTTCTGCTTCCGTCAGTTCAACATATTCTTCAGCATCAGGTACAAGGTCAGCAGTGTCGTCAACAGATCCTCCTGCAGGTTCTTCTGCTTCAAATATTCCAAATGCAGCAGTTGTTAAATCCTGGTCAGGGCCATATGGTATTATTGAAACTGGTTCTTCCAAGTTTTGTGTTGTTGCTCCTAATTTATTCAGGACATCATTGCAAATATCATCTTCACTAGCCAAAGTATCTCCTTGATACTGATACGTGCATGTTTTGGTTCTTCCAAGTTCGAAATCAAGTACTTTGATAGCAACATCAAGGTTATCAACTCCGTCCGCGCCATATGGTTTGACGTCTATCGTGACCGTGTTTCCGTTAAGTGGGCGTTCAACAAATCCCTCAGCAGCGCCGCGGTAGTTTGTAACTGTTACTGATTCATCTGGTTTACGTAAAATCATACCACTTTGGTACGCATATACTGGTGCGCCACCAATAATCCAGTCTCCGAAGGTATCTGTTCTAAACTTTTCTTGTGCAGGATGTGTGACTTTGTTCACGTATGTTTGTCGAGTATGTGGCGATGTTTCTGCTATATTGTTACTTCCATAGTAAACGCAGATGGAGTACGCCCATGTATCAAACGATTCATACAAGCAACTTCCTGTTGCAGTGTTGAGTGTTGCTGAGGAAGGGGCTCCAGTGTATTGATAGGTAATAGGAAGATAGTCCTCGTAGTCATTAGATAGCGTAACACTTTCTGTGAGTCCATCGCTGATTAAGTACCGTGGGTCATATTGTTTTCCGTTTGCCATAACGATTGGGTTTTGGGAAACAGTCCAGGCCGAGTCCAGGTCATTGAAGTAAGTGATGTATCGTACTCCACTTGTACGCAATCCGAATCCAGATTCGTGACCGATTTCCATCCATCCTTTGTAGAAAGATTCTGCTCGTGCAACTCCAGTTTCATCAAACGTTCGGGTAACTACTCTATTGGTTACTTCTGCTTTGTTGGCTTGGACAGTGAGTACGTCATCAATTACAAGATCGTCTTTAACATAGTACTTGCTCCAAAGATAATCTTGGAATCTAACAATAATACCATACGTTCCAGATGGAACAAGGATTTTCGCATTTTCGCCTGGTTGTGATTTGTAGGTTGCGAAAGGTTCTCCTTCGCTTGTTGTTCCAAATACGTAAAGGTAGCGCATGTGATCATCTGCGTTAACTTCAAGTACAGAGGATTTGATGAAAAAGTAAGGAACTCTAATCGAGTTTTGTGATCCTGTTATCGTGATATCTCCTTCATATGTTCCGTCTGACAGAACGTCGATTTGTACTGCTACAGTCATACTGATGTCGGCGCTTTGTCCTGGAAGTAGTGTGACTGATTCCTGGCTTCGAATAATACTCAAACCTTGAGGAAGTGTCGGTACAGAAACAGTAAACGTATCCGTTGTATCGCCTACGTTCTTAATCGTGAGTGTTTCTGTTTTCTCCCAAACATCATTTCCGTATTCAAGCAATCCATAGTCGAGTGTGCTTGGGAATGCAAGTACTTGTGTATCAACTGCTGCTTGCACATCGATTCTTCCTGTTCCTTGTGTAAGTATTGGCTCCCCAATATCTATAGCAGTTTCTTTCAGTGCTGCTGCAACTTCTTCAACAGTCCAGGTTGGATGTGCTTGCATAACGAGTGCAGCTGCTCCGCTAACATGCGGTGCTGCCATCGACGTTCCTGAAATGGAAGTGTGCTCGTTATCAATGCATTCTCGCGATGCCCATGCATTCGCCCATTGTGCTGCACAAATACTAACGCCCGGAGCAGTCACATCTGGCTTAACTTGTAGTATTGGTGTCGGCCCTCTACTACTGAAACTTGCAATTCTGTCTGATTTATCTGATGCGCCGATGGTAAATGCCTTTCGTGCACAACCTGGGCAACCTATGGTTCCTTCGGATGGTCCGCTATTGCCTGCTGATACAACAGGGAGTACGCCTGCTTCGTATGCAATATCGGTAGCTAATGCAACTGAACTGTCAGGGTCTCTTCCCCCGCCTAAACTCATTGAAATAACGTCTGCACCGTCTTCAACAGCTTGTTCAATTCCTGCAATAACATCGCTAAATGATCCACTGCCACCTGCACCCAATACTTTGTACACAAGAATATTTGCATCTGGCGCAATTCCGTTGAGTGATCCTTGTCCTGCGGCTGTTGCTGCTACATGCGTTCCGTGTCCGTGATCATCTCGTGGATCACTATCATCGTTGTAAAAGTCATATCCGCCGATTATTTTCTGACACGTATCACTTTGCGGAGCAATGGGAACTTCTGCCCCTTCGTTCAAGACATATCGGCAGTTTTCAGTAACTTCATCGCTTGTATATCTCAGTGGAACAGGGTTCAGGTAAACAGTTTCCGTTACAGGTGTCACGATGTCAATCGTCGGTGGTGCAGCATCTGCAACAGTTCCTGGATAACTATCCACAAACCGCAGTGCGTTTCCGTTGTCATCTTCAGCAACAACAGTGTAGTAGTATGTTTGTAGTTCGTTCAAGCCTTCGTCACGGTAAGATTGCGCATTATCGTTGTCAAGCGAAGCAATTTCTGCTGCTTGTTCTGTATCTTCAAATCGATCATCTGCTCGATAAATCTTGTACGCAGCAAAATCATTCGCATTGATATCATTCCACGTAATGTCAAGGGCAAGTTGTCCTGGAACTGTGCTTACCTCTATATTCTCTACAGCATCTGGAGGTGTTTGGTCTTCAACAAATACGTTTTGCGTGTTAACATTATTATTCATCAAATCAGTTTGGTCTTCTACTGCAACCGCATAATAGTAGAGTTCTTCGTCTTCAACATCTTCATCTACATACACAACTTCAACCTGTGAATTAATGCTATCAATTGGGTTCAGTTGGCTAACGTCGTTGAATGGGAAGTCTTCTCGATATAAGTGGTATGATTTGAAATCAACAGCGTCGCTTTGTTCCCATTCCAAACTAACTTCTTCAGGTCCTGTTTGTTCTACATTGACAATGTCAACTTGTCCTGGTGCTGAAACATCGACGGTAAATGGGATAGGCGACGATTGTCCTTCAAACCCAGAATCGTCTATACATCTAACTACAAGAATGTGTATTCCTTCTTCAACAGAAATTGTTGTTGGTGAACTTACAGGGTTTTCCGGTCCATCGTTAAGGGAGTAGGTACATGAAGTAACTGGTTCATTAGCAGTAAACTCAAGCGGTATGGTTGTGGTTGCGTATGTTGTTGCTTCTGGTTGGCTAACATCAATAACAGGTGCCGTCAAATCAACCGTTGTAGCTCCTTTTGATTGTACTTGTTTGTCTTCATTGTCATAAATATCAACACCGGTAACTGCATAGTAGTAGGTTGTTTGCTGCTGCAGATCAGCATCAACAAACACACCAGTTTCATTCGCCCATGCGTGGGCATCAGTAGGTGCCTCTGTAAATGGAGTTAATGAGCGGTAGATCGCGTAGTGATGCAAATCATCATCTGCCAATTCATCCCACGTAACAGTTATAGTTGGTTCGTTTTCAGCTGCCTGAACTAAGAAGTTAATAGGACCAGGCGGTGTTCGGTCGATAAAGATAGATTCTGCTTCTCCTTCTCCTACATTTCCAGACGTATCGCTCACTCTAAAGTTAATGTTGTACGTTCCAGTTGGAATGCTAACAGTGTTCCAGATGTAGCGGCATTGTCCTGCGCTTGAGCCAGTACCGTAAAGTGCTTCTGCGTCGATCCAGTTCGGGCAACCATTATCATAGTTGAGACATACCTCGCATGATTGAGCGAGCTCATTTCCATCTGCTACGTCTGCAACCAATGAGATGACTTTTGATTGTGATCCTGGATTCTGCACAGACACAGTTGGCGAATCAGTGTCATCAACACTAAACGTTACAGTATCTGATCCTTGTAGTCCTGCAGCATCTTCTCCGTAAACAACCAAAGTATTAGATCCGAATTGAGCAGTGATTGGAATATCTTCATCGTCCATACCGGTTACAGGGATTTCAGCTCCTCCGTTTAGCGTAAAGTATGCATCGTCAAGTGTTTCCGACGTCGTGTATCTAAATTGCAAGTCAGGCGTTGTATAGGAGGTTGATTCCGGTGTTACAATTGTAAGCGTAGGTGGTGTTTGATCCATTGTCCAGGCATCTGCTTGTACTGAACTTCCTCCTGGGCTACTTTGTACAGTTCGCGCTGGTAAGTCTGACGCGGTTATTGTAATGGTAGATCCAGCTTTTGCTTTGATTTCTCCTTGATTAAAGAGATAGAATCCTGCTAGTACAGGGTTTCCTTGTTCTTCGGCGTCTTCTTCCGTGATAGTACTGGTTGTTGATACTTTTTGTTGGTCATTCGCATCAATCCAACTTGCTTGAACTTCAACATCACCAATTGCTCCTCCAGATGAATCCTGGACTCTTCCATACACACTAGTTGGAAGTTCTGGTGGATTCGGCAAGGTCGGCGTACTGAAGTTCATTTCTGAACTTGCTTCTACGTTTCCAGCTGCGTCTGTCGACGACACCCGCACTAGGTAGGATTTGCCAGCCTCTAACCCAGTCATTTCAAACTCGTGATCTGTTCCAAGCAGTGTATCACTTAGCGTGCTATCTCCAATCTCCTCTCCGTACGATACAAACGCATCTGCAGGTTCGTCAGTGTCCCAGCTAATGGTTGCGCGATCATCGTTAATATCGCTGATCACTACATTTTGTAAGCTAGGTGCATTTGATTCAACAGTTTCTGTTGTTGCAAACTTCAAGTTAGTATCGAGATCTTGCCATATCAGGATTGGTTCATCTGCAAGTGTCATTGCAGCGTTTGGTCCGTCAACAATAACTGGCTCAGGCGGCGTAATCAAGAACCCTTGCTCTGATATCTTGAAGTAGAAACTCGATGCTCCTTGCTTCAACAGTACATGCAGGTTTCCGTCTGAATCAAGCTCAGCATCTGCTGCTTCCGCATCCAAACTAAACAGTGCTAGCGGACTTATTTGTGCAGATTGGAAGTGATCATATAGTGCATAGTGAATAACTCCTTCTTTGTTGTACACTATTCGCACAGATTCTCCATCAGTTGCAACCGCCGGCACGCTTCCTGTATCTATTGATGTTGCATTTGCGTAGAAATCGTTCGCTGCATACAAGTGCAAGTTATTTTGTGGATCTTGGTAGAACACAACTGCGTTTTCATCGTAGTCAGCTGCATAGTCAATCACACCGTTCGACCACGTTAATCGTGTATCACCAGTGATATCTCCTTCTGGACTCACTTCTTTGTGATACACCTCAGTTTGTCCATCTCTACTATCTTGCCAGAACAAGTGCAGGTTTTCATCACTTCGCAAAGTTGGATTTACCGACGAGAATGAATTGAACGTCTTTCGTTCTCCTTCATCTCCCGCCTCTGCAAGATAAATTTCATTGTTGCCGTCTCTATCTTCTTGCCAAGCAATGTACAGGCTTTCATCAAGGACAGCAGTACTCGGTGCCAAACTATTGAACACGTTGTCAGTTACGCGTTGTTTATGATCTTGAATTTCTCCGTCATTACTAATCTCGCTGTAGTAAATTTCGTTATTGCCGTCCGTAGTATCAACCCATGCATAATACGCAGTTCCGTCGTTTCCTGCAGCATCAGGATTCGTTGCAGTAGTTGTTCGAACAACAGTTAATGGACTGAAGAACGATATGTCTTCTTGCTCTGGTTCGTCTGGTTCTTCAGGTTCGCCTGCAATGTCTGCAAATGAATAGAGGTAAAGATCCTGAGCTCGAGATTTATATGCGATGTTTGATCCGCTAATCTTTCCCCATTGGGCATCTGAAATTGTATCGATAATTTCTCCTGTGCTGATCTTGTAAAGATGGACTTTAGGACTCGAGCCAGGTTCTGTCCACGTCGCATAGTCTCCAGAAATGTAAGGAGTGATATAGTCTGTTGCTCCGTCGCTAATTTGTTCATCAGACCCTGTTTCAATGTCATACAAGTAAACTTGTCCGTCATTAGTGTAAATAACATTGTCCCCATCAAGGTCTGATTGGAATGAGTTTAATACGGAATATGGTTCAGTAAATGTTGCAATGATTTCAGCAGTTTCTATGTCAAGAACGTTGTTGTCAACAACGATGTAATCATCCGTTATTGGCAGTGGGACTGTTGCACCGCCAAAGCCTGAAGCAATGAGCTGTTTAGTGTCAGTTTGTCTGTTGTATACCCATGCATCTTTGTCGTTGCTTGAACCATGACCATACTCAAGCCACGCAAAGTAGTTATTCGAAGCGCTTGGTCTTCGTTTGATTCTACTGTTCCTGGATATTAATTCTGATGTGCTTTCATCAGCTTCACTGGCGAAAATGTCGTCAGCAGAATTCAAGATACCACTCAGGGTTATCTTGTTGGCAGTATCAGAATACACAATAGTGTTTCCTTCAATTGCAGGCTCGCCTTGATTATTAATCACGTTGCTTGGACACGAACCACCATCGCAAACAGGTGGGTTCCGATCATTAAGTTCCTCTGTTTGGGTAGCAATCTCATACTTGTAGATTACTTCAGGGTTGGATTGATATGTGTCTGGTTGTTGTCTTTGTCCCCAAACTACGTACTCTTGTGATACATCGTATTGTCTTGGATTGTAGATATCAGTCTCGCTGTTTAGCATCGTAGAGCCACAATCCATCGAACAGGTGAATGCAGATTCTGATTCATCACAAATGCTATTGCCGCATTGAGCTGCAGAAGGTGGCGGAGGTGGCGGAGGCGGTGGCGCTCCCGTATTTTCAAGATCGATGGTAAAGACTCCTTTTGATCCGCTCGCTCCATTTCTGTAAGCGAGGAAGTTATTATGTAAATCTATATGTTGGGTGAAGTGTCCTTCATGGTATGTGTGCTTTGTTTCACCTGTGTTAATATCATAGTAATAATTTCTCATGACAGAATTTGTAGTTGTTTCGCTTTCAATATTAGCTGTGTAGTGGATAACACCATCACTGAATCCGCCGATCTGAAATGAACTTGCGCTAACATCAAAAAGAATAGTGTCTTGATTCGTCTGCAGGTCGTAGAGATGCACTTCACGGTTTGGATGTTGAGTTTTTACCCATATCAATTTGTCATCGTCGATTCCATTAGACATCCCATGCCATACTTCTACCGAAGGAGTTGTAAAGGTACGATCTGACAAGGAATAAATTAGGCTATCGGTAACTCCATTATTTACGTGTGAGTCTGCGATCACGACATAACCTCCTTCCATAATATATTGGTTGGAGGTTCTATCATCAATGAGTACGAATTCCTCGCCAGTGTTTAGGTTGTGCAAGTAAACAGTCTTGGGTACGTTCTGTGAGTCTTCCCATATGGCCCATTCTCCGTCAACGTCGGCATTGCCGACAGCTGTACCTGAGTCAAGCACAATGTGTTCTTCTGTCTGAATATTATATGCGATGATATCTTTGGTAGGTGAACTAATGATGTATTCTTCCCAGATAACCCAGTCTCCGTCAAATCCAGGACGTATTGTGCTTCTTCCTGCGGTAAGTGGAGGAAGAACTGAGCTCGTGTTAGTAGCTCGATCCAACAAGATTATCTGCGGTGGAAAGACTGTGTGTTCAAAGACAGCGTAGTAGTCTTGCAACTCAATATCTTTGGCAGAATCTTGCGGTTCATAGATCATTTGCGGTACTGGACAATCTATTGGACATTGATTTGAAGATTCTCCAGGTTGGCAAATGTTGTCTCCGCATCCAGGTTCTTGAGGTTCCTCTGGTTCTGGCGGTGGTTGCACCGTTGTTCCTGGCATCTTGAAGTAGTGGAAATTGTCGTTCGTCACGCCAGAGATATATTCTTGGAGAAGGAAATGGTTATCTCCAAGTGCAATCAAATCTCTTACTAGTTTGTTTTCAGCGTCAGCAAAATAGTTGAGAGATTCTGTAGGAATTTCATGCGTTTGATCATTGGCAATATCATAATAATAGTAAATCTCTGAGTTTTTGTCTTGGAATGTCACATAATTATCAGTCATTTCCAGGTTTTGATGTTTCACAAACTGTGTAGATATTTGTTTGGTCTCCTCAGTAAAATAGTTGTAAAGCATAATATGTTGCTGAGCACTTGTCTGGCTGCCTGTAGAGTAGTATGCAACATACTGATTGTTCATGGTTTCCCCTCGGATAGGAACATCTTCAATACTCCGAGTATTAAGGTTGTAAAAAGATACATCTGCTTGAGCAGAATTATACAAGACGCGGTTGCCAGCAATTTCTACAGTACTAGTTCCAAGCGGGTGTCTATCAATGAGAATCGTTTCTTCCGTTTCAACATTATGCATCAGCACTTTTTCATCTGTACTTGTAAGATGGTGAGTTCGCAATGTTCCAACAGCCCAGTCACCGTCCATGTCTGTCATCGTTACCTTTGACACATCAGGTATAGAGACTTCTGTTTCTTCTCCTGTTTCTAAGTTTCTCACGAAGACCGAATCACAATAAATTCCTCCTGGCGGGCTTGTTCCTGGAATAATGCAATATCTGGTCGGTACTGAATACACAAGGTAGTCTCCGTTTGTGACCGGCGGTTGTGCATCTTGCCACCATAAATCAGGGTTGTTCGAGGTTAAATGTTCATAAGTTCTTGTTTGAAGATCATAGGAGTAGAGGTCAGGAGCTTCTCCCGAGGCGTCAATGTAAGTAAGGAGTGAATCAGCGTAGTGCGCTCCTGTAGGATAAGGAGGGGTAGCGAAAATTTCATAGCTACAGTCTTGTGGACAATCAAGCGATGATTCAATATCAGTACAGATATTATCCCCACATTCCAAAGTTTCCGGGTCTTCAGATGTTTCTTGAAATCCAACGACAATGTTGTCAAATGCATTTGTAAACCCTGATTGCGTGTTATCTGTTTCTAGTTGCAGTTCCCAAACGCCTGTCGGATAATTTGGTGCACCAGACGAAAAGTTATTGCTGCAAGCATAGTTTCCGTTCACATGGATATCGTAATTTCTCGCATCATGATCGATGAAGTATTCAATAGAATATACAATGTCGTCATCGAAAGGTTGTTGGCATGCAGCGATATTTTCAAAGAGCGTGTTGTGATTATGCAGATCATGGATTGGTCGCACGTCGTTTTCGTTAGCTATTCCTATGAACTGTGCTCGATTTGCGTCAGTGCTTCTAAACTGGTACGCAAAATATGTCGGATAGTAAGTTCCAGGGTTCTCAATGTAGTAAATTGCACGTGCTCGCGTACCATCAACATCAACAAGTTGGAGTTCTCCATCTGATTGTTGAACTGAGTTACCTCCTTCACTTTCGTCAACCCATCCTTGCAGATCGTTGTCAAAAGTGAAAGTAAGGGTGTCAGATGATATTGACGGAAACACGTCATCTCGCAGCCAGTTTCTTGTATCCTGTACGAATGCTGCACTATCAGTATGAACAAAAGCACCGTTGTGATACGCCATTTCACTAAAGGTTATCGGCGGTAACGTAAACGAGAGTGTTGTCCCTCCTTCAACATCCTTCCAAATAATGTGATCATCGTCTCCAATCCGTGCTCGATATACAGCTTTCCCATCTTCCAAATTCAAGTCAGATTGGAATGTTCTTTCAGGATGCGTAATATCAGTCAGCAATCCAGTTTCAAAGTCATAGTATTGCAAGATTGAACGGGTATCAGCCATCATGACAATGCCGTTGTCATCCATTGCTTTGTCCAGTGCATCATCGACAAAATTAGTTGTTTCTTGCGTATCAATGTTGTAGAGGAATTCAGAACTTCCAGAGGAATACAGGACATGGTTACCGCGCACAAGCGGATCGTCTCCTGTTCCTATAGTTAATTCTTCACCAGTACTGATTGTTTGCAGCACAATTTCAGCGTCGTTAAGAACACCTCGTTCATACACAACATAATTTCCGCTCAAGGATGGATCACGTTCTTGTTGTGCAGATGCTGCAAGTGTAGTTTCTTCTCCTGTGCTCAAATCATAAAGGAGAATATCAGTTTCCTCGGCAAACACAACCCTACTACCATCCAGATCAAATTGATCAGAGAGAGTATCATAGCTTCCTGGGATTGCAGTTTCTTGGTCAGTGTTCCTGTCATAAGCGTAAAGTGTTTGTCGACCCATTGTTCCGTCTTCTGCGTAGTGTTGGCGGTAGTCTTGCCATACAATGTATTGGTCGTTCATTCGATGAAAGCGTGGGTAGATTGCATCTGGTGCAATGTTAGTAACACTGGCATCACAGTCAGCAGGGCAGGATGCAGCGCTTTCTGATTCCTGACAAATAGTATCTCCGCAATTTTCTTGTCCAGGTAATGTTGGAGAAG
The DNA here is from genome assembly GCA_028279045.1 of Candidatus Nanoarchaeia archaeon. GTDB lineage: Archaea > Nanobdellota > Nanobdellia > Woesearchaeales > UBA10216 > JANQSZ01. Next base: position 22,744 of record JANQSZ010000002.1, on the reverse strand, counting down.
GCAGTTCAGGATATAACGGAAGATCATGCGATTCTATCAATCCAAATATTTCTGGTAGCCCAGTGTCATTTCTCGGCTGGGAAAACACAACGTCATCACCGCTCATTGCTGCGTAGCCTGCATAGCCGTCGCTCATTGCATAAAATTCATGTGAATTCGTGTTAATGTCTGTTACCGTAACTCCATAATGTCCGTTTATCGACGCCGCATACACCACCTTATCTCCATTCAATCGTGCACGGAATATTTGGTTTGCATTATCAGTTTCAATGTGATGCGTATATTGTTGGATACGTGAGTCCCAAATTTGTAAGTTGTTACCAGCTCCATTTCCATTGTTTAGCAAGTATGGTCCTTCGACATCTACTGGGTTAAATCCAAGCCATGAATGTGATAACTCCCCGGTTGTAATATCATATTTGTAATCAGTAAAATTAACTCCGCCGCCTTGTGAAGGAATCATTTCAATGAAGAACACTGCATTATCCGTCAGCACAGAATTCAATCCTTGTCCAACATAGGTTTCTTCTTGTGTTTCCAAGTTCTTGAGCCAAACTTCAAACACTTGATTGCCAACACTTCGTTCCCAGATAACATAGTCGCCATGCACTTCTGCATTCTGATCTGTTCCAATTGGCGCGTTGCTTACTTGTGAATCAGTTCCTGTTTCAAAATCATATACAAAGATTGAGCCGCTCTTTCCGTAAGCAACTTTGTGATCATCCATGTCTGGGTACGCAGCTGCCGTCGAGATAAGATGTGTTTCTTGCGTACTCAAATCAAAATAGTATAATCCTTGGTCAGTCGGCCAGCTTCGTTGGAAGACAACATATTGATCTTCCATGTCAAGATAACGTAATATATCGGGCGCAATTAATGTTGGCGCTGGACAGTCTTGTCCGCAAGTGAGGTGCATTTCGCTCGGTTCACACACATTGTTTCCACAAACAGCGCCAGGATCTTGACAGTCAATCAAGCAAACTCCTTGTTCGCCTGCTTCGCAAATGAAATTACCGCACTTTCCACAGTCTGCACTGCAGGTAACTGGCGTCTCCCCTTCCTCACAAATTCTGTTTCCGCATTGTCCTGCTTCCCAGTACGCAACTTCAGCGTACATACCAGCGATTTCTCCACCGTGTGTTCCGGTCTGTGCTCTCACTCCCGATACAAACCGGTCTAGTTGCCCATAATCCCATGGTCCTGGTTGTTCAGGTCCTGAATAGAATGGCCATCCCCGATACCATCGCCAGTTTTCGTTAGTGCATACTTCGGCTCCTTCAGAAATACTTCCTGTATCGTTCCATTCAAACGTCGGTCCAAAACACCTTCCGTTTTCTTCGTGCTGCCGTGCGTAATACCAAATAGTTACCGAACTGATAGATTCATTGTTGTGAAGTTTGTCAGAAATATCCTCGTAGCTGAATGCAGATGTGCGTCCATGCTGGCTTGTATAGATTCTGGTATTCGTATCTGGAAATTCCGCACTTGTACTGATACATTCCCATTGATTGCTTCGGTCGCTGGCATCTCCGCAGTTCAATTCATTCCATTCTCTTCTCTCTCCCATGCCATCTGGTAGGAGAATTATGCTTCCTTGCGGAACATCAGCTGCAACTACTACTATAAAGAGAAGAAACACAAGTACACTTACGCTAGCATTCCACTTAATCCCTACACACCTCTTTTAAGTGTTTCATTGTTAAATTGCTTTTTAAATGTACTTATTTCTGGAGTAATTTATGCAGTTCCATGCACCTCTTCAGCACTTTTGCTTTGTGTTTTGGTGCGATTCTCTTGTAGAGCGCCATGATTTCAGCGTATAATTTGCCTGCATGCGCGTGTTTCCCTTCTTTGATCAAGTTGGCAGCAGTATCTAGGTTTCGATGAATATGGGATGCATCAATTGCATGCGCTAAATCCACTATTTCCCCATGTAATGCTCTTCTCTGTTCTCCATTCAGCTTCTTGAATTCTTCAGCCATTCCTTTGTATCGTTGAACAGCTTCGTCATACTTACCTTGTTCAAGCAGTGCTTCGGCATCTTTGATGTGTTTCCGCAATGCTTCAACATCCTTATCCGCGGTAAATTTGTGCGCTACTTTGTCCACAACACCAACAGAATACAGCAAGTAGAGTACAGCCAGCACAATAAAGATGATGATTTCAATGAACAGCCGTGTTCCTCCTGATTGAGAAAGCCATTTGTTGAATCCCTCAAACACTGCAAAACCAGTAAGGAAGTTCCCTTCACTTTCCGGTAATACTTCGCTTAGAAGTGCAATATGTGCATCTTCCATCGTACTGAGTGCAATTTCATCAATAATGAAGTAGGAAAACGAAAAGTCATCGAGTACCGTGAGGTTAACCTTAACTAGTGGGTCAGGGTTGAGTATTTCGTGGTCATCAATAACAACAATCTCGTCTGTAGAGTCAGCAATTGATTTTGGTATGTGTTCTACAACAACGACGTCCGATGCATTGCCTGTAACACGCACTTGGCGGTTCATCAAAGTAATTGTTTGGTTAACACCACCATGATAGCCAACTTGCACGAGTTTGTACCGTGTCGTCGGTGTTAGATGGCTTTGTAATTGTGTGTTTGTTCTCAATAGGTCATCAAACGCGCTTGATGCCAGGCTTACATTCTTACTTTCAAGGTAAGCCGAAGTTATTGCTTCTACATCAGCTCGTTGCGGGTACGCAACGTACTCACTTGATTTAAGCACCGAGATACTTGATGGTATTTGATCTTCTACTGCATCAATGCGTGCAATAATATCAGCAATAAGTTCTTGTTCATCAGTTTCATTGAGCCGTCTCCACTGCACATTGCTCAAATCTCTTGAAGCACGTTCCAGTTGTATTTTCTGCGAAGAGAGTAGTTCATCCCACTTCAGGTCTTGGAGTGCTTCTTTCTCTAAGCGTGGCAAGTTTTCAAAGTCTTTCTGTATTTGAACAACCAACGTTATGAGTTCTCGAGCTCGGATAACATTTCCATCTGCATCTGCTGTAACTTGGATCAATCCCGTCTCTACTTCAAAAGAAAACGTTGGAGATTCGGTTCTTCTACCATCTTCGTCAGTGCATTCAATTCTCCAGAAGTATTCTCCTTCTTCTGCATCTTCGATCGTGAACGAGTGATTCCTATCTGATCGTAGGTTCGGTTTGGTATCTTCTTCAACCCACCATTTCTCATCAACACTTGTGAACAAGGTACAATCAACCAGTGATTCATCGCTAACTCTGAATTCGATTGAGGGAGAGGATCCCACTTTTTCGTTGTCTGATGGCGAGAGAATGGTTATGGAAGGTGCACTGGTGTCATTTCCATCTGCTTGCAAATAGATTGTAAACGATACTTTTCCATCGATTCGCGTACTATTACCAAAAGAGTCGTAGTTTTGTTTGGTAACCGCCATGGCGTATGTTTTCGACGGTACGGTAAGGAACGCTTTTCCATCGCTGCTCGTATTTGTGTTTATGTCGTCCAAGTACACCCTGGCGTTTTGTATTGGGTTGTTGGTTTCATTATCCCGAACAGTGAACGAAACGTTGTACGCTTTCTTGACCTCAATGGTTTCTGTTTCTTCTCGAGTGAAGTTGCCTTGTTGTACTGATAGATTTACTGTATATGTTCCGTTCTTGCTGTATACATGCACAACTTCTTGTGTCGTGTTTTCAGTATCCCCGTCGTTGTCAAAGTCCCAGGTTATGTTAAGCGCCGTGGTGTTTCCTTCAACGTCTGCTTCAAACAAAATGCGTTGTCCGATGATAACAGATGTGTCATTCGCATCAAGTTCAAGTTCGAGTGGATTTGGAGTTTCTGTTGAATTAACAGTAAACGACGTAATCAAATTTGTTGGGACGCCCCAATAATAGGATACGCCTGTAATTGTATACGTTCCAGGGTTCGTTGTGCTTGTGAATATGTAGAAGCTTGGAAACGTTGTGGTTGTTGCTCCAAAACTTGCTCCTCCTCCTGTAACGTTAAACGATACCGTTGAGTTTGGTCTGCTGATTACAGTGATAGCAACTTGTTGGTCTGGTAAGTAGCTCGATTTATCCGTCGTGATAGTAAATGGGACGCAGGCAGTACACGGTCCGCCACAATCAACACCTGTTTCGTTCTGTCCATCATGATAGTTCTTTATTCCGTCATTACACGTTGCAGTTATGCCATCGTCCAGCGTGAAATTATACTGATACTCAAGCGTTGCATTATTACCCTGTACGTCTTCAGATCTAAACACAAGCGTATTCAATCCCTCCTGCAACGATAGTGCAATAACACTGCTATTCGCTCTTCCTTCTTGGTTTATTGTTTCACTTCCATTATTCAGTTCGTACGTGATCGTCGCTGTTTCATCAGCTTGAATTTGAATGTGGTAGACGTTTGTTTGGTTAACCAGTGATGAATTGTTAGCAGGTCCGTTAACATTCACTACAGGTCCTTCAGAATCATTGACAACAAACTCGTAGCTAACTTCTGCAGAGTTGTTAGCTGCGTCTTGTATTCCAATAAGAAGTGTATGATTCCCATTAGCCAGCACATTTTGTAATGATCCAAGTAGCGTCGTGCTGAAACTTGTTCCCGTGCCAAGTATCAATGTCGGAGATCCGTCAAGGGAATAATTGAGCGTAACCGTTTCTGTTATACTTCCGTTCAACCATACATCTTCTCCTGAATCTAGTGTAGTTTCATTATCAGGGCTGTCAATTGTGAGGTTTGCAGTATTATTATCAAGTGCAACAATTATTGTGGAGTAGTGCGGAACATATACACGGATTGCATTTTCGAATACAGCGTAGCACGCGCTTCCTCCAAATGTTAAGCAAGATGGTATTTCCTCACAATCTACATCATTTGGGCAGTACAGTACCAAGTTTGCTTTGGTGTCAAGAGGAATATCAACAGTTCCATAGTAATTCTGTCCTACAAATCCATCAACATTCGCAATTTGTATTCTTTCAAGTGTTTGTGCAGCTGCATCTTCTATTTCTGAAGGGATTGAAGCTGTAGTAACCACAACATCGTCGATGGCTTCCCAGTTCATCGAGAGTGGTTCAACTTCATGTATGGTTACAACAGGTTCCCCACCCACGTTTTGCAGTGCAAGTCCTTGGGGATTTAGATCAAGAACAACGTTCACTTTTCCTTCTGTTCCATCTATTTGGTCGATTGTGTTTCCATCATCGTCGATTATGTATGCGTTCTGCACCAGACTGTTGGTTTTGCTTGATACGTGAGTAAGTTCTTGCGTAACATCAACATGTGTTCGCAATGTATACGTACTTACCTCATAGTTTTCAATAGTCTTGAGTTCTGATATGGAAAGATATCCTTCTTTCTCGATAAGAAGTTCGTACTCTCCTTGCTCGACTTTGAAACTAGCTTTTCCATGTCCATCTGTCGTGACTTTTTCATCTCCAAACGTAACGTCTGCCCCAAATACAGCGTTATCTTGTGTAGTTACGATGATATCCACCGTGTGCAACATCGGAGTCAAATGCGCAATAAGTGTATCGCTTGCAATACTTTCTCCGTCAACTACCGTAACCGATACAATGTACGAGCCCGGTGTTGTGTAGGTGTGACTCACTCGTGTTCCGCTTGCTTTTCCGCCGTCATCAAAATCCCAAAGGATTGTTGCTTCTTCACTCGCTCCCCAGACTATTGCAGTGAATTCGTTCGGCACTCCTTCAACCAGCTGCGTATCCGAGTCTATACTAACCGAGAGTGCTTGTTCTTCTCTCGGCAGTACTGTAAAGAAGGTACGCACTTGTTGTTGACTATCATCGCCATAAATAAATGCAGTAACATCATATTTACCAGGAGTATTCGTTAGTACAAATTGATATGTTGCCGGGAAATTTTCTCCCGAATATGAATAAGCATAGCTAATTTCTTCATTTGCAATAATAAGATTGACTTCACTCTGCGTACTTCCGTCCATAGTTATCGAGACAGCTTCTCCGACAACATACTCTTTCTTGTCTGTCGTAAGAGTTATCGGAACGTAAACTGGTTCAGGTTCTTCGACAGTTTCTTCTATTGGTTCAGGTTCTTCAACCGGTTCTGTCTCAGTTTCATTTACAGTCGTATTCGTTTCGTTGCCAACCGTAACATTCGTCACAATTGCACTTCCATTAAATTCCTGACCGGATTGGTTGAGGAGATCAATGTCTATGTAAAGATCATCAAGCTCCTCAACCGTTTCGTTCTCAGACAAGGGGGGTGGTTCATTGAGAAAATTCTCAAGGTCTGAGACGACCGAGTCTCCAGTCAGGTTCTCGTCGCTTTCCCCTAACCCGGGGTCCACATGAGTATCAGTTGTATTCTGCGAAAACGTGAGCGGTATCGCTACCAAAACAATCAGTAGCAACAAGAGAATGCGATTAATCATGGCGCACCTCTTTCTGTATGTCTTTCAATTCTTTCAGAACACGTTCTTTTGCGCGCTTTTCGATGCGCGTTGTTAATTCTTCTTTGATGTCCGTGCGCAGTTTACCAAGTTCAAAGCCCAATGGGTCCTTTGCACGTTCCCATTGCTCACGACTAATACTGCGGATAAGCTCACTAGTGTCCATGTAGTGGTCTTCTTCCGCAGCATGTCGGAGCGCATCGCTGAGTGAGCGCGGTATGCGTACTGATACGAGCACATCACTCATTGATGCAACCTCTTTTTCACCAGGTATTTACGTGAGAATTCGCGAATCGCTTCTGAACGATTCTTGTATACGCCTCTTTCCACTAGGGTGTCAATCCATTGGACGACTTCTGCAGGGAGTCGTACGTTCAGCGTTTGCACGGACATATATTACTCAGAGTAGACACCTGTATGACATAATATATAAACGTTTCTATTCAATAGATTAAGATATTTAATACTGCAATTAGTATATTGTATGACGCCTGTATGACAATTGTAGAATCAGCGTAAGACTATTGCTCGTCTTCTTCTTGTTTCTTCTTCTTGAATGGCAGCTTTGCAAGCAATGCAGCTTTCTGCTCTTCACGTTTCGCCTTAGTTGCTGCTTTTTTCTTGTCTTTGACTTTCTGTACGTCTGCCCATGCAATCTGTTTGTGCATCTGTTCAGTATACTTGCTCATGAGATCCTGCATTGATTTATGAAATGTAGATTCAGCAGATTTTGCTGTTTTTTCATCGCTTAGTGCAGTTGTAAAGCTCTCGAGAAGAGTAGTTTTTTGATCTTCATACCATGCATCAATTTCTTCTTCGGTTTTCATGAGCATTCACACGTGCAATCATGACATCGAGTGAGTTGCTGTGTAAACTGGAAGTCGTCGAGCGACATATCCAGTGCCTGGCATCGTGTATAACACTGAACTTGACATTCAGCCTCATTGTTGACTGTATGCACGAGATTGTTATAGAATTGTGAACACTGATCTTCGATATCAATTGTTTTCTTTGCTCCGAAGTTCAACGAAATATCTGGCGGATTCCGAGCAAACACCATCGCACCTAGCACAATGACAATGATGAACACCGCCACAATCGCAATAAGGAGCGGATCAAACCGCCTTTTCCTGTAGTAGCGAGATTGATACGAACTACGGAAATCAGAAAGTGGTTCTGGCCGAGAAATTCTAGAGCTTACTCTTCGAGGTTTAGCCTTAACTGCGCGTTTCCCCTTTTTAGCGCTGCGTTTAGCTGCTCTTTTTTTTGGCACAATAGGCGTATAAATTAAGCGTATTAAAGTCTTTTGGCAATATTTATTAATTCGGCAGTTTTAAGGCCCGTATGAAACGATTTGTGTTCTCAAATGTTCTTGGTGTATGGGTTTACGAAGAACAGGATGGCAGCTACAAAAAAGTAGACCACCAGCCACCTTCCAAAGCCTATCAAGAAGATCTTCGTACAGGAAAATGGAGTGCTGAAGAAGAACAAGTCATAGAGCGCAACGCCAAGCACGAATTATACTTTCTCGGTTGGAAACAGTACAAGAAACCAGGTATTAAAATTACGTGGGATCCAAAGAAACGTGCAAAAATCCCTGTGATGAAGGAAGAATGGACAGCAACTCGCGCCGTAACCCGCGCTCGAATCCAGAAAGCAATTACCGAAGATCGTACAGTTATCGAGGCTGCGAATGTTTACGACGAGCTCATTAAAACAACAAATAGATTGTCGAAACGCTTGCGAGAAACAGTAGAAATATTTGCTCCAGAAATTTCTCGAAGACTACACAGCAATGAAGAGTTTGCCCAAGCGCTTTCTTCAAAGTCCTTAGACGAGCTTCAACACTCCCTTAACATCGAAGAACTAACAGGGAGAAAAGCGTCAAAAACAGATCAGAAGAACATTCAAGCGCTGTCAAAGAACATTGTTATTCTTTTCCAAGAGAAAGAACGATCCGAGGCTGTGCTGCGAGAAAAAATGCAGTCTATACTTCCAAATGTTTCTGCTGTTGCCGGCGAAGTTGTCGGTGCGCAACTTCTTGTTTTAGCAGGTTCGTTAAAACATTTGTCTGAGCTTCCTTCTTCGACAATACAATTACTTGGAGCAGAAAAAGCGTTATTTAGATTTCTCCGCGATAGAAAACAACGCCCACCAAAATATGGTGTGCTGCATGAACATCCTATGATGCAGAGCATACCACAAAAGCAACGAGGGAAATTAGCACGCGTTCTCGGCGACAAACTGAGCATTGCTGCAAAAGTAGATTATTTTAAAGGCGATTTCATCGGTGATAAACTCATGCGAGGTATTGAAAAGCGATTCCGATGAACTTCATTAACGAAAAACGGCAAATGCTCACGTTGAATGCAGAGCCTGGCACAACATTATTTACAGAAGATACAGTAACGCGCCACAATAAGGAATATCGAGTTTGGAATCCAGGGCAGAGTAAACTTGCAGCAGGCATCGTGAAAGGAGCAGAGATTCCTAAACTTCCCGAAGATGCTACAATTCTTTATCTTGGTGCTGCACACGGGTATACTGTTTCATATATATCTGATATATTTCCAAAAGCTAAAATTGTTGGTGTTGAATTCGCACCATTAGTTACGCAACAATTAATTCTCAACATGCAAAATAGAAAAAACGTGTTCCCAATAATGGAAGACGCCCTCCATCCAAAGAGATACGAAAGCACAGTGCGCATCGCTGATTTTATTTTCCAAGATATTGCTCAGAAAAACCAAACAGAAATTTTTCTCAAGAATACCGATCACCTTCTAAAGAGAGGGGGCATTGCAATGCTCGCGGTAAAAGCAAAGAGCATTGACGTAACCGCGAAGTCCAAAGCAGTATTCTCTCAGGTACGGCGCGAGCTTTCTGATCAGATTACCATTGTTGATACCAAACAACTCGGTCCATTTCAGAGAGATCATGCCCTATTCATTTGTCGGAAAGAGTAATAAAGTTTAAAAGGACTATTTAAACTCTGTACGACATGATTCAGTTCTTTAATACCCGGACCAGAAAGAAGGAGCCGCTCAAGACCCTAGAAGAGGGAAAAATAGGAATCTACACCTGTGGTCCAACAGTGTATGATTTTGCTCATATTGGTAATTTCCGAGCCTACGTATCTCAAGACATCCTCAAGCGCTATCTGAAGTATCGCGGTTTTGAAGTAAAACACATCATGAATCTTACGGATGTTGATGACAAAACAATCAAAGGTTCAATGAAGCAAGGTATTTCCCTTACGCAGTACACTGAAAAATATTCCAAGGCGTTCTTCGATGATCTGCATGCATTAGGCATTCAACCTGCAGACGTCTATCCAAAAGCAACCGAGCATATTCAAGAAATGGTTGATATGATTGAAACGCTCAAGCAGAAAGGCATTGCATACACTGCAGATGACAATTCAACATACTATAATGTTGCCAAGTTTGATGACTACGGATTGTTTGCTGGTATCGACAAGGAAGGGTTGAAAGCTGGTGCTCGGGTATCAAGCGATGAGTACGATAAACAGACTGCAGCCGATTTTGCGCTATGGAAGTCTTGGGATGAAGATGATGGCGATGTGTTCTGGGAAACAAGTCTCGGTAAGGGAAGGCCTGGTTGGCACATCGAGTGTAGCGCGATGTCGATGAAGTACCTCGGCGAAGAGTTTGATATGCATGCAGGCGGTATTGATCTTGTGTTCCCGCACCACCAAAATGAAGTTGCGCAAAGCGAAGCAGCAACAGGAAAAACATTCGCCCATACCTGGGTGCACAACGCCCACTTGATTGTTGATGGAAAGAAAATGTCAAAATCACTCGGTAACTTTTTTACACTTCGTGATATTCTCGATAAAGGGTACGACGGAATCTCTGTTCGATATTTGCTAATGGCTACACATTACCGTCAGCAACTTAACTTCACGTTCGAAGGATTGGATGCAGCAAAGAATGCTATCGAGCGTGTTAACGAAGTAATTTCTAAGCTCAAAAATGTTTCTTCCAGCGATGGTGAATCTCAGGAAACACTTGTTTCCCGCGCAAAGGAAGATTTCGAACGCGCAATGGACGACGACTTGAATATCAGTGAGGCGCTCGGCACGTTATTTGATTTTGTGCGCGACATAAACAAAGCGCTTGATGACAATGCAGTTTCTAACGAAGATGCACAAAAAATTCTCTCTTTCCTTGAATCTCTCAACAGTATTTTCAATGTGTTCGATTTCTCTGATCAGGAGCTCTCAAAGGAAGAGCAAGATCTCATAGATCAACGCGAAGCAGCGCGAAAGAGCAAGGATTTCGCAGAAGCAGATCGCTTGCGAGATGAGCTAAAGAAGCGCGGCATCCAGCTGGATGACACTGATTCTGGCGTTCGCTGGAAAAAGCTTTAAATACCGCGTGTGTTGAATACCATCTAAGAGGTGATGAAGTGGAAGGCAGTAAACTAACAGTACTTATTCTTATCTTGCTTGGAGTCCTTGCAATAGGAGCCACAGGCTACATGCAGATTGAGGATATGAACTTACTAGATGCCATGTACATGACTTCTATTACCGTGACCACTGTTGGGTTCGAAGAAGTTCACCCTCTTTCCTCTGAAGGGAAAGTGTTTACAATCATTTTGATGTTTGCCGGGATCGGTATCGTAATTTACACCATCAGCTATCTTGGGAGCACGCTTGTCGAGCCCGCTATCAGAAGAGCCAGGTTCAATCACAGAACCGTAGATGAAGCAATGATTCTGGAAGAAGAACGAGAAACAACAGACATCATTGATATTGCAGGTAGCAAAGACAACTTGGTCTTGAAGGAGGTTGGCGTGAAAGCTCGCAGCCCGCTAAACAACAAAACCAAGGCAGATATTCTCAAGAGACAAGGCATTGTTGTTATGGCTATGAAAGATCGTTCAGGTAACTACAAAACAGGAATAGAATTCCATCAAAAGATTAAGAGCGGCGATATTCTGCTGTTGATGGGAACTCCGAAAGAGCTTAAAAAATACTAATCAATAGAAATCTTCAGTCCTTCTTCGATTTCTTCCTTTGCTTTTCCAAACGCAATGTCTTTTGTTTTGGTTGCAGCGCTAATCGCAGGCAGGAACGCTTCAAGTTCCTTTTCAGAACTGGATTCAATAGTTATTTTGTTAAATTCGTGTTTCAACGAAAGTCCTTGTTGTGATTTTGCTTTTCGGACAGCGCTAATAACTTTGACAGCAAGGTCTCCATGCTTCTCTATATCGTCTGAGATAAGTTTTTTAGTAGCTTCTGGCCACGACGAAGTATGAATGCTTGATTTCTCGCAGTATTCCTGGTACAGTTCTTCCGTAATATGCGGCAGTACCGGCGCAAACAATTTCAGGACTGTTGTCAGTGCAGTTTTAACAACATACTGTGCTGCGGTCCGAGATTCATTTTTCTCTCCATACAGCCTGTCTTTCACAATTTCCAGATAGTTATCAGCAAGTGATTGCATGAAGAACTTATCCACGTCCAATCGAATGCGTACATAATCGTAATTCTCTAATGCATCTGTTACAGTTGCAACAGTTCTATTCAACCGAGATAATAACCAGCGATCAATTGGTTGTAACTCCCCTTCACCGCCGTCATAATCTTCCAGGTGCATTCCTGTAAAGCGTGCAAGGTTCCAGAGTTTTGTGATTGTTCGTGATGCCGCAATAAATTCGCGTTCAGAAAACGCAAGGTCATCTCCCAGCTTGGAGCTACTTGCCCAGAATCGTAGTGCGTCTGCGCTATACTTGTCTCGCATTTCTTGAGGGTGAATAACATTTCCCTTTGACTTACTCATCTTCTTTCCTTTCGCATCAAGGGCCCATCCGCTAATAGCAACTGTTTCCCATGGATTTCTCTTGTGATGCATCTGTGATTTCACGAGAGTGTTAAACAACCAAAACGAAATAATGTCATGCGCCTGCGGTCGCAAGCTCATCGGCTGTAGTTTCTTGAAAACTTTGTGGTCCTTAAATAATTGCGTCGCCAAATCAGGTGTTAAACTTGATGTTGCCCACGTGTCAAACACGTCAGTTTCAGGAATAATATCATCTTCCGTGTGGTCTTTTGGTAATTTCTTTGGTTTGTCTTTCAGCGGATCTACAGGCAACTGATCAGAATCTGCAAAGATTGGTTCTCCTGTTTTTTTGGAGTACCAAACAGGGAACGGAACGCCAAAGTAGCGTTGTCGTGAAATGCACCAGTCCCATTGCAATCCGTTAACCCAGTTATCGTATCGCGAACGCATGTGATCAGGATACCATTTCAGCTTCTTACCAGATTTCAAAAAGGTATCTCGCAAATCCAAATAGCGAACAAACCATTGTGGAGATTCAAGAATTTCAATTTCTACACCGCTCCGTTCGCCGACGTTAACAATATGCTTTATTTTTTTCTGATTAACAAGCTCTCCAGATTTCTTCATGTCTTCGATAATAGCTTTCCGAGCTTCTTTGATAGGCATGCCTGCATATTTCTCAGCAAGGTCTGTCATCTTACCGTCTTTTGTGATTCCAACACGTAGCGGTAAGTCGTATGCTTTGTACCATTCAATGTCTGTCTGATCTCCAAATGTACAGCACATGACGATTCCAGTTCCTTTCTCTGGGTCTACGCGTTTGTCAGCAATAACCTTGACTTTGTGATGATACACAGGAACTTCGAGTTCCTTTCCAACAAGTTTTTTGTGTTTCTCGTCGTCAGGATGCACAAATACTGCAACGCAACTGCACAGTAATTCTGGTCGTGTTGTCGCAATAATAATATCTTTACCGCCGTCCTTAAAAGTAATATCATTAAAGTAAGAGTCTTGTTCTTGGTCTTCAAGCTCTACTTGGGAAAGCGCAGTTTGCATTTGCGTGTCCCAAATAACAGGTGCTTCTTTCCGATAGACACGATCCTTCTTAACCAAATCCAAGAACGATTGTTGTGATATTTTGCGAGAGTGATCATTAATCGTCGAGTAGAAAACATTCCAATCGCAACTGATTCCAAGGCTCTTCCAATCTTGCACAAATTCAGGTCGAATTGTTTCAAGTGTTTCCAAGCAAAGATCAATAAACTCCTGGCGATCCATTTTGGATGCCTTGACTTTCTTTGTTTTCTCAATGAGTCGTTCCGTGGCCAACCCATTGTCATCGGTTCCAAATGGATAGAAAACGTTGAATCCCTTCATGCGTTTGAATCGAACAATAATATCTGTCTGCGTGTACGAAAATGCATGCCCCAAGTGCATTTCTCCAGAAACCGTTGGAGGGGGCGTGTCAACAGAGTAGATCGGCTTATCGCTATCAGGATCAAAGGCGTATGTTCCTTCCTTTTCCCAGTACTTTTGCCATCGTTCTTCTGCTTCTGCAGCGTCGTAACGCTTCTTTTCTTCCATGGTTCTTTGGGTTTATCAGCTCTTTTTAAAGGTTGCTCACAGAAAGCATATAAATTAGAGCGCAATGCAAGAGAATATGAGCAATCTTCCGTGGGTCCAGAAATATTTGCCGTCTTCTCCTGATGACTTGATCGGCCAGGAAAAAGCAATCCTTCAATTGCGAAATTTTCTCCAGCAAAAGAAGAAGAAAGCAGTGTTGTTGTATGGACCGCCAGGATGCGGAAAGACAAGTTCTGTATACGCACTGGCAGAAGAGCTCAATTTTGAAGTTCTCGAAATCAATGCATCTGATGCTCGAAACCAGGCTGCAATTACTGAGTTGCTTGGCGCTGCCTCACAACAAATGAGCTTATTTGCAAAAAGCAAACTCATCCTTGTTGATGAAATTGACGGTGTCTCCGGCACAAAGGATCGCGGCGGCATTCCTGCGTTGCTCAAGATTCTTGATAAGACAGCATTTCCTGTAGTCATGACTGCTAACGACATCTCTCATAAAAAGTTCAAAGGACTTCGTAAGCTCGCAGAGATGATCGAATACGAATTGCTCGACCATACGGTTGCATATGAAGTGTTGTCAAGGATTGTAAAGAAAGAGAACATCGATGTTGAGGAAGATGCGCTCAAAAGTCTTGCACGTCGTTCTGGCGGTGATATGCGCGGTCTCATTACAGATGTGCAATTGCTTACCGCAGGCCGCGACAAACTCACAAAAGAAGACATTGATGATTTGTCTGAGAGAAACCGTACAGAAACAATGGAACAGGCGCTCATGAAAGTGTTCAAGAGTACTGATCTTGACATGGTCATGCACGCATTTGACGATGTTGAAGAAGATCTCAACAAAACCTTGTTGTGGGTTGATGAAAATTATCCTGCTGAGTATCCTGAAAAGGAATCACGTGCCCGTGCAGCGTACGCTATTGCAAAAGCAGACATATTCCTAGGAAGAATTCGGCGTTGGCAGCATTGGCGTTTTCTTGTCTACGTAAATGCATTGCTCTCTGGTGGTGTAGCAATAGCAAAAGACGAACGTTCCAAGAAACCTGCTAATTACAAACAACCCGGCAGAATTCTGAAGATATTTATCGCAAATATGCGTTTCCAAAAACAGCGTGCTATCGCAGAAAAGATAGCTGCAGAATCACATTCTTCATCCCGACACGTACTACAAGATACGTTGCCGTTCTTCAAGAAAGCAACTGAGGAAAAGCCGGAGTTCGCAACTCAACTTGCCGAAGGTCTTGATCTTGATGCTGCCCAAGAGGAGTGGCTCAGCAAGACTGCGTAACCAAAAGGAATTTATATACTACTTCAAGACTTTTAACTATGAATATCGAAGAGATGGCTGCATTCTGCAAGCGGAAGGGGTTTGTATATCCTGCCGCTGAAATCTATGGTGGCCTAGCAGGATTCTTTGACTACGGCCCATTAGGCGTTGAACTCAAGAACAATATCAAGTCTGCCTGGTGGAAAACACACGTTCACAACAGAACAGACGTCGCAGGCATCGATGGAAGCATCATCACCAATCCTCAAGTATGGGTCGCCTCTGGACACGTGGCGAATTTCAGCGATCTCATGCTGACAACAAAAAAATCCAAGACAAAAGTTCGTGCTGATCAATTTATCGAAGATCAACTCAAGGTTCCTGCTGATGGGATGTCTGCAGAAGAAATCAATAATCTTGTCAAAGAACACAAACTCAAATTGAACGGTGAAGATTTTGAGGAAGTAAAAGATTTCAATCTTATGTTTGAGACAAATGTCGGCCCAGTGTCTGGTTCTTCTGCATATCTCCGCCCAGAAACAGCGCAATCTATTTTTCCAAACTTCAGGCTTGTACAAGAAAACGCACGCATGAAACTACCGTTCGGTATCGCGCAAATTGGAAAAGCGTTCCGAAACGAGATTTCGCCTCGGGATTTCTTATTCCGCTGTCGCGAATTCGAGCAAATGGAACTTGAATACTTTGTACATCCAAATGAGGTCAACAAATGTCCATACATCAACGAAGTGAAAGATGTCAAGGTCCAATATGTGAGTGCATACATGCAAGAGAAGGATGAAAAAGAAAAATCTGGAACGATTGCAGAATTACTCAAACAAAACATCATCACCTCCGAATGGCAGGCGTATTGGCTTGCGACCGAACACGAATGGTTTGCAAATCTTGGCGCGAATATGAAGAAGTTTAGACTCCGTCAACACGTCAGCACTGAAAAAAGCCATTATGCCGTCGATACATGGGATTTAGAATACAATTTCCCGTTCGGTTGGAAAGAGCTACAGGGTATTGCAAATCGTGGTGATTACGATCTTAAACAGCACCAAGAGACCTCCAAAAAAGAGCTTTCTTATTTTGATCAAGAATCAAAAGAGAAAGTACTGCCGCATGTTGTTGCAGAACCTTCGCAAGGTGTCGACCGTGCTTTCCTTGTGTTCTTATTCGATGCATATGATGATAAAGACAAGCGAGGATTTACTGTTTTGAAATTACACAGAACACTTGCACCGTACAAAGTTGCAGTGTTCCCACTACTTTCGAACAAACCAGAACTAGTAAAGAAAGCAACCGAAGTTTTTGAAACTTTACGGGATCAAACAACAGTCTTTTTTGATAAAACAGGTGCAATTGGCCGACGGTACGCTCGTCAAGATGAGATTGGAACTCCGCTCGGCATCACAATTGATTTTGATACGCTCGAAGATGGCACTGTTACCATCCGAGATCGTGATACAACAAAACAAGTCCGTGCGAAGATTGACGATCTTCAAATGATTGTCATGAAGTATTTGCAGGGTGCTTCTTTTGATGAAATTCTATGATTGCGCGCACGTATGAGGACATTGTAAAAATTGCAGAGCGACATATCCCTATCATTATTTCGCTTATTGTCGCTACCGTCCTTCTCTTGCTCGTTGGAATAAGCTTGCGTACGATTGTTTTCATGCCAATTTTCTTTTTGGTGGCAGCATTCTCCACATATTACAAGCGTTACATGCAAATGCCAACAACTTTCGAACTCGTTTCCGTTACGACTGTTGCCGTCGGTATTGTTTATGGTCCTTGGGCAGGCGCAATTTTTGGAACAGCAACAGGCTTAGCAGCAGAGCTCATCAGCGGCGGTATCGACGCGTTTATTCCAGTAAATATGTTTGCGCGTTTCCTTATGGGATTCCTCGCAGGGATCATTAGCGGTGATTTCGTTATTCTCGGTATGGCTTTAACATTGCTTTTTACCGTCATTGTGCAAGCACCGTATTTATTCTACGGGGATCCTCAAGACAAGGTGCGTACGTTGTTTTTCTCTGGGATTAGTTTGTTCGTGAACTTCACCGTGTTCTCAATTCTGGGCGAGATTGTCCTCGATCTGATCAACTAGATATAGACGGCACCTATAAGAAGACAAACTGACTACTATTCTGTATGAAGGTACAGTCCGCTGGATCCTTCACTGCATTCTATGCTTGGATCGGAGGGCATCGAAGAGTAACTATGGTGATTGCGTCAGTGGCAGCGCTTCTTTTCTTTTTGGGATTCACTCTTAAAAACAGCATTCTACTTCCTCTTTTGTTGCTTACAGCAGCATTCTCCGTTTACTATCGTAAATTCCGCAGTGAACCGCCTGCATTTGAATTGCTCTCATTAACAACGGTAGCCGTCGGCGTCACACACGGTCCGGTAGTAGGTATGATTTTCGGTGGCATTGCCGAACTTGCATCTGAGATTCTCAATGGGCGATTTAGCGAGCGCGTAGTGTGGTACGTTCCCGCACGAATGATCATGGGCGGTCTTGCAGGAATTCTGAGTGGAGAAGCAATAGTCTTTGTCGGCATTTTACTTGTGGTCATATACAACATTCTTGCGCAGTTTGTGTACATCATTTTTGGAGATCCACATCGGAGATTCATGACTTTCCTGTATATTTTCCTCAACGTTCCTATCAATTGGCTCCTCTTTCTGTTGTTTGGACTTCCTCTCACACAGTTACTTTTGTAGACACATTTATGTAGCTGAAGTGTTTTAACAGAGGTATGTCGCACCTCGTGACAGGTACAGACGTGCCTCCTGAGAAAAGGAAGTATACAAAGCCGAAGATCGGTAAGTATATTCGCGCTCATCGTTGGGCGCAGTACGCGGTCATTGTGCTTGTATTGTTGTTTCTAGTGTTGACGCTTGCAGGAAATTCTATGGTTTTGGTAATTGCGTTTTATCTTCTGGGAAGTTTCTCCACAATATACCGGCGATTCCGGAATGAGCCACCTGCTATCGAACTTATTTCTCTCACAACCGTGGCAGTCGGTGTAGTGCACGGCCCATTTGTTGGATTGTTGTTTGGCGGCATCACAGAGTTAACAGCAGAAATTATCAACGGGCGTATGGATGCGTTTGCTCTGGGTTATGTTCCTGGTAGAATGATTATGGGACTTCTTGCCGGCTTGCTTTCTGGCGCTCCGATTCTTTTACTCGGTCCTGCGTTAGTGGTCGCTTCCTATGTAGCATCCCAATTCATGTACTTGCTCTATGGAGATCCTGAACGTAAGTTTTCTGTCCTCGCATACATCTTCTTCAACCTACCCTGGAATCTACTGATGTTCAGCTTCTTGGGTGAGTTTGCAGTGAGTATACTCTGAGATCTAGCTAGAAATCCTCTAGTTAAGAGCCAGAAACCTTTTTAAATGCCTCCAGACTTCAGCACTCTATGGTACAAATCAAAGATCTGGTCCCGAAGCAGGGAAATGTGGACATTGTCCTTGACATAACTGAAGTTGGCGAAGCTCGTGAGTTTGCTAAGTTTGGTAAACCAGGCCGTGTTGCTACGGCTATGGCAAAGGATGAAACCGGCACCGTTAAAGTAACGCTTTGGAATGAGCAAATCGACCAAGTCAAAGCAAACGACAAAGTCGAAATCAAGAACGGCTATGTCAGCGAATGGCAAGGCGAACTGCAAGTTTCAACTGGTCGTAATGGCACATTGACTGTTCAGGGTGGCGCACCAGCAGAAGCCCCAGCTCCTGCAGCACCTGAACCAGAATCAAGTGTTGAAGAAGAACGGATTGAATAGTCCTTCTGGGGGTGTAGCTCAGCTTGGGAGAGCGCTACGCTGAAGACGTAGGTGTCCTGGATTCAAATTCCAGCACCCCCACCTTTTCCAAATCCTTATATAACGCAAATGCGCTGTGATATCCATGACAGAATCAATCCTAGTATTTTGCGCACATTCTGACGATCAGATATTCGGTGTAGGTGGCACTCTTGCAAAGTACGCAAAAGAAGGTAAGGACATTCATACTGTGATTTTCTCATTTGGCGAACTCTCGCACGTCTGGCTACGTAAAGAAGTAACAGCAGAAATGCGTGCAAAAGAAGCAATTAACGCTGACAAGATTATTGGCGGGAAGGGTGTCGAGTTTCTCGGCTTTCGTGAATCAAAGTTTGAAACAGATTTCAAATCGAATAACGGGAAGCAATTGATCAAGGAGTATCTCAAGAAATACAAGCCGAACAAGATATTTGTTCATTCTATTAACGATCCTCACCGAGATCACAAAACAGTGTACAAGTTGGTAATGGAAACCTTGGAGGAAACACATTCCAAAGCTGACGTCTACATGTATGACGTCTGGAATCCGTTGAATTTCAGGCAACGACAAAAACCGCAAATGTACGTCGACATATCAGAAACGTTCCAGACAAAGATCAAGGCATTAAACACATTCAAAAGCCAATGGGCAGCACTCTTCTTTCTCATGTGGAGTATGTACGCTCGCGGATTCTTCAACGGACTGCACATTAATTCCAAGTATGCAGAGAGGTTTTCAAAAGTACGATGAAGATCCTGATCGCAACGGATAGTTTTCTTCCGCGGTGGGACGGGATTGCAAGTTTCTTGAACGTTGTCATTCCTCGCATAAAGGATGAACATAAAATAACAGTTCTTGCTCCCGATTATGGCGAGTTCAAAGGATACGAAGATGTCAGCATTGAACGCATGCCAGTAATGAATAAAAAATTTGGCGATTATCGCCCAGCACGACCAAAATTCTCTGCTATCAGAAAAAAAATACGAGAAGCTGATGTGGTATGGACACAAACACTTGGCCCGCTAGGCATGTATACTATCTTCGAGGCAAACCGTCAAAAGAAACCAGTTATCGCATACATACATTCAATTGAATGGGAACTTTTCTTACGCAGCGTCAAGATAAAAAGCGCATTCAGAACTCCAGTATTCCGTCTCATTCGCACTATCACCAAGTTTTTCTACAACAAATGTGATTTGCTCATTGTCCCAACAGAAGAAGTCGGCGACATCATGAGCAAAGCCGGAATTAGTACTCACAAAAAAGTGATTCGTTTAGGTGTTGACACGAAAAAGTTTAGTCCTCCAGAAAACAAAGCGATAGCAAAGAAGAATTTAGGCATTGATTCGAATACTGTTGTTGTTGGTTTTGTCGGCAGGTTAGGAAGGGAAAAGGACATCTCAACGCTATATCGCGCATTTACGCGTCTTCGATCTCGCCATCCAGAACTCATGCTCATGCTCGTCGGTCAAGACATAGGCGGATTAACAGAGCTCTACGAAGGAAAAGAGCGCGTCACCCTCGTAGGGACAACAACAAACGTCGTTCCATACCTTCAGGCAATGGACATCTATGTTCTCGCATCTTTGACAGAAACAACGTCTCTGTCAACGTTAGAGGCAATGGCTACCGGCGTCCCTGTTATCAGCACGCCTGTCGGATTCGTAAAATACTATGTTAATGACGGTCAGAACGGCATGTTCTTCCCGAAGCAGAACAATTTTCTATTGTCAAAGCGCATCCGGAAACTGGCAGAAGACAAAGAACTTCGCAGAAAAATGGGGTTACGTGCAAGAAAGAGTGTAGAGCAAGAATTTAGCTGGGAGTCGACACTTTCACATCTGCTTCAGGTTCTTGAGGCGTTTGCTCCATCTTCAAGCTCACGACCTGACTAGATCCGTGCTCATCCATTCTCACGCCATAAAGCGTATTAGCATCAGCAACAACCGCATCGTTATGAGAGATAACAATGTATTGTGCCTTGTCCGAATATTGCTTGATCAGTGAAGACAGTTTCTCTGAATTTCTTTTGTCAAGTGCTGCATCCACCTCGTCGAAAATATAGAACGATGCAGGGTCATACTCTTGAATAGCAAACAGCACACCAAGCGCAGTCATGGACTTCTCTCCGCCAGATAAACTTCGCA
Organism: Candidatus Nanoarchaeia archaeon; assembly: GCA_028279045.1. Taxonomy (GTDB): domain Archaea; phylum Nanobdellota; class Nanobdellia; order Woesearchaeales; family UBA10216; genus JANQSZ01. Next base: position 1,696 of record JANQSZ010000002.1, on the reverse strand, counting down.
TGTCCATAAATTTATTGCCTGTTAATCGTACGCGAACAAACATTCCGCCCTCAAATGGGTTCTCTTCGTTCTCCAAGATCATGTTTGCATCGCCTTTGGTAGACAAGCTCTTGAAAATTTCCTTGAAGTTTTCATTAACAGCGTTAAAAGTGTTCATAAAGAGTTCTTTCTTCTTCCCTTCAATCTCATCCATAAGCATAACGACATCTTTTCGTTCTGTATCAAGAGTTTCTTTCTTCTCAAGTAAGCTATTGTACTGTTTCTCCACACCGTCGTAAACTTCGAGTGCTTTCATGTTAACATTACCCATTCCCATGACCATGCGTTCGTATCGGGATATTTGTCCTTTCAAATAGTCTTCTTGAGCGTTTTTCAGAAGTTCGACATCACTATACTGAGAAAATTCTTCTTTCATAGTTGTAAGTTCAGTTGCGATTTCTGTCTTCTTGATCGATATGGAGTTAATACGGACTTCAATTGTGTTCGTCTGTTCCTCTTTCCGAATGATTTTCTCGTCATGTTTCTGAATTTCTTCCATGACCGTCGTGCGCTTAGCAAACAGTCCACGATATTTATCTTTGAACTTGGCAGCCTTCTCTTCCTGCGTCTTAAGTTCTCTTTTCTTTTGATCTATGGATGCTGCCGATTCTTTCTTTTCCTTTTCAAATCGTTCAGTTTCTTTAGACAGGTCTTTGAGTACTTGGCTAATCTTCTGAACTTCCGGTGAGAATACAGATGCTGCTTGCGCATCAGAATTCTTTATTTGACCGTCGATCGTGATAACTTCTTCCCGCAGCTCCTGCCTCTTTTGCTGCAACGTATTCAGTTCCGCAACCACACTAGGATTATGCAGTTGACTTATTTTTTCACGTAATTCAGCACGTTTTTGTTTCAGTGAAGCAACAACTTGTGTGTTCTCGATCAGCGTCTTGTTAATTCCTTCGTATTCATCATCTAATTTGGATAAATCGCCACGCAATTCGTCCTTTCGTTTCATAGATGCATCCAAATCGCCAGATTCCAGGTGCAGTCCTTTCTCGATCTTGATAATCTCTCCTTCGAGTTCTGCTTTTTCTTGCTTCATATTTGTGATAGTTTGTTCGGTCTTCAATCGTGAAGATTCAACGTTGGCAAGTTCGTTCTGCATGTCGCTTTCTTTCCGTTCAAGCTTAGAAATATCCTTGGTGAGTCCCGCTTCTGAGAATCCCCCTCGTGCTTTTCTCTCTCTGTATCCGCCGATCATTGCTCCGCTCGGCTCTACCAAGTCACCGTCTACCGTAACCATACGCGCTTTTCCAATTCCTAAGCGTCGGGCTACCGACAAGCTTTCTACAACAACCGTAGTTCCCAATACATAGGAGAAAATGTTCTTGTATTTCTGATCGTACGTTACGAGATCCGACGCCAGGCCAACAACTCCGTTCGAGTTGAGAAGTGCAGCGACTTCTTTATCCAATGGTTTTCCTTTTACTTTGTTGATTGGCAAGAATGTAGCCGTTCCAAGTTTGCTACGTTTCAAATATTCAATACATTCCTGTGCAGTTTTATCAGTTTCGACAACAACACTGTTCAGCCGTGCTCCTGCTGCAACTTCAAGTGCCATTGCATATTCGCTCGGTACTTGTCCAAGCTTCGATACCGTGCCAATAACACCTTTGATTGATTTCTGTTCAAGAATACGTTTTACTGCTGCATT
>JANQSZ010000027.1 GCA_028279045.1 Candidatus Nanoarchaeia archaeon | reverse complement strand
TATCTTGAAGAACTCTCCCTGGCCGGTTCCAAGAAAAAAGAAGAAATTGTGCACAAATGAAGGGAGCATACTAGCCACCCATGTTCTGCTGCACGATATAGCGGAGCTCTGATGGCTCGAATGGCTTGGTCAGATAATCGTCCGCGCCAATGAACATGCCTTTGTCCTCATCCAACTTAGTGTTCTTTGCGGTCACCATGATAATCTTGGTGTCCTTGAACTGTTGGTTCTGGCGAAGATGGAAGCACACATCATAGCCGCCTCGCTCTGGAAGCATGAGATCCAGGATTACAAGGTGGGGAGTGATCTCCTTGGCTTTGTCGATAGCTTCGTTGCCATCTTTGGCATAGTGGATGTCAAAGTCGGTACCCAAAATAATGCCTTCAGCCTTGGCTATGTTCTCTTCATCTTCAACAATAAGCACCCGCTTTTTTGTCATAGAAGGCGTGACTATTTTCAGCATTAAAAACATTGTGATTGGCATAGCTTGTGGAACATTGAAGATTAAATTGATATGTTAAAGTGCCATAATATTTATATAGCAGGAAATCCTGGAAAACACAAGATGTTGTGCTGGCTTAAATCGCTAGGCACAAGATATGGTAGATTGCTACCAACCGAGGTTTACTATGATTTTCACTGCAAGCGACATTGGATTCTTCTGCGGTGAGCAAATGAATAAGAGGGATGAAACGGAATGGCATATACAGAAGTAGAGACAAATAGAGTAACCCGCATACGGAAGAGAAGCGGTGATGAAGTAGATTTTGACACTGCAAAGATTTCTGCTGTAATTTTCAAAGCAGCCATGGCAAGCGGAGGTACAAACCGCGAATTAGCTGATCAACTTGCAGGGCAAGTAGTAGCGCGAGCCAGTGAGAAATTTGCAAATGCTGCTCCAACTGTAGAAGACATCCAAGACCTTGTGGAAGAAATTCTGATCAAAAATGGGCATGATAAGACTGCCAAATCCTTTATTCTGTATAGAGCAAAGCGAGCTGAGCTCCGGGAGCAAGCTGCGAAGTCTTCCCGGGAAGACGACAAAGAGACTGCTGCGCTCATGAACATGTTTGCTCACAAGAGTAAGCTTGCCAGCTTGATGGGGTATGACAGAATTGAAGCGTACAAGAATATGCTGTTCTACCTGAAAGAGCAACAGAAAGCTGGAAAACTCCCTGTTCATCCTGAAGGGAACTACTTGCAAGGAAATGAACTTGCAACGAACATTTACAAGAAGAAGTACTTCTTGAAAGACTTGACAAATGAACTGATTGAGACGCAGCCTGAACAAATGTTCACTCGACTGGCTGCTTTTGTGGCTGCGGTTGAAACCACAGAAGAAAAGCAGAAAGAATGGGCAGAGAAATTTTACACTGAACTGTTTCAAGGGCACTTCTTGCCAGGCGGACGGGTTATTGCGGGAGCAGGAGATCTGTACCGGTTGAAAACACTTGCTAACTGCTTTGTATCAGTCATAGCGAATGATGATATTGAATCTATTTACAAAGCTGCATATGAATGTGCGCGAACATACAGCTACGGAGGAGGAATCGGAGTTGATATCTCCTCACTGCGACCAAAAGGATCGATTGTGCATAATGCAGCAGACAATAGTACCGGTGCTGTTTCGTTTATGGAAATCTACTCGTTGACTACTGGGCTAATTGGGCAATCTGGCCGACGAGGAGCGCTTATGTTGACGGTAGATGTTAAACACCCAGATAGTCCGCTGTTCATGAAAGCAAAGAAAGATTCTAACTGGGTTACAAGCCAGATTAAGGAACAATGCAGCTGGTCTGGAGAATTTAATGAGAATCAGTTGCGGATTATTGAGAAACAAGTTCGGGAAAACACACAAGTTCGATTTGCGAACATTAGTTTGAAGGTAACTGATGAATTCATGCAAGCTGTTGAAGAGCAAGTCAGACATGGAGCGGATAAGATTTTGGTGTACAAGAAAGATCCTGAAGTAAACACGTTAAGTGCGCCGCAAACAGGCAACGTTCATTACTCATACGGAATTCCAGAACGTCCAATTGATAAGTATGAAGAAGTGGGCGTGTTTGATTCATTGCAAGCTGCAAATGCATTCTTAACATCACATAATGCGCAAACTATCGCAGAAGAAGAGTTTGACAAAGAGGCAAAGCGAGATATTTTTGCTGACTATGTTGTTTCTGGAGATGCAGAATATGCTGTACGGCGTGCAGGAGACTACATGCTGTATTACAACACAAGCAACACCGGAGAAATCCGACAAATGGTGAAAGCACGAACACTATGGAATGACTTTGTCGAGGGAAACTACCAAACTGCAGAACCTGGATTAATCTTCTGGAGTACGATGACAAAGTACTCACCATCTAACTATGTTGGTCGACCTATTGCAAGTACGAATCCGTGCGGAGAAGTTCCACTAGAAGACGGAGGAGCGTGCAACCTTGGTTCGTTAAACTTGTCGCGGTTTGTGAAGAATGGATACGGAGAAAACGCGCAAGTAGACTGGCAAGGACTTGATGAGTCTGCACGAATCTTAACGCGGTTCTTGGATAATGTTGTTATTTGGAATGAAACGTTAAATGCGTTGGACAAACAACGCGTAGCCGCGGGTGAAACTCGAAGATTAGGTCTTGGTGTGATGGGAATCGCAGACATGTTGAACCAGATCGGAAAAGGATATGATAGTGATGAAGGGATGGAAGTTATCGGGCGTGTCATGAAAGAAATCGCAGATAGCAGTTATCAGGCAAGCGCTGATTTGGCAGCGGAAAAAGGGAGTTCGCCAATTTTTGATTATGATAAATATAAAGAAGGTGCGTTCTTTGTAGAATCGCTAAGCGATGAAACAAAAGAACAAATTAAACAGAAAGGATTGAGAAATATTGCAGTTCTTTCGATTGCACCGACGGGAACAATCTCAAACATTATTTTGGGATACGTGAGCGGAAACAAATATTATGTTGGTGTGAGTGGTGGTGTTGAGCCTATTTTCTCACTGTATTATACGCGGAGATCAGAATCGTTTGGAAACAAATTGTTTAAGGTGTTCCACAATACTGTAAATGCGTACATAGAAGAAAAAGGATTGAAAGACGCTGTTGAAAAGTGTGAAAACGAAGATGAATTGAGAGAAATTTTGCCTGCGCACTTTTTCAGAACAGCACACCACGTTGATCCTGAAAGACGCGTGGAGATTCAAGGTGTCTGTCAAAAGTATGTAGACCACAGTATTTCATCTACAGTCAATATGGCAGAAGATATTGAACCAGAAGTTATTTCGAAGATTTATTTGGAAGCGTGGAAGAAAGGGTTGAAAGGAATTACTATCTATAGAGATGGATCCCGATACCCAATCCTGAGCGTTGAAGGAAAGAAAACACAATTCCAAGAATTGAAAGATAAGACGTTTACTATTGAAATGAATGGAGAAACCATGGAAGTGCACGGAGATAGTGTGTTGACCATGCCAGACGGATCGTTGACAACGGTGTATCACGCTATTAAGAATGGCGTGGTGAGTGAACAGGCAGGAATGCTGAACATGCAGAAGCAGGAGAAGGAAGCTGTTCAAGAAGCAGATATTGAAGCTGCAGGAATGCAGCTGAGCGCCTGCCCTGAATGCGGAAAGCAAACCTTAAAACTTGAGAATGGTTGCCATACGTGCATGGACGAGAATTGTGGATTTAGTAAGTGCGATATATGAGAGGGGAACACATGCTCCCTACACGATTTCACGTAAAGAAACGTGATGGAAGCATTGCGGAATTTGAAGTGGAAAAAATAGCAGATGCTATTTTCAAAGCTGCACAATCCGTAGGTGGAAAGGATAAGAAAACTTCTAAAGAACTTGCTCAGAAAGTAGAAGAAGTCGTACGCCAACGATTCACAGAAGGAATGCCGCATGTCGAAGACATTCAAGACATAACGGAAGAAGTATTGATACGGAGTGCGCATGCGAAGACAGCAAAAGCGTACATTTTGTATCGACACGAACGAACATCAGATAGAGAGAAAAGAAGCTTGATTCTTGGAGAAGAAAAAGCTGCCAAGATCAAAGAACTTAATTTTTCACATAACGCATTGAAGATTCTAGAACAACGTTATCTGCGGAAGAGCGCAGATGGAACACTTAATGAAACTCCCGAGGATATGCTGCGGAGAGTTTCACAATCACTTGCAGAAGTTGATCGACAATATGGTGGAAGCGACCAAGAAGTGCAACAGTCTGCAGATAAGTTCTATTCGATGATGACAGAATTGCAATTCTTGCCAACATCACCGACGCTGATGAATGCTGGAACAGATGTGCCGCAGCTCAGCAGTTGTTACGTGCTGCCGATTTACGACAGCATGGAAAGTATCTATGATGCGATAAAGCATGCTGCGATTATTCAACAACGCGGTGGCGGAACAGGGTTTAATTTCTCACGCTTGCGTCCTGCAGGAGATACTGTGCATCGAAAACAAGGTGTTGCAGGCGGACCAATATCATTCATGAAAGTGTTTGATAGTTCTGCGGAAGCAGTACTGCAAGGCGGAAAGAGAAGCGGAGCAAATATGGGCATTTTACGCATAGATCACCCTGATATTTTATCATTCATACATTTGAAAGAAGACAAACAGACACTGCAGAACTTCAACATTTCAGTAGCGGCTACAAATGCGTTCATGGAAGCAGTGCTGGCTGATGAACATTACGATTTAATTAATCCACGGACTGGAAAATCAGTAAAGCGGCTTAAGGCACGAAATGTGTTTAACGTGCTATTGCAGAACGCGTGGAAAACAGGAGATCCCGGCATAGTATTTATTGACAGAATGAATGATCTCCACGGCGGACGACACTTGGGAGACGTGGAAAGTACAAGCCCTTGTGGAGAACAACCGATGCTTCCGTATGAAAGCAGCCCTTTCGGATCAATTAATTTGAAGTCTTTTGTTAAGGAAGACCAGAAGATTGACTGGAAAGGGTTGGAGGAAGCTGTTAAGGGAGCTGTTCACTTCTTGGACAATGCTGTTGACGCTACTTCATATCCACTAGAAGAAATGGAAGCTGTTTGTAAAGCAACCCGAAAGATCGGACTGGGAATTATGGGCTTTGCAGACATGTTGTATGCGCTGCGTATATCCTATGACAGTGAATCTGGGTTTGAAACTGCAGAGAAAGTGATGAGCTTTATTCAGAAAACTGCACATAACGCTTCACAAGATCTTGCAAAGAAGCGAGGAGCATATCCTCGATGGGAAGGATCTATTCACCAACAGCAAGGCCGTCAGATGCGAAATTCTGGTGTAACGGCGATATCGCCGACAGGAACTATCAGTTTATTGGCAGATGTATCGAGCGGATGCGAACCAAACTTCGCATTGTCGTATATCAAGACGGTTATGGGAACAGAAATGGTGTACAGCAATCCGTTATTTGAACGTGCTGCAAAAGAAGAAGAGTTTTACAGTCTTGATTTAATGAGAAGAATTGCACAAGGAGGGAGTGTGCAGAGGATTGCAGACATTCCAGATGCAATCAAACGCGTGTTTGTAACGGGAATGGACATTTCTCCGGAATCGCACGTGCGGATGCAAGCTGCATTCCAAAAATATGTTGACGGTGCAATATCCAAGACGATTAACTTCCCAAGTAGTGCAACTATTGATGACGTGGAGAACGCCTATTTACAAGCGTACAAATTGGGATGTAAAGGAATTACGATTTATCGAGATCAAAGTATGAGTGATCAAGTGGTTACTATCGGAGACGAACACCAACCTGATCTTTGTCCAGAGTGCGATACACAGCTGATCGATAAGGAGGGATGTGGAACCTGCGAATCCTGCGGTTACACTTCATGCGACTAAATGCACATTTATACAAAAGGCGGTGATAAAGGTACCACTCGGTTCATCAGCGGAGAGGTTGTTGGTAAAGACGACCTGCGGATCGAGGCGTACGGGACCTATGACGAAGTTAATTCTATTCTTGGCGTTGCCAAGAGCCATATGAACGATAAAAAAGTTCAAGAAATTGTTTCAAAATTGCAAAATGATCTGTTTACTGTTTGCGCAGAGCTTGCGCAAGGAACAAAAGAGAATCAGAACATTCCGATTATCACGAAAAAGCATGTTGCAGAGATTGAACAATTGAGTGATGACATCATGAACACTATTGTACTGCCGAAGAGCTTTGTAGTTCCTGGCGGAACAAAAGAGAGTGCGTATCTTGATTATGCACGAACTATCGCTCGGAGAGCAGAACGGCATGTTGTGCGGCTCAGTAAGAATGTTGAAATCCGAGGAGAATTACTGCAATACTTGAATAGATTATCAGATGCACTGTACTTGCTTGCGAGGCTTGCAAATAATGAACAAGTAAAGGAGCAACAACCAATTTACCGGTACTTGAACGAAGAAGAATGAAATGCCCCTATTGTAAGAAGGATACGAAAGTTGTGGACAAACGAGAGACAACTGATGTAAATTCTACACGCCGGCGCAGAGAATGCTTGAAATGTGCACGACGTTTTACAACGTACGAGCGACTTGAAGTAGAGATTACGGTCATGAAAAAAGGCGGTGCAACAGAGCCGTTCAATAGAGAGAAAATTGTTGAGGGGCTATCGAAAGCATGCGAGAAGAGATTGTCAACTGAACAACTTGATGGAATTGCCGACAGTATTGAACAAGAACTGCGCAAAAAAGATATTTGTGAAGTGTCCAGCAAGAAAATTGGAGATATGGTTGTCAAACGACTCAAGAGCATAGACAAAGTAGCATACTTACGATTCACTTCTGTATACCGCGAATTTGAAGACGTGAAAATGTTTGAGCAAGAGCTCAAGAAACTAGTTAGGTGAAAGCGATGATAGCGAAATACAAACTGTTTACAACGCCCACTTGTCCAAGTTGTCCTGCGGTTAAAGACCATATGTCGAAACAAGAACTCAAAGGAGAACTTATCGATGCGAGCCAACCGGAAAACAGGGAACAAATAGGGCAATATGGAATTACGAGCGTGCCTACCGTGCTTTTCTTAGACGATGACGGTAATGTACTGCATATGGCGCAGAGTATTAAGCAAGTAGACAGAGTTTTGAACGATGAACATTGAAATCAAGCGAATTGATAAAGAAATTCCGCTACCGGAATACAAAACAGCGGGCTCTGTAGGATTTGATATCCACTGCAGACAAGATACTACAATTCCAGCAGGGAAGATTGGGTTAGTACCGGGCAATATTATTGTTCGTACTCCGCCAGGCTATATGCTGCTGCTTGCATTGCGTAGTTCGACACCAAAGAAGAAAGGATTGATAAAGCCGCACGGTATAGGGGTTATTGATCAAGATTATAGTGGAGAAGAAGACGAAATTGGTGTGCAAGTGTACAACATCACCGATGGAGATGTGCTTGTAGAACGCGGAGAGCGCATTGCACAAGGAATATTTGTCAAGATCGAAACATGCGCATGGGAAGAGAAAGACCAGATGGGCGAAAGCAGAGGAGGATTTGGGAGCACCGGATGAAGTACCTCCTTCTTTTTTTATTCTTACTTCCGAGCGCCTATGCGCTGGAAGAGAGCGTTTTCTCAGGAACAGCAGTCGAGTTTGTGCCGTATAAGGCAGGGGATGATTTTCTTACTGTGAGTATTGTTGGGGAAGATGTCTCTATAGATTGGGGAGACAACAGTTACATTCTGGAGAATAATAGTTGCGAATTTGAAGAACACCGTACGGTTTGTGCGGAGAATGTGTTGTTTTCTCATTATAATATTAGTCATCCTGATAGGATTATGTATAAAGCTACGGTTAAGATAACACAACAGATTGCAGACATGGAGATAACGTTCTTGCTTTCGAAAGATGATTTGGAGATAAATGAACAGGCGACGATTACACCTGTAATTCAGAATACAGGGTCGAAAGAAGCAGAGAATGTCAGCATCAATTTGACGTGGACCAACGCGGACATAAGCTCTTCTGAATGTACGATAAAAGGAGATTCGGTGTACTGGCACGGAGAAATTGAACAATCAATTAAACAACAATGTCCAATGATATTGAGAGCTAAGACTGGGAAGGATATTGTTGTTTCGGCAAAGGTAACGTATGACAATGGTAAGAGTTTCAAGACAGAAACAGGAACGCAGACAGTGAATGTTATGCCGTTTCCAATAGAAATTGAAACAGAACACAACGAATCAGTAGAAATTACAGACCAGATTCGACTTGTGTTTGATTTGGAAGCAATAGAAGATACAAACATGGATGAGTTTGTTGTTTTGCTGCCTGATGGATTGGAATTTGTCGAGGCGGAGACAGCGAACATACAGAATCCGCAGAAAGCAACGTTTTCTCGATCGTTCAAGAAAGATGATACGCAGAACATGACCTTTATTATCCAGCCGCGCGCGCTCGGAGAGTTATCGTTTGATTGGGAACTGCATGTACTGGAATCGGGTAAGCAGTTTATGATCGAAGGTGACTTGAATGTGACAGTAGATGGAAATACGCCGTATGTGCGAAGTGTGCAGTCTGCGTACGGGCCTGGACAAGAAGTGCGATTGCTTGTTGTAAATCCGGAGAGAATTCCAGTACAATGGGGAACGATCAAGGTTGATGACATTATCACTGGAGAGGGGACGTTTGGATCTGTACCGTTTAACAGTCATGCAGAAGTACGTGTCCCGCAGAATTTGCCAGAAGGAAATCATACGGTCGATGTTACGCTGTGGTATGAAACAGTGTATGGGGAAACAAGGGAAATAGAAACTCAGGTAAACTTCTTAGTTGTGGGGGAGTTTGTAGAGGAAGAACCTGTGCAACAAGAAGAAGAAAAACCTGCAGCTGAGAAAGAGGATTCTTTTATTGCGGAAGCTGCAAGCAAAATAGTCGGAGAAAAAGGAAACCAAGTTCTCTTTTTCGGGGCGTTTGTGTTGCTTGTTGTCGTAGTAATACTGATCTTTGCGCGGAAAACGCGGAAAAGTTACTAAAGGAGGGCAAGCTGCAGGTCAGCAAGGAAGCCTTCGCGCTTGATATCTTCTATGACAAAGAACATTTGACGATCTTTGATGTTGAATTGTCCATCGAGTTCGTCAAGATAATCCTCCAGTTCTTTGATGTCAGGAAAAATGAATTCTACTAACAAGTCGTAGCCGTTGTTTATTTTGAATAAGGAATTTGTGTGTTCTGATGCTTTGAGATGGCTTACGAGATTGTCGCGGTTTGACCGCTCTACTTTGAGAAAGACGTTTGCGCGGGCGTTATAGCCGAGCTTGGAGAAGTCAATCAGAGTTGTGTGCTTCTGGATGATGCTTTCTTCATGAGCGCGGAGGCGGTCGTATATGGTGGAAACTGGTATGTGGGTTAATTTACTCATTCTGGTAAGGGTCTCGCGGGCATTGTTGCGGAGACACGACATAATCACTCGATCTTTCTTGTTTAGCATGGGGAATCACCTTAAACGGTTGTATTCCGACTTATACGGAAGAAAGGTATATAGTTAATTCTTAGACCTTATATAGCATCTTATACGTATATAAGAAGGAAATACTTATATATGGTATTCACTACCTGGTGCCTATCATGAAACGCAGTGTGATTCAGCTGGCTACGAATACACTAGTGGTATCGCTTCCTAGCAAATGGGCCCACCAGCAAGGATTGAAGAAAGGAGATAGTGTTGAAGTGCAAGAACAGGAGCAGGGGCTGGTGATTGCTGCTGATAAAGCATCAGGAGAACGGAAGAAAGTGTTGCAGGCTGGTGCGTTGAAAGTTATGCTTGGCAGAGCGATCGGTGCATTGTATAAGGCTGGGTTTGATGAGATCGAAGTGCAGTTTGAAGAAAAAGCGCAGCTGGATTCTATTCAAGAAGTGCTGCGCAGAACATGCATTGGGTTTGAAATTGTTGAACAGAGTAGAACACGGGTAGTTGCAAAGGAAATTTCTAAAGCAGAAGCTGGCGAATTTGATAAAGTGCTGCGGCAAGCATTCATGTTTGTGCTAAGCATGGCAGATGATACGCTCGATGCTGCAAAGAAAAAAGATCAAGCAGGATTGGATGCGATACCGTTAATGGATTCTACTGTTAATCGGTATACTGATTTTTGTCGAAGATTGTTGAACAAACAACACCACACGTTGAGCGGTCCGCTGTATTATTTGAGTGAACAGATTGAACGGATAGGAGATTTGTATGCAGAGCTAGCTCCGACGCTGCATGACGAAAAAGAGATTAAGTTGCTTGGAGATGTGAATGCGTTCTTGCGCCAATATTATGAAACCTATTACAAGAGTAACCATACAAATATAGAGGAACTTGGTGTTCAATACAAATTGTTGAAGAAAAAGGTTGCTGACTATCCTCGATTGAAATTTATTGTGCAAACTATTTTTGATATGAATGGTGCGCTGCTTGTGCTGCGACTTAGTTAATGCCTAATGCCATCTTGGCTTCTTCAGAAAGAACATCTGGTCCCCACGGCGGATCCCAGACCAAATTTACAATGACATTCTTTACACCATCAAGTTTACCGGTTGTTTGCTTGACGTCTTCGATTAATTGCGGACCGTACGGGCACATTGGCGTCGTTAACGTCATGTCGATGATGACTTTATCTTCATCGACTTTGACATCGTAGACTAACGAGAGCGTGATAATGTCCAGATTGAGTTCTGGATCTATGACTTGCTTTAATGCATTTTTGACGTCATCTGGCGTTGGCATAGATAAAGAAAAAAGAAAGAGAGTTTAAAACAGTATCGTTTAATTGCCGTTCTTCTTCTGGTTTGCAAGTCTGCTCGGAGAAAGAAGTGATTGCCACCCAAGTTCAGCATCACGGTTTCTGATCGCTGCTTCTCGACGATCTACGTGAGCTAGCATGTTTACAGCTGCTGGTTCGATAGCAGGGTCTTGAGCTGCTGGAAGAGCGCTACCGTGGTTGCGGGAGTCGTATCTCCACCCGTGCATCTTTGCTTCATGTGCGAAATCTTCAGCTGTCAACTGCGCAAGAATATATTCAACATGCTCGAGTTCTTCGCGTTGTTCTGCTTCCACATCATCAGCGTAGTCAAAGGACATAACTTGCCGAACTCCTCCTACTCGTGCAGGAACTGCATCAATGAGTGCCTGTCTCTGCTCAGAATACAGAACTGTCTGAATTGCAGGTCCTTTTGCTTCACTGCCAAGGAATTCTGGGGAATCTAAAGCTAAGCCGAGAATTTCACGGGCAGCATCTGCATCTTCTCCTGTGATTTTGTGATGTCTGACAAAGTAGTCAATTGCGCTCTCTGGATTTCTCCCTGCGAGATGTCTAAACCGTTCATCGCCTACAGCGAAATCAAGAACGTTTACTGCATACCCTACAGCCGGGTCAACATTTCTATCTGCATAATTTTCTAGTGGATTCATTTGGACAACACCAAGAAAGGGTGATGAGTTTCGATTTTTAAGTTTTATTCAGAAAATTGGGAGGCTTTAAAAACGAAATTGCATTCGTCATTGGCATGGTACAAGAAACACTAGGGAATCAATTTGATCCGCCGAAGATACGTGAGATGTTGCGGCCTGGGCTAGAGCAAGCTGGATTTACTGTTGGGCAGTACAACTACAAGAGAGATGACATTCTTGAGCAATTGATTGCAGATGAAGCAGTGATTTATCCTGATTACCTGAAACTAGCAAGTCATGAAGATAAGTGGCGAGAGATTGTTACGATTGCTGAAGGATTGGAAACTGATCAGCGGCTTATTATTCCACTTTCTTTAGGGATTGTTCCGTTCATGGAAGGAAGACGATTGCAGAAACGCGGACCGCTAGTAACGATTCGGAGATATGCTAATCAAGACGCGCCTGTTTCTTCTGTTGATGCATTTCGTGATGCAGCATCAAGAGAAAAATTGGGAGATCTTCGTTCTGGATACGACGTGGATGGTTCCAATTGGGCTGATAGGAGACTGCGCGCGTTCACATTGTATGATCTTATGCGAGCAACTGTTGTCGATACACAGTTACCAGATGTTGTTGATGTTTTGAGCTATACAGATACTGACGATGTTTTTGAAAAAGGAGCGCAAGTCGTTACACGGAATGTGCCGAGCCTATCAGGAGGGAACGGGTATCAAGTTGTTTTGAATCACGTTCCAGTATTTCAAGGGGAGGAGATAACACCAAAAGCAATAGAAGCGAGTTATGCATTTCATGATCCACACCAATGTGATAGAAAAGATTGGTATGAAGTTGTCTACCGACGAGAGCGTTCAGAATCAGAAGAGCAAAGTCGGAACACACCCGAAACGTTGTTGGACCATCATACTATGATAGCATACCGACAAGCTCGCAGAGAATTGCTTCGGCAGAATCCAGGATGGCGTATTCCAAATCTATTCCCGGATGCTACTGAAGATAAAGTTGAATTTTTTATGAAAACAATTAGGCAAGTTGCCTTTGAAAGTCCAAGAGGAATTTCTCTGGATGATGCACCAAATGTTGTTGTGCTACCAGAACAGATGAAGATAGAAACGGAAATGGTTCCAATTGGAAACTACAATATGTTCGTTGAAGCAATGCTGCACAATCGTGTTGCACGCGACAACGAACTGAGTAACGTAGCTTAAGCTTCTGGTTCTTCGTCGTCTGGTCCGTAATTAGGGACGGCGGACTTCGAAATTATCATGACATCACCAATACTCTTTACGAGCTGGTGTGGTACAATAACCCCTTTAGCGCTTCCTAAAATTTTGTTTAGAAAAGAATTTCTTGTTGCTCGGACTCGCCAGCCAGATACTTTAGTAGCAGTAAGGATTGCTTCTTCAACATCACCGAAATATTCACCAGAGTCTGTAAATACTTTCATATCGTACGCCTCTGTGATACGCTTCATCTTTAACATGCGACTCAACCTCCGTATTCTCTCCTCTACAGTGAAATCAAGATATTTAAACTTTGTGATAAGCTTTATTAACAGGAGTATATGAGTTATAGTATGACATCGAAAGTTGTTGTCGTCGGAACATCGCACATTTCTCGACAGAGCATTACTACTGTTAAGAAGACGATAGCGGATTATGAGCCAGATATTGTGGCTGTTGAGCTGGACCATCGCAGATTTCATGCAATCATGGATGGAAAGCGGCAGAGTAACAATCTGGGTGCGGTTCGACAACTGGGATTGAACGGATTCTTGTTCATGATACTGGGCGGATTCATCCAGCGGAAGTTGGGAAAGTATGTTGGCGTTGCGCCTGGTTCAGAAATGAAAGCGGGCATAGTTGCGGCACGTAAGCATGGTGCAAAAGTAGCGCTTATAGATAGAGACATTGTGAAAACAATGCAGCGGTTCTCTAAGAAATTGACGTGGAAGGAACGTTGGCGATTTTTACTTGACATATTTCAAGGGCTTGTTGGTAGAGGAGAGATGAGAGAGCTTGCCAAAGATTTTGATATTACTAAAGTGCCGTCAGAGAAAATTATTGTAAAAATGATGGAAATCATGAAAAAAAGATATCCAAATGCGCACCTTGTGCTGGTAGATGAGCGCAACAGAATCATGGCTGCTAATATTAAGAGGTTGATTGAGCAGAATGAAGGCAGCACTATCGTTGCAGTCGTGGGAGCAGGACATCAAGCAGAAATTGAGCGATTGTTGAAGGAGAAAAAAGAAACAACCACATACAATTACTCGGTGAGTTCATGATTGAACAACTCGTTCTTGTTTTTGTTGTTACTTTCTTTCTTGGAGCCATAACAACTATTGTCGGGGGAATTAGCCTAATAACAGTTCCTTTGTTGATTCTTTTAGGATTGCCACCCGTGCAGGCGATAGCAACAAACCGTGCCGGATTATTGGGCATGGCACCAGGAGGATTGTTTGTGATGAACAAACATCACCTTGTTGATTGGAAGCTTGGAGCGTTTCTTGCAAGTTTTGCAATTGTTGGTTCCTTTTTTGGAGCGCGACTTGTCTTGGAATTATCTCAGGACCTTATACAGAAAATTGTTGCTGTCATTACGGTTGTTATGCTGGTATTTCTTCTTTTGAAACATGACTTTGGAATAAAGAATAGAAAAGTGAAACGAACTCCGCTTGTTTGGGGTGTGGGAGCAGCTATTGCGTTTGTACTAGGAATCTATGGCGGATTCTACGGAGCAGGATTTGGAACATTCATGACCTACTTGCTCATCTTTGTGTTTGGAGAAACGTTCTTGCAAAGCGCAGGAACACGAAAAATTGTGGGTTTCACAATGACAGTTGCAGCCACTATTGTATTTGTACTTGCAGGGGTTGTTGTTTGGCCTTTTGCGCTAGCATTTATGGCAGGTGCTTTCCTAGGGGGTATTGTGGGAACGACCTATGGAATCAAAGCAGGGAACACCTGGATCAAATACTTCTTTGCAGGAGCCGTAGTGGTAATGGCAGCGAGCCTGTTCTTTTAAAGAAACATATATAAAGCGAATTTGGTAGAATTCGGGTATGGCTTACGGCTTTTTCAACTGGGTAGATAAGATTCGGAGATATCACCCCTTTAGTCGTAAGGAATGGCAATGGATGGGGATTTCTACTGTTGTCATGGCGTTCATGCTGGGGTATAACGATGGAAATGAAACATTTGAGCTTGTGCCCTGGGTTGTTAATCTGCTTACTGGAATGATTGCTATCGCGATTGCGGTTATTGTACGGGAAAGTGTGAAGCGTGTTGTGGGATTGGAACAAGGGTATCGAATTGAATTCAAACCGTTTGTGTATGGGCTTCTTGGAGGATTGGTGCTTACTGTAATGTCGTATGGACACATAGTATTCTTGGCGTACAGCGGAATGCGAATGCACATGATGGACTCCCACCGACTCGGATACTTTCGTTACGGATTGGGATATTTTACTCAAGGAAAAATTGCGTTGTTTAGTATTTTTTCAAATTTGGTTTTAGCTTTGATTTTCAAATCAATGTTCTTTTTACCGGAAGGAATACGGAATCAATTTGTGTTGGTTAATGTGTTGTTTGCGATTACAAACTCCTTACCAATACCCCCACTTGATGGCGGGCAACTGATTTATTCAAGCAGAATAATCTATGCGTTTGCAGTGGGAGCGGTGATATCACTCGGACTGCTGTTACTTGTTCCGGGCATTCACTGGGTCATTATTGTGATCGGAACATTAGTTTCGGCTGTTATGTTTTGGCTGATGATGCTCTACTTTTTAGAAGGCACTTTTAAGAAAGCAAGTGGCGGACACTAGATTTAAATAAGTCGCGAGCTTTGTGTCGGCATGATTACTGGTTTTACGCCGAGGCTTTATCAAGAAAAGATCTTAGCGACGGCAGCAGAGAAAAATACGCTTGTTGTGTTACCAACAGGAATGGGCAAGACAAACATTTTCTTGATGCTTGCTGCGATACGATTACAACGATTTCCAAACTCAAAAATTCTTTTTATCGGACCAACAAAACCTTTGATTGATCAATACTACAAAGTGTTTGTTGAACATTTTGAAATTGACAAAGACAAATTGGCAGTGTTTACTGGGCTTGTTTCGCCGGTGAAAAGAGCACAGATGTGGAAAACTGCACAAATATTCTTTAGTACACCGCAAGGATTGGAGAATGATATTATTAGTAAGCGAATTTCATTGGAAGATGTGAGTTTGTTGGGAATTGATGAAGCTCATCGCGCTGTCGGGGATTATAGCTATGTTTGGATTGCTAAACAATATCACCAAATGGCGAAATTTCCGCATATTATTGCGTTAACTGCAAGCCCTGGAAGCGAACTTGAACGGATTACTGAGGTTTGTAAGAACCTTGCTATTGAAGAAATAGAATTTAGAAGTGCAGAAGATCCTGATGTAAAACCGTACGTGCAGGAAGTGGACATTGAGCACGTTAAGGTTGATTTACCTGATGATTTTGTGCGGGTTAAGCAATTTTTAGAACGATCGATCAAAAGCAAACTTGTTCAAGTGAAGAAATTTGGATATGTTCGCGGTGTTTTGTTGACGAGAACTGAACTCTTGCGGTTGCAAGGGCAACTGCAAGCAAAACTTGCTAAGGGAGAGAAAGATTTTCCGATATTGAAGAGCATATCCTTAGTTGCAGAAGTTATGAAAGTGTATCATGCGCTGGAATTGGTGGAAACACAAGGGATAGCAGCGTTGTATGCGTACATGCAAAAACTGGAAAGCGATGCAGAAGCTGGCACGTCGAAAGCTGTTAAGAATTTGATGAATGATCCTGAATTTCGAAGTGCGCGGATTATCACGACGCGGTTGTATGAAGACAAAGTTGAACATCCGAAGATTGCAAAAGTAGTTGAACTGTTGAAAGAACAGTTGAAAGGGGATAGTAAAGCGTTGATCTTTACGCAATATAGAGATTCAGCGGCGAGCATTCATAATGCGTTGAATGAAGCAGGATATACATCGAGTGTTTTTGTTGGGCAGGCGAAACGCGGAACATCTGGTTTGAGTCAGAAAGAACAGAAAGCTATGCTTGACGATTTTAGGGCAGGTGGTTTTAATGTGCTGATAGCGACGTCTATCGGAGAAGAAGGATTGGATATCCCTAAAGTTGATTTGGTGCTGTTTTATGAACCTGTACCATCTGGAATTCGACAGATCCAGCGACGAGGACGAACAGGGCGGGCAGGCAAAGGAAAAGTCGTGATCTTGATAACAAGAAACACGCGGGATGAAACGTTTCAATACGTTTCGCAAAACCGGGAAAGGAAAATGCATCGATTGTTGCATGATTTGAAATCTAAAATGCAGTTGCAAAGCAAACCGCAGAAAACATTAGCGTCGTATGAGAAGAAAGACAAGGTTAAGATTATTGTTGATAATAGAGAGAAAGGAAATAATGTTGTGAAGAAACTTGTTGAGCTAGGAGCGGACGTTTCTTTGCAAACATTGCCTATCGGGGATTTTCTTTGTAGTAATAGAGTTGCGGTTGAATTCAAAACTGTAGAAGATTTTGTTAATTCGCTTATTGATGGGCGATTGTTGGAGCAGATGCGGGCTATGAAATACGGGCATGATCGACCGTTACTGCTTGTTGAAGGGCAGCGGAGTATCTATACCGTACGAAATGTGCATCCTAACGCAATTAGAGGGATGTTAGCGGCGATTGCTATAGGATATGGCGTGCCTATCTTGTATGCACAAGACAGTAATGATGCAGCTGAGCTGTTGTTGACGATTGCTAAGCGGGAACAGACCGGAGACAAAGACTGGGCTGTGCACGGAGAGAAGAAACAGCTTACGTTAGCTGAGCAGCAAGAGTATATTGTTTCAGGATTGCCAGGAATTGAGCGGACGCTGGCAGAATCGCTACTGAAAGAGTTTGGAAGCGTGGCTAAGGTCATGGCTGCGAGCGAAGAAGAGCTGCAAAAAGCACGGTTAATTGGCGAAAAAAAGGCTCGAGAAATCAGGCGCGTTTTGGATGCAGATTATGCGAATGTTGATAAGCGACGTCTTTAGTCCCCGTCGGGAAATGACTATGGTGGTTCTTAAATATATATACTCCAGTGGCATAATGTTTTTATAACGGACTTCCCAGAATCATAGTCCGGGGGATTACATCCTGACTATCACATTCCTAGTGTTTGGGGGGTTAAGGGAAATGACTGCTATAAGACTAACAGACAAAAAAATCGAAGACGTTATCGGCCAAGCAATTGGACCTGATGCGGTTGAGATAGTTACACATTTGAAAGGAAAGAAGGACGTTTCTGAATTCACACTTGCTACGAAGACAGACGCTGATATTCAGCAGGTTCGTAATATTCTTTATCGGTTGCACAATGAAAATCTTGTAAGCTATAATCGCAAGAAAGACCGTGTTAAAGGCTGGTACGTCAGCTACTGGACGTTTAAGAGAGCGGAAGTCAAAGCATTAATGGGAAAAATGCAGCGGGACAGACTTGCTAAGTTTAAACAGCGATTGGAAACAGAAGAAGACAATCAAAACTGTTTCTTTTTGTGTCCGAATGCTTGTGCTCGTATTGATTTCAACAACGCATCGAGCTTCAACTTCCGATGTCCGGAATGCGGCAGCTTGTTGAATCAACAAGATAACAGTAAGACGATTGAGTTCTTGCGCAAGCAAATTAAAGAAATGGAAAGCGCTGCA
The DNA here is from genome assembly GCA_028279045.1 of Candidatus Nanoarchaeia archaeon. Taxonomy (GTDB): domain Archaea; phylum Nanobdellota; class Nanobdellia; order Woesearchaeales; family UBA10216; genus JANQSZ01. The sequence continues at coordinate 42,341 of JANQSZ010000027.1, read as the reverse complement.
TAGCGCTTGTTTTTTTATTCTAGTTTTTTAGGTTCTTGATAGAATTTTTCGAAAGGTTGTACTTTAGCTGAAGCTTTTGTTACTGTGTCGTCGAACATCTTACGCAGGTCGTTTCCTATTGCTATCATAAACGCAGAAAGATATGTAGCTGGATCTAACCAATCCTGCAAGGTAGGATCTGCTTCGTCATTTCTTGGCAAAGGAATGCCTACAAAGATTGGTTCATAGAATCGTTCACTAACGGTTACTCCTTCCCACGGAATTCTTTCACGAAGAGCATTTTGCACCCCTTCTTGTGCAGAGTTTCTGATGAAATTGTTGTATTGCTCAGCTCTTGGGAGTTCTATACTGAGATGCGCTCTCCCTGGATCTAGGATTCCTAATTCTAGTATTCTTGACGGCATGTATCTGTTATCTGTGATGTTCACCCAAATATCAGGTGTGTTTGCAGGACGAATACCCACATCATCAATTCGTTTCACACGATCTCTAACTAGCTCTTCATCAAACATACGATCAAGGACATCGTACACTTCAGATACATGCTCTGGCGTTGGCTCGTCAGAAATAAGCGTTGGAGGAGTTGGTACTCCATAGGACATCACGAAATCATACATTGTTTTTTCTGTTTCACGCATGACATCAATTAATCCTTTGAATGCGTTTGCAACATCTTTGTCTTCCCATTTTTTTAGTGCAAGTTGTGACTGTTGGTATATTTCCCGTAATCTTCTAGCGGCAGCTGTGCGATCATTAAGAGGCATGTCTTCTGTGTCAGGAAAGGTGGGTGCAATTAGTCCTCCGACCTTTGCCCCTAAATCACCATACACCGAACCGCTCCCCCACCTAAATTTCCGAGGATCGCCTCCTGCTAAATGCACAAGGATTTTTTGCGCCACATAGTAGTTGTCGACATGTACTGATTGGGAATAAACAGAAATTTCGCTGATTTGCTCTCCGTTGAGCAAAAGTGGTAAAGAGTGATCCTCGCTTGGAGATAGTCCTAATTCGGCAGCAAGCTCGTCAGCCAGGTCTTCTAGATCAACTTTTGATTCTATGAGATCACTCATGCAATGCGGAAACCATATAATCACTAAAAATCTTCCGCACTAGATGATCCATCCTTCCATCCGATTAAATCATTATAAACGCCCCGACGTGCAGAAGTGCATGGTTGAGGAGGGGCAGCGCAAGGAAGTAGCAGTGCGGTTCGACACGCACTTTGGGAAGCGGCCGGACGTGTTAAGTTATGAGCAAGATGTGCTGGAACTTGCGAAACAAGGAGCGACGAGTTTTCATGCATCTGAAGAATTGTGGAGTAATCCGTTGCAATTGCAAACTGGCATGCGGCGGCAAGATTTAGATGAACTGCGGATGGGATGGGATTTAATCCTGGATGTTGATTGTCCATCATTGGCGTTATCTAAGCACATTGCAGCGAGTTTGGTTGCTGCATTGCGTAGAGAAGGAGTAAAAAGTATTTCTGCGAAATATTCTGGCAATAAAGGATTTCATATTGGAGTGCCGTGGCAAGCGTTTCCGGATTATATGGGAGAGAAAGATGTTGCAAAAGAATTCCCTGAGTATCCCAAAAGGATTATTGAATACTTAATTAGAATTGTGGAATTGCATGTGGTTTCCGTCGAGGGAACAGCCATAAGTTTTGCAGGAACGAAAATAGAACGTTCCAAAGTAGCGGAAATGGTTGGGGTAAGTGAGAAAGAATTGTTGCAACAAGAATGCATGGTGCATCACATTCGATTAGAAGGGAAAAGTGAAGAGAAAAAAGTTTATGTTTGTAAAAGTTGCACAAAACAATTTGGAAACCCTGTTGAAGAATGTATCAATTGCGGTGGGAAATTTATCAAAGAGGAAATTCATGAAGTAAAAGAAGCAGCGCACTGCGGATGTCCTGCAATAAATTTCAAACCGATACTGAATGTAAAGAAAATTTTGAGTTTGGATGCGTTATTGTTTAGTAGCAGACACATGTACCGGATGGCGTACTCGCTGCATGAGAAATCAAGTAGGATTTCGTTGCCGATCGATCCTGATCGCATTCCGGAGTTTGATGAAAAGACAGCTGAAGGCAGCCAGTTTGCAGGGCCGAAGCATGGCTGGCTGGATCGGCAAGCACAAGGAGATGCTGAGGATTTGCTGCAGCATGCACTGGACTACAGCTTTGTGGCTCCAGAAGTAGAAGAAGAGAAGCCGCAGGAATACGAGATTCCGGATGAGGCTATAGAAGAGAAGTACTTTCCAGAGTGTATCAAGAAGATTCTGGCTGGAATGGATGATGGGAAAAAACGGGGATTATTCATATTGACGAATTTTCTGGGTAGCGTGGGCTGGGAACCCGATGCTATAGAGGCTCGAGTAGAGGAGTGGAACAAGGTGAATAAGGAGCCACTGCGAGAGGTCTATATAAAGAGCCAGCTGAGCTACCACAAGAGGCAGGGCAAAGGGAAGGCTCCACCGAACTGTGCCAATGATGCCTATTATAAAGACTTGGGAGTCAAGTGTGCTGAGGATATCTGCAGTAGGTGCAAAAATCCTGTGATCGCGGCCAAGAGGACTGCCCAGAAGAGCTGAAAATAGGGCTCCACACTCGTAAGCTTTATAAAGAGACCTCGTTTCCTTCTGAAGATGCTAGTACCAGGGGGTACTGCAGATCACCAAATGCCTGAAAAGAGGACCTTTTCAGTACTGAGTTTCGGCTCTGGTTCTATAGTGGGTTCTCACGAAGAGGCATCTTACAGCAAACTTCCATCCTATACTAAAGAGGGTGATTAGAGACAAACAATGCCTACAACGAGACAACCAAGAAGTGGAAGCCTACAGTACGCGCCACGAAAGCGCGCGAAGCGGGCGTATAGTCGCATTAGAACGCACCATACTGGTAAAGATGCGAAACTTTCTGGGTTTGCAGGCTATAAAGTTGGGATGACACACGTTGTCGTAACCGAAAATCGGAAACACAGCCCAAACAAGGGTCAAGATGTCCGGATGCCGGTCACGATTCTTGAATGTCCTCCTCTTTCTCTCATTTCTGTTCGCTTATATGAAAAAAAATCTGAAGGTCTTCGGTTGAAGACTGAAATTATGCACAAAGGTGCTAAATCTCTTGCACGCAAATTGCGTATTACTAAGAAAGATCCTGCAAAGGAACTTGCAAACGTTAAACTTGATGATGTTGTGGAAGTACGTGTTAACGTTGCTACACAACCAGAAAAGGCAGGCTTTGGAAAAAAGAAACCAGAAGTATTCGAACTTGCTCTTGGAGGAAGTGTTGAAGATCAATTTGCATATGCAAAAGAAAATCTTGGTAAGGAAATTAGTGTTGGAGACGTTTTCCAAGAAGGAGCACAGGTTATTGTTTACGGTGTTACCAAAGGAAAAGGATTCCAAGGTCCTGTAAAGAGATTTGGAGTTTCTTTTAGATCACATAAATCTGAAAAAGGTGTTCGAGGACCAGCAAACCTTGGTCCATGGGCAGGAAACCGAAGCTGGACTGTTGCACATGCAGGACAGATGGGATATCACAACAGAAACGATTTGAACAAAATTATTCTCAAGATCGACGACAAACCTGAAGACATCAATGCAACGAGTGGATTCAAGCATTACGGAAATGTGAAATCGACTTATATTTTGGTTAAAGGTTCTGTCATGGGAGCTCCTAAGCGATTAGTTAAGTTCCAAAACAGTCATCGACCAGCAAAGAGATTTGCTAAAGATGCACCGGCAATAAACTACGTGAGCAAGACCTCACAACAAGGACAATGAAATTAAAAGTACTCTCTGCAAGCAGCGAAACAACAAAGGACATCGAGTTGCCAAAGCAATTCGAAGAACCTGTTTCCGCTCCCTTGATTAAGAGAGCAGTACTTGCATTACAAGCAGGAGAACGCCAAGCGTATGGTGCAGATCCTCGCGCAGGATTACAACACTCAGCTAACGTATCACGACGAAGACATGATTATCGTGGTGCGTATGGATTGGGAGTAAGTCGTGTTCCAAGAAAGGTTATGTCCCGACGCGGTACACAAATGAACTGGGAAGGAGCAGAAGCGCCAGGAACAAAAGGCGGTAGAAGGGCGCATCCACCAAAGGCAACAAAGAACTGGGAACAAAAGATCAACAAGAAAGAACGAAGAAAAGCAATTCGATCAGCACTTGCTGCTACGGTTGATTCTGAACTTGTTTCTGAACACCACAAAGTTCCAAAGAACTATCCGTTTGTTGTTGACGGTAAGTTTGAATCATTATCAAAGACGAAAGATGTCAAAGCAGCACTTGAGAAATTCAACTTGAGTGAAGAATTGGCAAGAGTTAGTAAAAGAACAATCCGCGCAGGAAAAGGAACCATGCGAAGTCGACGGTACAGAACCAAGACAGGTCCTTTGCTTGTTGTTTCGAAGGAAAGTCCGCTAACAAAGGCTGCACGAAACATTCCTGGCGTGGAAGTTACTGTGGTTGATAGCTTGAACGCACAACTACTCGCGCCTGGACGAGAACCAGGACGATTAACAATCTTCACAGAAGATGCAATCACAAGAATAGGGAAAGAATCATTGTTTGTGTAAAATGGAACAATTCAAGACACTCAAATACCCAATATCAACGGAAAAAACAATCCGGTTGATGGAACAAGAGAACAAGCTCTTGTTTGTGGTAGATTCCGCTGCTACAAAAAATGACGTTAAAGCTGCATTCAAGGAGATGTTCAATACAACACCTGCAGCAGTAAACACGTTGGTTCGTGGCAAGAAGAAGTATGCATACATTACACTTACTCAAGATATGCCAGCAATTGAAATTGCAACGCAACTAGGATTGATGTAAAATGGGAAAACGAATTATATCACAAAAACGAGGACGAGGCACCACAACATACCGCGCACCTAGTTTTAGGTATGCAGGACGTGCTGGTAACATCCCAGTTGACAAGGAATCCGAGGGAAAGATCACAGATATTATTCACAGTCAAGGCCATAGTGCACCACTTATCGTGGTAGCTCATGGCAAGAAAACGCAATTGAGTATTGCGCCTCACGGTGTAAAGGTAGGCGATACAGTACAAACAAGCAAAGATGCTGAAATGAAAGTGGGTAACACACTTCCTCTTGACAGTATTGAGGAAGGACAGCTTATTTACAACATTGAAAGCAAGCCAGGAGACGGCGGAAAATTCGTCCGTGCTGGTGGAACGTATGCTCGTGTACTGACAAAAACGAAGGACGGTGTTATTGTACAGTTGCCTTCAAAGAAAAAGAAGGTATTCAAGAAAAACTGCCGTGCGACTATTGGTATTATTGCTGGTGGCGGACGATTGGAGAAGCCACTGTTGAAAGCAGGAAACAAATACCACAAATCCAAGGCAAAGAACACATTGTACCCGCGAACAAGTGCAGTTGCAATGAACGCAGTAGACCACCCATACGGTGGATCGTCAAGCTCGCACAAGGGTGTTGTAACAATTTCACCACGCTTTGCTTCTCCAGGAAGAAAAGTTGGAAAGATCCGTGCTAAGAGAACGGGTAGAAGGAAGGGACGATAATGGCAAAGAAAGAATTCACACTACGCGGAAAAACAGTAGCAGAACTCGAGGAGTTGAGTTTGAAAGAGTTCGCAGAACTCATCCCGTCAAGATCACGACGTACCTTGCTAAGAGGGTTGAGTGACAAGCAGAAAGATTTGCTTGAGAAAGTGAAGAAAGGAAAGAATGTTGAGACACACTGTCGAGACATGATCATTGTGCCTGCAATGGTCGGAAAAACGATTAACGTTCACAACGGCAAGGCATTCTTGCCAGTACGTGTAGAACCAGAAATGCTAGGGCATTACCTGGGAGAGTTTGCATTAACAAGAAACAGAGTAGGACATACTGCTCCAGGTGTCGGCGCAAGTAGATCAAGCGCACACCGATCAGTGAAGTAAAATGAAATTCGACGAGAAAACAACAGCACGGGCGAAAGGCAATAACTTGCCAATCTCATTCAAGAAGTCGGTAGAAGTTTGTACAGCTATCAGACAAAAGCCACTCTTGAAAGCTATTGTTATGCTCGAAGACATTGCAGACATGAAGAAAGCGCTACCGCACAAGCGATTCAACAAAGGCGGAACTGGACATAAAGTTGGAATGGGACCTGGACGATATCCTGTTAAAGCATGCAATGAAATCATTGACGTTTTGAAAAACGCAGAAGCAAACGCACGCCAAAAAGGATTGACAGAAGGCGAACTCATCATCACATATGCTGTTGCTAACAAAGCATCACAGCAATTCCACTTTGGACGACAACGAAGACGAAAAATGAAGCGAACAAACATCGATATTGTTGTTGAAGAAGTAGAAAAGAAGGCAACTCCAAAGAAAGAAGTACCGAAGGTTGAAGAGAAACCAAAGGCGGCAGAAGTAAAAGCTGCAAAACCAGAAGTGAAGAAAGAAGCTCCTAAACCAGTTGAGAAAAAAGAAACTCCTGCTAAGAAAGCAGAAACACCAAAAGCAGAACCAAAGAAGGAAGTTAAGCCAAAAGCTGCAGAACCTGCAAAGGAAGCACCAGCAAAGGCACAAAAACCTAAGGCTGAGAAAGCAGCTGAAAACAAACAAGCTCCAAAGGACGATAAACAATGATTGAACGAGAATTCGTGGAACAGAGAAAGAAGGAATACCAGAGTCAGGAATTCATCTCAAGTACTCTGAAGAATGTGGGACACAGCCACACTAAGTTACAGAAGACTCCTTTGGGAGAGAAGATCATTATCTACACAGCACGACCTGGATTGATTGTAGGAAAGAAAGGTCAAAACATCAGTAAGTTGACAGAGACTTTGAAGAAAGAATTCAAGTTTGACAATCCACAAATCGAAATTAGTGAAGTAGAAAACATTAATTTGGATGCACAAATAGTTGCAGAGCGAATTGCTTCGTCTTTAGAACGGTTTGGATCACAACGATTTAAGGGTGCAATGCACCGCGCAATGGAAGATGTCATGAAAGCAGGTGCGCTCGGCGTAGAAATCTTGCTTTCAGGAAAAATTCCTAGTTCTCGTGCAAGACGATGGCGAGTATTTGATGGCTATCTAAAGAAGTGCGGAAACTTATCTGAAATTGCGGTACAACGTTCAAAAGTATCTGCACACTTACGATCAGGAACTATTGGAGTTCAAGTAAGTATCATGACAAAAGACCCTCGCTTGCTTGCAAGCATGCCTACTATGAATAAAGACGAAGTAGAAGAAGCAGAAAAGCAAGTCGAGAAGGAAGAAAAGACTGAAGAAAAACCAAAGGCAAAGAAGACTGCGAAGGCTCCTAAAGCAGCTGAGAAAGCAGAAGAAAAGACTGAAGAAAAACCAGAGGAACCAAATGTCGAAAACGATGAAGGAACTAAGCAATCTGAATGATGAAGGATTGCAAGGGAAACTGGCAGAACTTCAAAAGGAGTTAATGAAAGACTACGCCCAGGTTGCAACGGGAACAATCCCAAAGAACCCTGGACAAATCAGACGATCAAAGCGCACAATCGCGCGCATCTTGACAATCCTAAATCAACGGAGGAAACAAAAGACAAAAGCATGAACGAAATATGCTCAACTTGTGGCTTACCAAAAGAACTTTGCGTTTGTGACGCAATCGCAAAGGAAAACCAACAAATCAAGATTCACACAATCAAGAAAAAATTCGGCAAGGTCAACACGGTCATCGCAGGCTTTGATACCAAAGATATCAACGTCAAAGAACTCGGAAAAGAGATGAAGACCGCGCTTGCGTGTGGTGGCACCAGCAAAGGTGGTGTCATTGAGCTCCAAGGCGATCACCGCCAACGAGCCAAGGAGATCCTCGTGAAAAAAGGATTTCCGGAAAACACCGTTGAGGTCAAATGAACCGCGACGTGTTCATAGGAAAACACATCAAAGTTGTTCAATCAACAAATGCTGAACAAATCGGCATGGAAGGAACAATTGTTGATGAAACCAAGAACACATTTGTGGTTGATGGGAAGACGCTGATCAAGGATCATGCGGTTTTCGAGATCGACGGTAAAGAAGTTCAGGGAAAAGACATCCTTGGACGCACAGAAGAACGGATAAAAAAATGACAGACGAACCAAACATCCCGGTGAGAGGGAGAACATTCACGCTGCGAATCATCTCAGCAAAGATGAGAAAGACAGCAGTAGGCGAGTTGGAGAGACGTCACTACATCAAAAAGTATGAACGTTACGAAAAAAGACGAACTCGCTTGAAGGTACACAACCCTGAAAGTATTAACGCTCAAGAAGGAGACTTGGTTGTTGTTCGGGAATGCCGACCAATAAGCAAGACCAAGAAATTCATTATTGTGGAGAAAGTCGATGAAGGCACAAAAGGGAAGAGTAACTAGAGGACTTAGCCATGGAAGCACGGTTAGTACGTGCGACAATAGCGGAGCTAAGATTGTTCGAGTTATCTCTGTAAAGAATCTGAAAACAAGAAAAGGACGAAAGCCTAGTGCTGGCGTCGGTGACCTTGTACTTTGCTCGGTAAAGAAAGGAACTCCAGAAATGAGAAAACAGGTAGTCTTCGGCGTGATCGTACGACAAAAAATGCCGTACCGAAGAGCAGCAGGAGAACGTGTTCGATTTGAAGATAACGCAATTGTTGTATTGAAAGACGACAAAGGTAATCCGAAAGGAACAATCTTCAAAGGAGCAATAGCAAAAGAAGCAACGGAGCGCTGGCCAGCAATTTCAAAAGTGGCTAGTATAATCGCATGAAAACCTTTTCACTGTTATGGAACAAGAGTACACAAACTCGTAAGCAGCGTAAGTTTAGATTCGAAGCTCCTTACCATGTTAAGAGAAAGTTCCTAAATGTGCACTTGTCAAAAGAACTTCAAAAGAAGTACGGAAGACGAAGCACAGGCATTCGAAAGAATGACACAGTCAAAGTATTGCGTGGGCAATACCGCGGAAAAACTGGACTAGTAAACAGAGTGGATATGAAGAATAGTAAGATCTACGTTGACGGAGCAGAACGCGTACGAAGAGAAGGATCCAAGACATTTTATCCATTGGATCCGAGTAACGTGATGATCACAGAACTAGATACAGACGATAAAAAACGAGTACAATCACTACAAAATGCCAAGAAAACATCTTAAGCGCATTGCAGCGCCAGGAACATGGAACATCGCACGTAAAGCGACGAAGTTTATTTCGAGACCATTCCCATCAGGACATTCCTTTGAGTTTGGTATCCCGCTTAACGTCGTTATGAAAGAGTACTTGGGACACGCTGAAACAAGCAGAGATGTTACACACATTTTGCTTAACAAGAAAGTGCTTATTGACGGAAAACAAACCAGAGAAGCGCGCAGACTAGTTGGTCTGATGGATGTCTTGAGTTTACCAGACATTAAGGAAGACCACCGCATGGTGCTTAACTCTCGAGGGAAACTTGTACTTGTAAAAGCAGGCGAACAAGTTAAACCGTGCAGAATCATAAGCAAGACAGCAGTTAAAGGAAAGAAACTGCAAATTGGATTGCATGACGGTACCACGTTTGTTACCGACAAGAATGACTACAAAGTTGGCGACACACTTGTATTGAAACTACCTGGAAAAGAAGTAAAAGAGCACCTTCCGCTTGAGAAAGGAGCTTTGATTTACTTGACTGGTGGACGACACATCGCTCAGAATGTAACTATTGAGAGCATTGCTGGAGAAAAGATTGTTGCTAAACTAGACAAAGACTTAATCGAAACACCACGAAAGTTTGCTTTTGTTATCGGCAAAGGTAAACCGGTGATCCAAACAAATGACAAATAAGATGCGAGACATTCGGATTGAGAAAATTACCCTCAACATAGGTGCGGGTAAGGACACTCAAAAGCTAGAACGAGGAGTCAAGTTGTTGACTACGCTAGCTGGAAAACCACCAGTGAAGACCTTCACAAAGAAGAGAATTCCTGGATGGGGATTGAGACCTGGACTTCCAATCGGATGTAAGATCACTTTGCGACGAGACGAAGCTGTTAAGCTCTTGCCGCGACTATTGAGTGCCAAGGAAGGCAAGTTGAAGCCTGGCCAATTTGACGATCAAGGTAATGTTGCATTTGGAATTCACGAATATATCGAGATTCCAGACGTAAACTATGATCCAGATATTGGATTACTTGGTTTGCAGGTGTGTGTAACACTTGAAAGACCTGGATTCAGAATTAAGAAGCGGAAGATGTTGAAGAAACAAATTCCAAAGACACACAACATCAGTAAAGATGATGCAATAAGTTACATGAAAGAACAATACAAAGTTGACGTTGAGGCGCAAACATGACTACAAGCTCCTATACAAAGATGTTCAAACAACTTCAATCCAAACCGTTGAAGTTGAAGAAGTACAAGAAACACAACAAGCCAAAGGCACGTAGCTTTGGTAAAGATAGTAAACCGTGCCAGAGATGCGGAAACTTGCGAGGACACATCGGGAAATATTCCCTCAGTCTTTGCAGGAGATGTTTCCGACAGATCGCAACAAAGATTGGCTTTACAAAATTCAGTTAAAATGATGAACGACCCATTAGCATCGGTATTGAGCAACGTGCTTAATAGTGAACAGACTGGCAAGCGAGTTGTGCGAGCAAAGCCTGTTTCCAAAACTATACAAGAAGTGCTCAAGAAAATGACCGCTCTACACTACCTTGGAGAAGTTAGTGTTGAAGAAGATCAACGAGGCGGCATCTTGAACATTAACCTTATTGGTAATATTAACAAGTGTGGTGCTATTAAACCACGTCACGCAGTTGGAAAAGAAGGCTTTGAGAAATTCGAAAAGCGATTCTTACCAGCAAAAGACTTCGGAGTGTTGATTGTAAGTACGCCGCAAGGTATTATGACACACGCTGAAGCAAAGAAGAAAGGCATCGGAGGACGCTTGCTCGCGTACTGTTACTGATGGAACAAGAAGCCCGATACAAATCTGTAAAGATCGACATACTGGAAGGTGTACAGGTTGATATCCAAGGCAGTTCCATTACAATTAAAGGAGAGAAAGGGGAAGTACAGAGAAATGTACATCCACAAGTAAAGATGGAAGTAAAGGACAATGCAGTTCATATGATTGCTAAAGTTAAGGGAAAGAAAGGAAAAGCAATCGTTGGGACTTGGAACGCACACGTTCGAAACATGATGAAAGGTGTGAAAGAAGGGCATGTGTACACGTTGAAAATTTGTTCAAGCCACTTCCCAATGACCGTAACGGCAGACAAAGGAAAAATCACAGTTAAAAATTTCATGGGAGAGAAAGTAGCTCGGGAGACAAACATCTTCGAGGGTGTAAGTGTAAAGGTTGAGGGGCAAGACATCACCATTGAGAGTGCAAACAAAGAACTTGCAGGAAACATGGCGACTGCTCTTGAAAAAATGACCGAACGCGTTGAATATGATCGACGCATATTCCAAGACGGAATTTACATTACATCAAAAGACGGAAAGGCAATAGCATGACGACAAGACCAAAATTCATCGCTCAAGGTGGGCGAGGAAAACGCAAAGAAGTGAAGGCACGATGGCGACGACCGAAAGGTCTGCAGTCGAAGCTACGACTTGCGAAGAAGGGACACCCTAAGAAAGTCATGACTGGGTATCGAACTGCTGTTGCTGAACGCGATCAAACAAAAGGAATGCTAACGACAACGGTTCAAACTGTTGCTGAACTGGCAAGTGTGCCGGAGAAGCACGGTGTTATTATTAGTGGACGCGTAGGAATGAAAAAGCGCACTGAAATCATTAGTGCTGCGCAGGAAAAGAAACTCACAATCATCAACATCAAAGATCCTGAAGCGTATAAGAAGAAAGTTGCTGATACACTCGCAACGCGGAAGAAGAAAGTAGAAAAACGCGTAGCGAAGAAGAAGGCGGCTGAAGCAAAGGCGAAGAAGGATGAAAAAGAAGAAGCTAAAGAAGAAAAAGCTGACGTTGCTGATGACGTAAAGAAAGAAGCCGAGAAAAAGGAACTCGATAAAGTCCTTACACAAAAATGAGACTCACCGCACAAAAACGACTCGCTGCACAAGTTATGAAATGCTCGCCAAAGCGCGTGCAATTTGATAGCACCAAGCTTGCTGAAATCAAAGAAGCTATTACGAAAGCAGACATTCGTGGACTTGTTATTGACAAGTTTGTAGTGAAGAAGAGCGCACGGACGCCTTCAAAGGGTCGTATTAGAGCTCGAGCAGAACAGCGTCGAAAAAGACGACAGAAAGGACACGGTAGCAGAAAAGGAAAGCCTACATCACGATTGTCTAAGAAAGATCGATGGATCAAGACGATTAGAATCCAAAGAACATTCCTTAGGGAACTTAAGGACAAAGAGTACCTTGATAACAAAACATACAGAATGTTGTATGCACGATCAAACGGTGGCTTTTTTAGAAGTAAAAGACACTTGAAAGGATATATCGAAGAAAACAAACTCCTGAAAAAATGAAAACAAAAAACGTTTCACTTGCGTTCAAGCGCAAAAGAGAAGGAAAGACGAACTACAAAACACGTCTCCAACTCCTCTTAGGTAAGAAACCTCGCTTGGTTATACGAAAAAGTTTGAAGCACACGATTGCTCAAATTGTCGTATATGCTGAGAACGGGGACAGTGTTCTTGCTACAGCGCACTCCAACATGCTGAAGAAGCAAGGATGGAACTTAGGGACAGGAAACTTACCAGCTGCCTACTTAACAGGATACATGCTGGGAGTGGCAGCAAAAGGAAAGACAAAAGATACTATTAATGTAGATTTGGGAATGGCAATTAGCATTCGAGGATCACGGCTGTACGCAGTTGTACGAGGAGCAAAAGAAGCAGGCCTCGACATTGCATGTGCTGATGATATGTTGCCAGGAGATGATCGCATTTACGGAGTTCACATGAAACCAGAAGTAAAACAAGCAGTAGAAAGTGTCAAGAAGAAGTTGGGTGGTTCAAGTGAGAAAGCCTGAAGAAACAGTCTTCGATATTGAAGCATGGACACCACGAACTGGTCTTGGTAAAATGGTGAAGAGCGGAAAAATCACCACAATAGATGAAGCTATTGAATCTGGAATTAAAATCTTAGAATCAGAAATTGTTGATGCTCTCATTCCGAATTTGCAAACTGATCTTCTGATGATCGGACAAGCAAAAGGTAAGTTCGGAGGCGGACAGAGACGTGTTTTCAAGCAAACGCAAAAGAAGACCAACGAAGGTAACAAGCCGAGTTTCTCAACAATTGCAATTGTAGGAAACGGAGACGGATTTGTTGGTATGGGCGGTGGAAAAGCACGTGAAACTGTACCTGCAAGAGAAAAAGCATTGCGAAACGCAAAGCGAAACATCATTCGTATTCGACGTGGAGGCGGATCATGGGAATCTGCTCCGGATAGCAATAGTATTCCATTTGCTGTAGAAGGAAAAATGGGATCTGTCAAAATCAAATTACTTCCAGCACCACCAGGTACTGGACTAAAGATAGAACCAGAGTGTCAGAAAATTTTGAAACTAGCTGGTGTAAAAGACGTTTGGTCACAAACACAAGGGCATACCAAAACAAAGAGTAACTTGGTAAAAGCATGTTTCCTTGCTTTACAGCAGTTAAGTGAAGTCAAGATTCGCCCTGAACACACAGAACAGTTAGCAATCGTAGAAGGATCAAAGGTAAAGAAGAATGAGTGATCTTGTAGTAATTCGGATTCGAGGAGCTGTACAAGCAGACGTTCGTGCAGAACGCGCTCTCGAAGTTTTGAAGCTTCACAGAGTAAATTACGCTACTGTTATTCCCGATAATCCTACAAGTAGAGGGATGATCGGCAAAGTTAAGGACTTTGTCACATGGGGAGAAATAAACGAAGAAAACAAAGCTGAACTTGCAAAGAAAGGGAAGCAGTTTGTTCGGCTACACCCTCCACGAGGCGGCCACCGCAGAAAAGGAATCAAGAAACACTACAATGTTGGCGGCGCACTTGGAGACAGAAAAGAGCACATTAACGATCTATTGAGGCAAATGCTATGACTACAGCAAAACGAGCGAAAACTTCCAGAGCACGTGGTTCACATACTCACGGCTGGGGAAGCATGAAGAAGCACCGTGGAGCAGGTAGCAGAGGCGGACGCGGAAACGCAGGTAGTGGAAAGCGTGCGGACGTCAAGAAGCCTAATTATTGGAAAAACACCAAGTATTTTGGTAAGCATGGCTTTACAAAGCACAATGCATCGCCAGAAAATGCGGTGAATGTTGAATATTTTGAGCAAAACGCAGACTTGATGTTGAAAGAGAAAAAAGCTAGTGAAGAAAATGGCGTTATTGTTGTTGATGCTACTGCACTAGGAATTACAAAAGTCATTGGAAAGGGAAGTGTAAGCAAGAAATTCAAGATTACCGTAAATAAAGCGAGTCCAAAAGCACAAGAGGTGATTTCTGGTGCGGGTGGGACAATAGTACTACCTGATCAGGCTGACAATGTCGATAATTCGAACGATTCTGTATAATCTTCCGGAAGTTACACGTCCAGAAGAGAAGAAGCTTTCATTTAACCAGAAACTAAAATGGACTGCTATCATATTAGTACTATTCTTTGTACTGGGACTAATTCCGTTATATGGATTGGGACCTAACTCACTTGCACAATTCGAATTCTTAGCTGTTATTTTGGGAGCAGAGTTCGGTTCTATCATTTCATTAGGTATTGGACCGATCGTCACTGCATCCATTTTGCTACAGTTAATGAACGGATCTGGATTACTACAGTTTGATTTGCAAAGTCCAGAAGGAAAAAGAACATTCCAAGGAATTCAAAAATTACTTGCGCTGTTCTTTATTGTGTTTGAAGCGTTTATCTACGTGGCACTTGGTGGATTACAACCAGCGCCGGGGATATCTAACATTACACTTATTTTCCAGCTTATACTGGGAGGAATACTGATTTTATTCATGGACGAAGTCATCACCAAATGGGGCTTTGGATCAGGAATTAGTTTGTTTATTGCAGCAGGAGTAAGTAAAGGATTAGTTATTCGACTATTGAGTCCACTAGATGCGTCCGCAGGGTTGTCGTTTAATACAGGGCAACCACCAGTGGGCGCTATTCTTGCTATACTGCACTTCCTACCGCAGAATGACTTGAGAGAAGTACTGGTGAATTTGATTGCTATCATAACAACAGTAGCGGTGTTTGGATTGGTAGTGTACTTCCAAGCAATGAAAGTAGAAATTCCATTGTCTTTTGGAAGAGTTCGGGGACAGGGAATTCGATGGCCATTGTCTTTCTTGTACACAAGCAATATTCCAGTTATCTTGGTAGCGGCATTGCTTGCTAACATTCAACTTGGTGCTTCCTTGTTGTCGAGTAGAGGAATTAACATCCTCGGAACTTTTGGAGGGCACTTAAGCGGGCAGAGTACTGGATTGGTAGCGTATGTGACGCCACCTAACTTAGTAGGTAACTTGTTACGAGGGTTATTTGTGCCGACGGACATTTATCGAGCATTGACGTATACTATTGTGCTTGTCATAGGAGCAACTGTATTCTCTGTATTCTGGGTAAAGACTGCAGGAATGGACGCACGATCACAAGCACAACAAATGATGCGATCAGGATTGCAGATTCCAGGATTCAGAAAAGATCCACGCGTAATGGAATCACTTCTTAACAGATATATTCCTGCACTTACCATCATGGGTGGTGCAGCAGTTGGACTACTGGCAGCGGTAGCAGATATTTCAGGAGCTCTTACGAGCGGAACTGGGCTGCTGTTGACGGTGATGATTATCTTCAAACTGTACGAAGAAATCGCACAACAACACGCAATGGATATGAATCCAATGCTGAGAAAATTCATTGAACAATAATGGTATTGGGCATACTTATCGAAATACCCAGAATACTTTCTTTGGCAATCCTGGGTTTTGTAGTCGCGTTGTTTACTACGTTAGCCCAGAAATTCTTTACCAATCAGAAACTGCTGAAAGCAATAAAAGATGAAATGAAGGAATTGCGGGAGCAGATAAAGAGTACTGATGATAAAGATCACGCTGCTACACTGAATAAGCAAGTCATGGACAAATCATTCAAACAAATGCAGCAGTCCATGCGATCAATTTTTGTTACGTTCATTCCACTAATCTTCTTGTTTGGCTGGCTGAATGCCAACTTGACGTATTTTGGATTAGAAGCTGGAGAATTTACGACAACAGTTACGTTTGAAAACGGAGCTACAGGAACGATTCAGCTGGATTCGGGAGAGTTGACGCTGTTAAGTGAAGCTACCCAAGCTGTGGCAGACGAAGTGCAATGGAAACTCGAAGGGCCACCAGGCGAATATACGCTGGAGTACATCTATGGAAATGAAGTATATGCCATGGAAGTGCTGCTGGGAGACCCACATCGGTACATGGATGCAGACTTCAGGAAAGGAGGATTCTTATCATTTAGGGAGACCATCCCGGGAGAGAGCGCTATTAATAGAATAGATATTGACCTTGAGCGAGTACACCCATTTGGCGGATTTGCTGTATTTGGCTGGATGCCAGGAGTACTTACTGCCTATATAGTATTCACGATCATTGCTTCAGCATTACTGAGGAAATTGCTGAACGTACACTAAGAAACCTTTAAAAAGGCCCCTCGATTCACGAGAACTATGGTTGCAGGAAAATTCAAGTCACGCACATTCAAGCGCAGTACAGTGAGAACACCAGGCGGTGTTTTGAAGCGCGTCTTTACACTAGGGAGACCTAAGAAGGCACACTGCGCAAACTGTTCTAAAGAGCTTGCTGGCGTTGCACGAGCGCGGCCCAACAAACTTCGAAAGATAAACAAATCCCAACGGAGACCAGAACGGCCTCAAGGCGGAAAGCTGTGTAGTGGATGTACACGGAACATCATGAAAGAAAAAGGACGATCACTATGATGCAAGTTGGGAGAGTTTGTGTTAAAACAGCTGGCAGAGATGCTGGCGGTATTTGCGTTGTTGTTCATGTAGAAGACAAGAACCGCGTACTTATCGATGGCGAAACACGCCGCAGAAAAGTGAACGTTGCACACCTAGAACCAACAAGCAAAACAGTTGATATTCAAGATAATGCCGATACGAGTGCTGTGAAATCAGCGCTAAAAGACCTTGCTGATGTTAAGGAAACAAAACCAAAACAAGCAGCAGAAAAGCCAAAGAAAAAGGCTAGAAAAGCGAAAGATCCAGCTCCAAAGTCGAAACCGGCACCTCAACCCCAAAAGTCGAAAGCACCTGAGGAGAAATCTCCCCAATAATTCCTACTTGCTTCTTATTAACAATAATTGATGCTTCTCTTCCTGGAATAAAACATTGAACATTTGTTTTTGGTTCTAGCGTATAGAGCACTCCTTTTGCTTTCATGACTACATCGAGCGCTTGCTTAATTTCTGTGAAGCCTGCATCGGAATGAGCAGTTGCCAATGCTATGCGTTCTGAGTCGGTGATTTTTGAGCCTGTGCGTTGAGTAGTTAATCCTTGCTCGAAAATTCTTTGTGGATATTCGACATGGGTGTTCTTCGAGAGAACATCCATCAAAATAGGAGTTAGCCAGGAACGGACGACGGAATAGGTTTCTGACATATACTCAGAAATTTCTACTGTGCCGAAGTCTTTCGTATGCATCTTCTCGTAAAGAAGAGATTTGTTGGATAAAATAGGGCTCATGACTTCAAGATAGCCTGCACCGGCAACCATATCGCGTGTTTTATTTACTTGCAAGGTCATTGGTTGACGCTTGCCAATAGTGTAGCTCGATAATGGAGCATCAGGAATGTTTTCGTACCCGAACATGACGGCGATGTCTTCAACAACATCAACAGGATGAAGAATGTCCCGACGATAATCAGGGATCATCACTTTGTTTCCTGAAATGTCATAGCGTGCGCGTTTGAGTAAATCGAGCAAGTCTTGTTTCGATAGATCAAGACCGAGCATAGACTGTGCAAGATCTTCAGGGATTACGATGCTGTCGTTGAATGGTTTTGGAGAGGAGAATGGCTTCTCTGCTTTAATCTTACATTCGAAAATATCAAAGCCGCGGTCATACAATGCTTGAGCAAAAATATTTGTTGCGAGCAAAATGGATTCTTCATCTGTACCAGTAACTTCGAAAAATACATCGGTGTCGTCTGCTTCTACACGACCGGTGAAATTTGAATTAATAATAGGAGGGAAGCTTAATACTTCATCCTTGCTGTCGAGGAGGATTGGATATTTCTTTGCGTCTTTGAGAATCCAACCGTATTCTTTTCCTTTTGGATTCTCCTCCAGAATTTCTTTGAGAGTAAGCTTGTCGGTCATCTCCAAAGGAACAAAAGACATTTTTTCTGGGGCTACAGTTGTGTATTTTACTGGGAACGTAATGCGCTTGTAAGAATAGAGACCGATGGAAACTTTTTGACGGCGACGGCCGTAACTTTCGCAGAACTTTTCTTGCAACTGCACGAGTTGCTTGAGGAGATAATCGTCAATTTTCTTGCCTTTTGCGACGAACGCTGCGATGTGCGGACGAACTTCTTTGACAGATTTGTCGACTTCTAGCGTGTAGTCAGACTTCTTGATTTCCAATTTCGGGTGTCCTTTTTCAAGCTTGAGAACACCTTTGAACAAACGTGCGAGACCTTCAGCGCTCCACAAGTATGGTAGATTTGTGTCGTCTAGCGAAACAGTTACTTCGTTTGTTTTCTTATCGTAATTTTCAAACTCGCCCTTTGCGTACGTCATTAAGAGATCGAGGTCGTCCTCTGTAAGACGTTTGCCGATCAACGCTTCCATGTCCGCAAGTGCAAAGTTAATTGTTGGCATTATATTCCTCGTGCTTGACGCAAAAAGTCAAGATCATGGCTGAATAGTTGTCTAATATCTTTGAAACCGAGATTGAACATCGCAACACGATCAAGGCCGATACCCCACGCAATAACCGGGTCTTTTACGCCAAGAGGTGCATTCATTTCAGGACGGAACATACCTGCACCTGCTAATTCGATCCAGCCCATTTCAGGGTGTTTAGCGTATAATGAGGCAGATGGTTCTGTAAATGGAAAATATGCAGGAACAACACGCACTTGATCTGTATTGCAAAATTCCTTTGCGAACATTTTTAGCAATCCTGAAAGATGACGAAGGGTTAATCCTTCTTCAACAACAAATCCGCCAATCTGATTGAAATCAGGAAGGTGGGTTGCGTCGATAACATCGTAACGGAAACACCTGACGAGCTGGAAATACTTTCCAGGAACAGTGAGTTCTTTTGATGATAATATACGAGGAGAGATAGCAGTATCATGAGTACGTAAAATATGACGATGAGTACGCTTTACGTCAAACTTGTAGCGCCATCCTCGGCTTCCGGTAGTGTACCCGTTCTCGTGGGCTGCCTGCACTTTCTTGACCATGTCTTCTGGTAGGGAAGTAGCGTGGGTTGGCTCTTTGATGTAATACGCATCGTGGATGTCTCTCGCAGAATGATCTTGAGGCATGAAGAGAGAATCCATATTCCAGAATTCTGTCTCGACAACAGGGCCTGTCATCTCAGTAAAACCGAGGGCGAGGAAATGAGTGCGTACTTCTTCAAGGAACTCGCGGTAAGGCTGTTTTTTACCGGAAAAGAAACGTGGAACAGGAGCAGAAACATCGTAGCGACGGAATGAATTTTTCTCCCAGGATTTTGTACGAAGCATTTCAGGAGTTAGATGATCTTTGATGTTGTCAATGGATGATTTTTGCTCCAAGAGTTTTTTTCCTGTACTTGTTATGGTGATTGCTCTGTGTTTCTTAACGGAAACAGTGATGATGCTTTTGCGTTTTCGAAACTGATGAAGAAGTTCCTGATCATCTTTTGAAAGCGAAGACATTTCGCGAGGAAGAGACTTGAGGAAAGCGTCTTCAGGAGACTTCTTGTTTTGGAATTTCTTGCCTGCACTGGTAATATGGCACTGCAAACCTTTGGACTTTGTGAGCTCGATTAGGCTGCGTTGCTTGAGAACACCAATGGATTTTTGTGCTTCTTCATGAGACAGCTTAGCTTTCTTCGAAATAGCATCTACTGATTGCGGATCTTCTGTTAATGCGTTGAGAAAGCGGAACTCTGGCAAGCCGGAATTAGCGTATTCCTTGCCGTTCTTGTCAAGATCAACGATTTCGGTAAGGGTTTCCTTGAGTTTGAGAACATCCTTATTTTCAAGCCACTGCAATGCACGCATGACTTCAACATCCTTGAGCTTTGAAGCGCTGACTATTTTGTCGAAGTCTTGCTCGTTCAGATGCGGCAGAACTGCACGCTCCAAAGGGTGGAGGGATGCAGCTATATCGGAAATACTCATACTATACGCTACCTAGGATTGATTTATAAAGGTTTTGAGAACTATTTCGACGCTGCAATAGGCTTCATAGTACCCCATGTTTCTTCAAACAGGGACTCTAGAGCGTTAGCGAAGAATGGTGTGTTTACCCAGATACCCACATCATACGTTGGGTGAATTTCTTCATCATCTGTCACCATAAACATTAATTCTTTGCCATCAACAATGCAGAAACGAGCACGAGCATCAGTATGGCGGATATCTGCAACATCTTTCATTTCATCAACAACAGCCTGTGCTTCTTTAGAAATTGGGCCTGCGATACGGATTGCAACCCCGCGCTTCTTTGCGCGTTGCATTGCGCCTTTGAGACCTTCAAGTTTTCTAATCAAACCGGTTGAGGTTGACATGATTGTAACCGTTGATTCTGCACTCTTGATCATCATTTCAAGATGATTGTACAGATTGTGGCGGCCGCGTAAGCTGCCAGAAAGATCAGTAGGTTCTACAAGTTCGATACCTTGATCATGGAGTTGTTTGAGTTCATCAACAATTTCAGTTTGACGCATCTCATCCAAACGAGTAATTTTTCGGTCTGCTTCTTCACGCATGTATTTCTTAACGCGTTCTACCACTTCATTTGGAGGAACGGCAAGATACTTGATCGGCTTGCCGAACTTCATTACGACAAAACCTTTCTTTTCTAGAGATTCAAGAACGTCATATGAACGGGATCGAGGAACGTTAGCAATGTCAGAGAGTTCACCAGCGGTTGCAACACCACGTGACAATAAAGCTGTCCAGATCTTGACCTCATAGAGGTTCAAGCTGAAGTACGTCCGCAGTTTGCTGAGAAACTCTTCTTTTACTATCATTCATTGACCACCCTGTATAGACACCAACAAATAGTGAAGTAAGTGTACTACTATTAATACATTGCGGTTTTTTACCTCTCAGAAATGAATTACCACCTGTCCTCGATGACTAGTTAATTTGGTAGCGTAAGAGTGCAGCTAAACCACCCAGACCGTCGAGCTTTTTGCCTGCATCGGTGCTGGATGTAATGAAGGATACCTGGCCTGATTGAGAATCTACTGCTTTCATTTTGGCGTTTAGTTGCTCGAAAACGTCGTCTTCGCGTGTTTCTTTTATTTTGTCCGAGGAGACAAGCAGAGTTTCGACTGCGCCAGCGTCGATGGCTTGTTGAACTTGTTCAGGACCGTAAACTGCGAGGCCGTCTTTTGCAATTTGCTCGAGGAGACGTTCCACGAGGGCAGCTTCTTTTGCTGCGCGCTCGTCGGCGAGAACTTGAGCGAGCTCAGGGCGCTTCAGTAATTCGTCCAATGCGCCTTGATCGGCGGATGAACACGTTGCTTGAATAATTTTTTTCTTTAACGTGTCATCTTTGAGTTCTTTCATCAACTCTTCTTTCCAAAAGGAAGGAGAAGCGAGAATAATATGTTGTACTTTCAAACGATCTGCGTATTCCTGCATTGTTTTGATAATGTGATTGTAGAAATTTTCACCCTTAATTGCAGGATCGAATTTTTTCGTAACGTTTCCGGTTAACGTTGAAAGAACTTTGTAACCGTTGCTCTTTAGCGATGCAAAAACTGCTTGCTCGCGATCAAACACTGTGATAAGAACTGGTGCGTTTTTTTCTTTTGACGCTTCATCCAAACGTTGCAAATGAAACTGCGGCCATTCTTTTTTGATTATTGTAAGATCGTAATTTGTTTCTGCGGTAATGGTGTGATGTGAAGCAGCTGGAACATCATCAGTAGATTCTGTTGTCGTTCCGTGAATTCGAAGCGAATGATCGGTAAGCTCAGTGGACTCTACTTTTATCGTGAGGGTCATGGTCTTTCTGGTTGTTTCGGAATCGCTTCCGAGCTTGAGCTTCCGAGAAGTCTTGCCACGCACCTGATCTGACGCTTCCACTAGCTGGCTCAGATGCCAGAGATCATCCATGTTTTCTATCTTCACCACTACTGTGCCCTGCTTGAGAGCCTTCTTGATCACTTTCATAAAGCGAAAGCGGGGGAAAAACATTTAAATATCTAACTATAGAGTGAAGACTACTGTGCGTCGAAAAAAAGGACAAGGTGGTAGTAGTGCTGCTATTCTCGTAATGGTTATTGCAGCGTTCATAATACTCTATATTCTCTTCTTGCCCCCTGAAGACCGGGCAGACCTACTAGATGAAGATACAGATTCTGATGATGACGAAGACGTAGAGGATGATGAAGAGGTTGTACTGGATGAGAGTCCGGGCACTATCTTCAAGGAGACTGATCGAGAATTCCAACATAAACTGCCTAGTGTGAACCTCTTCAAGTCAAAAGAGGACAAAGTGCTGAAAGAATTACAGTCTGTATTTGTTGAGACTAGCAGATCTGAGCAGACAACAAAGACTATGGCTTTGATTACAGATCCTAGCACAGAAAATGCGCAGTTGAGCTTGACAGTTAACGATCACAAAGGGCGGCTTATCATCATGTTGAATGATGATGAATTGTTTAATGGAGAAGTAACTGATGTATTTGCACCAATTAATTTGGGAATACTGCAGGAAGAAAATGTGCTTGAATTTCGGGCAAGCCCTGTTGGTCCTTTAAACTTTTTTAGTTCAAACTTCTATGATTTGCGGAACGTAAAGATTACAGGAACGGTTGAGAATGCTGATAACAGCGACGCTGAGAATAATTTCTTAGTGAGCCGGGAAGAAGCAGGAAACATTGAGGAAGCACATTTAATTTACTTCGTAGAGTGTACAATTCGAGATGTTGGACGATTGCGCATTACGTTAAATGAAGTGTTGTTGTCATCTAGCGTACCTGATTGCGGATCACCAGTACGCTTGAATGTTGACCCTGATGATATTGTGGAAGGAAGGAACACTGTTCGGTTTAGTGCTGAAAGTGGAAAGTACTTGATTGATCAAGTGTCGGTGAATACAGAACTTGAGAAACCGATTTTCCCTATTTATTTCTTTGATGTGAACGAAACACAATTTGACCGGATTGAGAATGGTTCGATGAAAGCTGAACTGCGAATCCACATGGTAGATGATGATGAGCGAAAGGCTGCTAATTTGAATATTAATAATAGACGCACTTCGTTTGATCAGAGGGATTTCAACTATACTAAAGATATCACGCGGTTCATTGAAGATGGGAATAATTTTGTCCGAATTGAGCCGCGGACTACGCTGCATATCGTAGATTTAGAAGTAGAATTACTAAAAGATTAACTTCTCTTTAAAAAGGCAAACCTTTAAGAATCGTGTTTACGGGTAGTGATAACATAGTGAAACGACTCCAAGACATGGGAAAAAGAGGATTTAAGATAGGTCCCTTTAGAGTAAGTCGCGATGATGACCAAGTACATGACATGCTTTCATCAGAGCAACAAAAACAATCTGCTTTTGCCTATGACGAAATCGGAGAAGATGAAAAGGCGCTGAAGCAGAATAAAGATGCTGCTAAAGAAGCGAACAAAGATCGTGATCGATTCTACAGTGGGTTTGTGCGGCAAGGAAAGCAATTTGCCAAATTTAGTAGAGCGAAAGTTCGGGCTGGGAAGAAGAAGATGCCGGGAATATCTGCGGCCCCGATCACAGGAGATTCTTTACCAAAAGCATTCGCACAATTACCTTTTGCCTATTTTCTCTTCTTTGGTATACTGCACTGGATGGATCTTGCAACAGGGTTTGTTCGACCAGGATTGGGAATTGCGATTATAGAAGGCGGGATTAAGTTTGGTCCTATCATGTTCTTGTACTTGTTTTCTATCTTTGTAGCGTGGGCAGTGTTTGAAGTTCAAGGAAATCGATTGAAGACATACATTAAATTGACATTGCTTGTTTGGTTCTACCCTTACTTTGCAAATATTACGATTGGTTCACTCTCATTTTTACCAGGCTTAGGTGGACTATCGGGCGTAGGCGTGGCTGGCTTTTCTCTGCCGCCTGCACAGTTTGTGCCGATCATGTACTTGTATGGGTTCTTCTTGTATAGAGGAAGAGTATGGAAATACATTGCAGCAATAGCACTTGTTATTTTCATCTACATGCCAATTATTTATACAGTTGCAGGCGGAGCATCCAACGAATTTAGTCAGGCTATTGATGCTGAACAACGACAACGTGCTGAAGAACTGACGCGGAGCATACCAGAAGGATTTGATGAACTGTGGACAGATTTTAGGTTGTCGTGGGATAAACGATTAGAACAAGCACAGGGAGTTGATTATTACAATCAACAAACTGGGGAGCGAACTGGGCTAGTCCTGCGGGACTATTGGACGGTCGCCGGAGGGGCACAGCGCCCTATTAATAATTACTTTGACGATCCGAACGATATTACGCCTTCGGTTATTTTGTCAGAAATACCTGGTTCTAATTTGGTGAATAAGGAGATTATGGTAGAAGGAGTAATGTGCCAGACCGAGCCTGGGGAACGAGGGCAGATTCAAGAAAATGAATTTATTAAAGTACCCTTCCCTTATCGCGGGCCAAAGGAACTGAGCTGTCGCGTTGAGGCTGGTGAGTTGGAAGATAGCGGTGGCGTAGTGACGTTTAGTGTTGATTACAGCATGGATGTTCAGAATTGGTACGAAGTGTATTTGATACATGAGAATGAAATAGAGGCCTTTAGGCAATTAGAAATTGAAACAGAAGAACCGCACCCGCCACTGTCAAGAGATCAACTTGCCCAGGTTACACCACAAGCAGTCTCGACGGCAGGGCCAGTCATATTTGGATTGTATAATGTAGAAATGTTTGGTTTCTTCATTCCTGTAGGCCCGGAATCTGAAGTTAATGAATATTCAGTTGCGTTTGAGAATCACAAATTATGGGATGGATCCTTGTTGAAGGTGAATAGTTTAGAATTTACTATGCCAAAAGATATTGAATTGACCACTGGCGATAATTGTGATTTCGATCAGGTCTCAGATAGTAATGGAAGGAAAACTTATCGCTTGCGAAGTTCAGAAACAGAAAAAATAATTGATCCTGACATCATTAAACGATATGAATGTCCTATTAATTTGAAAGATGCAAGTAAGATCCTTGCGGATACAAATGGAAGACGAAAGATCAACATAATTACAACTGCAAATATTGATTATCGCGTGTCGACGGAAGTTGATGTTGTCTACACAGGAATTACCACCTCTAATACTGATGCGCCTACTGGAAACAGAGTTGTTGTTCCTGAAAACCCATCTGAGCAGCAATCGCAAGTTCTGGAGCTTGTTCGCCAAGCTGCGTGCCGATATGACGTACCTGCAACTGCGCTCTTGGCAATAGTAGACATTGAAACGGGGCACGACTTTTTACATAGCGTAGATGGTGAAACAGCACGTAAATCAAAAGACCCTGAAAATTCTTATGGAGCAATGCAAATCAATAGCGCCTCTCGCGCTCACCCTGGCTGCTATGATTTGGATGCTGAAGATCGAGGAATTTGTGACATTCCTGAATGCGACGGGGAAAC
The DNA here is from genome assembly GCA_028279045.1 of Candidatus Nanoarchaeia archaeon. Taxonomy (GTDB): domain Archaea; phylum Nanobdellota; class Nanobdellia; order Woesearchaeales; family UBA10216; genus JANQSZ01. Next base: position 16,516 of record JANQSZ010000027.1, on the reverse strand, counting down.
AGCATTTGATATGAGATGCAATATTTTTGCTGGAGCGAATCATTTCAGAGAACAGTTTGAAGCTTATGAAAAAACTGGATTGAATTGTGAAGGTGGACTAAGTGGTTGGTATGCTGCAGCGCGCGGTTATAATGGTGCAGGGGCCTGTCCGGATAAAGCGAATAATTACGTTGATGAATTTGAATCTCGTTGGGATGGGGAAGAAGAATTTTGTGCGCCGGTGAGTGAGTTTATCTCGGAGGATGAGATATGAAACTCTGGTTGATTGTTGGGCTGTTGGTGTTTTTGGCAGCGTGTACTAGTGGAGACGGTAGTCTGCCGAGTACTGCACATGCATACTCTGGAAATGATGGTGTTACTATAGAATTTCTTGATAAACTCTTTCCAGATACGTACGTCAATCCGATAAATCAACCTCGCCCAATGAAAATTGGTGTTGAAGTAATAAACGAAGGTGCTGTTGAAGCAAAAGATGTGTTTCTTACGCTTACAACAGTAAAAGAAGTCATTGAACCGAACGATCCAAGAGGCACTGAAAGAGTATTTACCTTGTTTGGAAGAGAACGAATCCCTAACGCAAAGGTGGGAGGGAGAGAACTTCTTGATTTCGACGCTTTAATGCATCGTGTTGAACTGCCGCCAAGCAACCGATGGAACACCATAGTTGAGGTTTCTGCGTGCTATCAATATGAAACACGAGCAGGAACCCCTATTTGTGTTAACACAAACGAATTTGCGATTACAGACATTGAATCGACATGTGAGACAAAAGACATACGGTTGAAGAGTCAGGGAGCGCCAGTAGCTGTTACAAAAGTTTCGCCATTATTGGAAGCAGAAGGAAGTACTGGAATCACGCATGTACGACCTACTTTCAGAATATTCCTGAAGAATGTTGGAGATGGAGATATTCTTGATGAAAACCATTACCGCACTGGATGTAATGATATCTCTATTGAGCCTGAATACTTGAACAAGGTACGGGTAAGTGCTATGTTTGGAAATGATGTTCTGGATTGCGATGAAACGCTGAGCTTTAGTAGAACTGATAAGGAGAATTTTGTAACGTGTAGATCAGGACAGCGATTTAGTGTGAATGACCCAGAATTTACTAGGAACTTACGCGTTATTTTGAATTATGGATACAGAGTGACGGAGTCAAAGATTGTTACTATCGAATAGAAAGCTTTAAATACGTAAAATACGGATTTTCACTCATGAAAAGAGGGTACCTTCTCCTAGGACTTGTTGTTTTCATAGCAGCATGTACTACAGAGACTGCTCCTGGTAATGATACGCCGTTTATTGGCGGTACCAATGGGCTAATTATAGAGTTCTTGGAAAATGCTCCGCCAAAAGAAGTGGCAGACAATGGGCAGTTTCCGTTTGATATCATTGTTAAGTTGACAAATGAAGGAGAACACAAGGTGCTGAGAAGTCAAGCACACGTCACAATTAGTGGACTTTTCCCAGCGGATTTTGACAAAGGGCTAGGTGAGTTGCAAAGACAGCCGCCTGTTGATGATTTAGAACCAGTACGAAAAGATCCAGAAGGAAATGAAATTCCGGGAACACAAACACAAGTTCACATCGATGGATTGAACTATAAGGGCAATCTTGATGGAAATGTTAAGTTTCCTGTTCGGGCAGAAGTCTGTTACCAATATCAAACTATTGCCAATGGACAATACTGTATGAGAGAAAACTTACTCGACACGGATGAAGGGGTATGTGAAGTAAGCGGTACAAAAACAATTCACAATTCCGGAGCTCCAGTTCAAATTACCAGTTTCAAGCAAAGCGTTGCGGGAACAGATACGATCTTGTTGACGTTTACGGTATCGCAGAGAGGTAATGGGAACATATTCAAATCAGACACCAGCACAAGTGGTGTTTCCTGTGATTCAAGTTCGTTTGTTGACGAGAACAAAGTTTTTGTCTCTGTACAGACAGGGCTAGGATCGAACCCAATAAAATGCCTTGGATTGTTTGATAGAGACGGACTAGATGATCATGAAGGATATGTACTCCTAACAAACGGAGATGCAACCTTTACGTGTACGCAAGAGGTAGAAGATGTTGACGCAGAAAAGACTGTTCGAGTTATCATGGATTATGAATACGAGGAAATTAAGTCAACAGAACTCATTGTAAAACACTTATCACAATAATTACTTTATCTTCTTAAGAATTTTATCGATGACTTTTTCTGCGTAGCCAGATTGCAATAGAGAATGCTTGATATGCTTTGGTTCTTCGCCGTGCTGTAATGCAACATTCACCATGTGATGTATTTCGTTTTCTTCGCTATACGGACCGAAAACAGAGGGTTCGTCAGCAGGGTGAGCTGATTGTGGAAGAGAAGTGATCTTAGGGGGAGGAGGGGGAGACATGATGTCTTCTGCCTTCGGTAATGGGAGAGCTTCAACTTGCTTCGGCTCTTCAGAAGGTGGCTCGATGGCAGGAGTTGCAATTGGTGCTTCCATCACAGGAGGCTCTGGTAATTCTGGAGCTGGCTCTTCGACCGGTTCTGGCTCCTTTGGTTCTACACGTTTTTCTATAGAATCAGGAACTTCTGAAAGCTTATCTTTGAGATAGTCTTTTGTTCTTCGTAGCTCCATACCTGCTTGCTTGAGAACTTCGATCTCTCCCTGGAGGGTTTCTTGCTCCTTGTGAAGAAGTTGCTCTTGACGCTGCACTGTTTCTTCGCGCTGCTTTGCTTGCAGCATAAGCTCTTCTGCTTCTTCTTTGAGTTCTTTTGCTAAACGTTCTTCATCTTGAGAGACGGCAGGCTGCTTGAATACAGGAGCTTCGCTGCCTCTCATACCGAGAAGTTGCTTGGTAACAGTAGAAAATTGAGTCAGCATGTCATCAATTGCTTGCTGCTTCTCTTTGAGAATAGATTCTTGTGTAGCGATCTTGATGCGCATCTTTTCCAACTCATTTCTGTGCTGGAGTTCGCGTCGTGCGTAGTTCTCGGTAACATCCTTAATGTGTTTCTCGCGGGAGACGCGGGTTGTGTTAAGAAGTTCGCCGTACTGCGCTTCAAGCGCTTCTATTTTCTCAACAGATTCCTTGAGTTCTTTTGTGAGTGTGGTGTTAAGCTTCTTCACGGAAGCGAAATCTTCCAATAATGACTTGGTTGAAGCTTCTTTGAGTGCGATTTCTTCTTCAAGACGATGAATTTCCTGCTCCTGATGAGCTGTTGGAATTGCACGCTTGGTTAGCTGACTCTTGATCTTCTCGACGAGCTTGTCCTTTTCATTGAGCTGCGTTTCAAAACTATGGGTTAAATCTTGCAACATTTTGTCGCGGGTGTTGACAAGCTGAGTAAGACGGTCTATTTCTGAGAGACGAGATTTCATTTGCTCATCCATCTGACGTATCGTTGCATCGTATGCTTGTTGATCGGTTAATCCGAGCTTGTTTAATCGTGCGATTTCTTGATCGCGCTGCTCGAGTTGCTTGGAAAGCGTGTCAAACTCTGCTGATAACGATCGCGTTTCGCTGACAACGCCTTTTGTTTTGGAATCTTTCAACTGAGAACGTATTTTTTCGATTTCTGTTTGTTTTTGTTGAATTTGCGCGTTGTACTGTGCGTTTATTTTCTTAAGAGAAGATAAATCCTTGACGAGCTCCTTTGTGGACGCTTCCTTGGCGACGAATTGCTGCCGTAATGCAATAAGTTCCTCTCGCTGATCAGCAAACTTATCACGTTTCTCAACTTCACGCTGGAGAACTTTGATTTGCTCGTCCTTTTGAGCGATTTGGGTATCGGCGTTCTTTTGTAACTCGAGAAGAATATGTTCTTTTCGTGCTACAAGTGTTTCCAGGTGTTCGATTTCGCCTGTTCGATCTTTGACGTGTTGCCGAAGTTCATCAACTGTTTGTTGGAGAACTTTTTCATGTGCAGATGTTTCCTTTTTCTTTGGTTGCGATTGTAGAGTACGCATTAGTTGACGTTCTCGACGGAGTTGAGACTCTAATTGCTTTTCAGCTTCGCGCGAACGTTTGTCTGCTTGCGTAAATAAACGAGAAAGTTGAGCAACCTCATTGCTTTTTTCGGTGAGCTGGCTGCGAAGTTCTTGTTCGATATGACGATGAGAAGAATTGATGGTGTCGAGCTCGCGTTGAAGCTTGACAATTTGATCGTCTTTCATTAAAGAACGGCGTTGTAGGCGATCAAGCTCTTGAGGGGTGAACGTATCTAGAACGTCTTCACTTCTCTTTTTTGTCACCTCGTTTTTAGGCATCTGCTAATAGTGCAAATTGACTAAGGAGCGCTTCGAGTTGAATGAACTCGTCCGCACCTTCAACCATTCTGAACTCGATATCACCGCATTTCTCAATCATCTTGAGCTTTTTGCGGGAATCGATGTCTAACGAGAGGACTTCTTGCTGCATTTGACGGATGACATCCAAGCCTGAAAGGCCTTGGCTCAACATGGTCTCCAGCAGCTTTCCCCGAGCCCCTTCGAAATTGTTCTGTAATGACTGTGTGAGTATTTCTTTTATTTCTTTTGGTTTGGCAGCACTTGCTACGTAGTAAACAGACTCATTTGTGACTTCATTGTTGATCGCGGCTACAGATTGCATGATGTTCTCTAGCTTGCGGCAATCGCCACCGCTTACTTCATAGAGAGCTTCTTTGCCATCAGGAGAGACCTTGACGTTCTCTTTCTGAGCAATCATGTCAACAATATTGAAGATTTCCTCTTTTGATAACGGCTTGAAGCGGAAAACTGCGCACCGGCTTTGAATTGGATCGATAATTTTGGAAGAATAATTAGCGAGTAGGATGAAACGGCACGTTTGCGTGTAGTTTTCCATTGTTCTTCGTAACGCTTGCTGTGCTTCTTTGGTTAATGAGTCACACTCGTCGAGAATACATATACGGAAGGGAACGTTACCGATTGCTCTTGTACGGGCAAAGTCTTTCACTTTTGTACGCACAACGTCAATACCCCGCTCATCAGAAGCGTTTAACTCTAGAACGTTTTGGCGCCAGTTTTCTCCGAACATTTGTTTTGCGATGACTAAAGCAGTTGAGGTTTTGCCAACACCTGGCGGTCCTGCAAACATCAAATGAGGAATGTTTTGCTTCTCTACAAAAGCAGAAATACGGCTAATAATCTCTTTTTGGCCGCGAATATCATCAAAATTAGTTGGCCTGTGCTTTTCAGTCCATAGAGTAGAGCTCATACTGTTTGCGATTCAAGATTGAGATATAAAGATTCCTATACAATGTCTTCTTCAGAAACGACGAGGAAGTCACCCATTGCTATAACAGCAGAGAAGGGGATCAAAATGCGGCCATCCTTGTCCTTTTCGAGCTCGAGCTTCTCAATATATGGAGTAGGGCTGCCTAATACGAGGTGAATAAGTTCGCCAGAATTGGTTTCGAAGATAATGTCACCGACATCGCCGAAGCGCTTACCAGTCTTTGTTACTACTGTTTTGCCGATGAGTTGTTTAGAAAATTTCTTGTCGTCTTCTGGCATGATTCACCACGATATAATCCTCAATTATTAGTGAATGATGTACCATCCTAGTATATAAATGTTGTGTGAATGATGGCTACTCATGTCTGGACCTAGGTAAGGTATCATGATATGGGTAAGTGCTTAATATTTCGCCCCACTCCTCCCTGTTGAGAGGGCGATGGAACCTATTTCCTGAAAGATTCGGAAGTACCCTCGAAGAAAGTCTCCCTACAAAAGTTGTTCCAGATAACAATTCAAGCAAATTGTCAAACTCCTCATGGTGCAGTATACCTCGAACATCATCATTGTGATCATAAAAAGGAGTATGCAATGAATCATTATACAACGCCGCAGAATATGTTACTTTACCCTGTGTTGCCAAGTGCTCGATTGCCAAAACATCATTTACTTCCATGAAACTGTTGAAGTTCAGAAGTACTTATACTTTATTCACCCTATGTCGGTAGTGTTTCTGGAGGGAAGAGTTTCATGCATGCTTTGTTCTTTTCCTGGCAGTCAGGGATCTCTGATGACTCTAGAAGGTTCTGGACTTGCTGGACAAGTTCTTTGATTTCCATCTCGAGGAATGGATTCATGGCAACAGGACGGTCTTGTTTGGTTTCTAAATAGCGGACGATGCCATGCGGCACTGGTGTGTCGAACTTTTCGCCGACAAGCAAAGCGTAAACACCAACTTGAATTCTGTGGGATGGCCAGACGCCTTCCATTGGAGTACGGCCTGTTTTGAGTTCGATAGGAACATGTTTGTCTTCGAAGACATGGATCTGATCGACAATACCTTTCAATTGCAAGTTTTCAGATTCGATGCGGAGTTCTGAAAGAACTTTTGGTTCTAATTTTTGCCACAATTCTTGTCCGAAGATTGATTTTGTTTTTGCAAACGAGAAAACGTCTTGGACGCGGGTTTCTGCTTCGCCGTGCACGTACGGCCAGAGATCAACAAATAATTCGCCAGGAATTAAGTTGACATCCATCAATGTTTTTTTGTTTTTGAGGATTGCATCTCGTAAGATTTTCGAATACGTTGTTTTGTAGGATTCAAACAAATCTTGCTGGGTTGTTGATGGTGAAATTGCTTCGATTAATGCTTGTTCTTGCAATGCGATGCCATCAAATGTTTCGTGCATGACTGTACCGCGAATCATGACATCCTTTACAGGCTCGCGGATCTTGAGCACTTTCGCTAAGTAGAGCTTGCGAGGGCAATACAAATACGATGATAAATCAGTTGCAGAGATAAGCATGACATACTGAGCTTTTCGCGTGTTTAAATAATTTCCTGGTTTTCTGGCGGAAGAGCAACAACCTTTTTAAATCTCCTGAGGATAGTTTGAAGAATGGATATTGATAAACGAATCGAACTGATCAAAGAAGTAGGGGAGGAAGTCCTCACAGAACAAGAGCTGAGAGAACTACTGGAAACAAAAAAGAGACCTATCGCTTATGATGGGTTTGAACCTTCTGGGAAAATACACATTGCGCAAGGATTACTACGTGCGATTAATGTGAATAAGATGACGCAGGCTGGTGTGTTGTTCAAGTTATTTGCAGCAGATTGGCATGCATGGGCTAATAATAAACTCGGTGGAGATCTGGAAAAGATTCAGACCTGCGGGGATTACATGATTGAAGTGTGGAAAGCATGCGGGATGGACATGAAAAACGTTGAGTTTGTCCGAGCAAGCGATATGGTTAACGATCCTGAATACTGGAAGAAAGTTGTTGAGATATCCAGAAATACTACGGTAAAGAGAATTGTGCGGACTGGGCAAATCATGGGTAGAAAGGAAAGTGATGTGCAACAGGCATCACAAATACTGTATCCGTGCATGCAAGCTGCAGATATTTTCTGGTTAGAAGCAGATATTGCACAACTGGGAATGGATCAACGTAAAGTTAACGTATTGGCACGGGAAGTCGGGCCAAAACTTGGCTATTGGAAACCAATTGTGGTGAGTCATCATATGTTGTTAGGATTGGCTAAGCCACCTGCAGAAATTGCAATAGAAGACAAGGTACTAGAGTTGAAGATGTCCAAATCGAAACCAGAAACAGCGATATTCATGACTGATGATAGTGATGCTGTACTTCGGAAGATGAACAAAGCGTATTGTCCGGAGAAACAGGTTGAAGGAAACCCTGTACTGGAATATGCAAAGCATATTGTGTTTGAACGGACAAAGAAATTCACAATCGAACGGCCTGATAAATTTGGAGGAGATGTAGCGTTTGAAAACTATGCAGAGTTGGAAAAAGCATATGTTAACGGCGATATACACCCTGCAGATTTGAAAAAAGGTGTTGGAACTGCACTGAATGAGCAACTTGAGCCTGTACGGAAGCATTTTAGCTCTGGAAAGCCGAAAAAACTCTTGGAAACTATTTCTAGCTACAAGGTAACTCGATGAAAATACCAGAATTGCAGAAACGATTACGTGCTGAGAAGATCGATGCTGCTGTTTTTATGGGAAATGACCCGCACTTTCGCTATCTTGCCGAAGTTAACGAGAATCCTGAGTATGGCTGGCTGATTGTGCATGCTCGGAGGGGCCCTGTTATCTACATTCCTGGATTTGAAGCACCACGATTCAGGAAAATGACTTCAATTGCTGTTAAAGAGCCGAAAGAAGGGATGTTTCGCGGGGTGAAGACGCTTGGTATTGTGAATGAATACTTCACGATAGCGAATTCTAAATGGAAACCGGTGAAAGGAATCAAACGGAAAGATATTTCGAAGATTATGTTGGAACTGCGCCGGGTTAAAACTGCAAAAGAGCTGCGGATCATCCAGGAAGCATGCAAATTAACTGATGAAATCTTTGAAAAGACGTTTCGGCGATTTAAGACTTTCAAGAGAGAGCAAGATGCTAAGATTTTCATGGAAAATTTGGCAAGGGAAACAGGCGGGACATCATTTCCAACGATTGTTGGATCTGGAAAGAACGGAGCGTTGCCGCACTATCAAGGAAATGAGAAATTACGGAAAGGATTTTGTGTGATTGATTATGGAGTGTTCTACAAAGGATATTGTTCTGATGTGACACGGACGATTTATCTTGGGAAGCCGTCAAAAAAGGAAAAAGAAATGTATGATGCAGTGAGAAGAGCGCAGCAGATTGGAATTGATGCAGTACGAGCTGGTGTAGAAGCGGCGAGTGTCGACGCTGCAGTGCGATATGATTTAGGGAAATTGAATAAATATTTTATTCATGGATTAGGACATCAAGTTGGTGTTGATGTCCATGAAGGCAGTGATATTTCTTTGTCACGCAACAGTAAAGGAACTTTAGAGAAAAATATGGTTGTTACTGTTGAACCAGGACTGTATTTCCGAGGGAAATATGGGATACGGATTGAAGATGACGTTGTTGTACAAGACGGACCTGCAAAAGTTTTGTCAAAAGCTACAAAAAACTTAGTAATTGTTCGTTAAAAAAAGAAATCTTAATAAACAAGGTTGACTTGCCAGCATTAAAAAGGGGTTAGATGTCTTACAACCCTGCTTCAAGTGCATTTTTTACGAAAAAGGAAACGAGGCGGAGTGGTTACCATAAAAGCGGGCGAAAAGGTAAGTAATGCATATGATTACAATGCTGATATTCTTCAATTAGAAGAAGAAAACGAAGTTCTACGGTCAACGGTAAACCAACTACGCAACGAACTTGAACGATACCGGAGAGCTCCATTAATGGTGTGTGAAGTTCGTGAACTTGTTGGTGAGCATGCTGTTATCAAAATTCCAAATGGAAATCAATTCTTGGTTGATATTGCCGGCGATTGTGAAGAATTAAGTGCTGGCGAAAGCGTATATGTTGAACAGAAGAATTTGACTATTGTTAAGAAAGCAAACTTCAACAAGAAATTCAACGTCGAGAAATTTGTGATTATTGAGAAACCAAAAGTTTCCTGGGCGGAAATTGGCGGATTGAAAGATCAAATTGAGGAATTGCGGGAAGTTGTTGAGTTGCCTTTGAAGCAACCTGAAGTGTTCGAACAAATTGGAATAACCCCGCCGAAAGGAGTGTTGTTGCATGGCGAGCCAGGAACTGGAAAAACGTTATTGGCTAAGGCGATTGCAACGGAAACTAATGCTACTTTTATCGAAATAGTTGCTTCTGAACTTGTGCAGAAATTTATTGGTGAAGGAGCGAAGTTAGTGAAGGAAATATTTCAGCTTGCACGGGAAAAAGCACCGAGCATTGTGTTTATTGATGAAATTGATGCTCTTGCGAGCAAGAGAGTTGAGATTGGAACTTCTGGCGAGAGAGAAGTGCAGAGAACATTCATGCAACTACTTGCTGAGATTGACGGGTTCAAGAATTTAGGAAATGTTAAGATTATTGGATGTACGAATCGGATTGAGATTCTAGATCCTGCAATTATTCGACCTGGGCGGTTAGAACGAAAGATTAGCATGCCGTTACCAGATATGGATGAGCGAAGAGAAATATTCAACATTCATTGTAAAAAGATGAATATCAAGGGAGTGAATACAGAAACAATACTGACCTCGTTGGAAGAAATGTCAGGTGCAGACATCAAATCAGTCTGCACTGAAGCGGGATACTTTGCAATTAGAGATGGCAGGAAGGAAATATGGACAAAAGACTTCTTAGATGCTGCCAAGAAAGTACGAGAGAAAGGCATGAATCAAGATAGCCAATATCTTGAGATGTTTGGATAAACACGTGCTCGGCAGTTACTACCTGATCATCATTGCACGAAGCTAGATGGGTGTTCACGTCCTCATCGCACGCAGGTTTAAAAGATGTGCTTGTTTATTTAAAGAATTCGGAAATCTACACTAACACGGTACTGTCTAGGGCCTAACTGACCGCATTTGACTGTTTTTAGGATACGGCATTTCTTCTTTGCTGCTGTACAGGCTGTTTTTACTTTCTCAACACCGACTTTTGGGATGTCGTTTTCGTGTAGGAAGTCGTAGAAGTGGATTGTGGTTCCTTTCTTTGTTGCTTTGAGTGCTGTTTCTAGAAACGGTTCTGCTCCTTTCGGGAGTGGCATGATAATCCTGTCAAATTTGCCGAGTTCGGGAACGAGTTTCTTCGCGTCGCCTTTGTAATTGATAACGTTAGAGACTTTGTTGAGCTTTTTGTTGTATTCTGCGAGTTTGACTGCAGTTGGATTCTTTTCAACGCCGATAATTTCTTTTGCACTGGTATTTTTGGCTATGGATAACGTGTACGGGCCGACGCCGGAGAACATTACAAGAACGCGTTCATTCTTTTTTACTTGTTGGAATAGTCTTTTTCGTTCGGTAGCCATACGATGAGAGAAATATGCTTTTGCAATGTCTGTTTTGAGACGGATACCGTTCTCGATACAAATCGTTTCGGTGTTTTTCTTGCCAGCGATGTGGATCAGGCGTGGGATGCGGCAAATTTGCGTGCGCTTTCCGGTTTTTTTGTAAACAGACTCGATGTGTTTGTTGTTGTCGATGATTGTGTTTGCAATGATTTTTTGTTTTTTAACGAGTTCTGGTGGTATCTCTATCACTGCAATGGTACCTATAGTATCGTATGCTCGACGGAGGTGTTCTAATTCGGTTTTTGTAAGTTTTCCCTTGAGAAGTTCCTTGAGCGACATTAGAAATCACCCAAACTTGTTTGAGATTGTTCTTCTTTGGTGCCGAACATTGTGGTAATTGCGGAATCAACACGTTGTTCTGAGAATCCACGCTCTCCGCACAGAAAGTTTTTGATTTTGTCAGGATCTGGCTTGTGCCAGTCAAGAGAGTAGTCTTTGGTGATTTGGGGATTTGTGAAAAGGTCTTGCACTTCTTGCCAAGAAACTTCAAAATGTTCGTCCCATTTTGCTGCGGAGAATATTGCATCTGGTGTTTTGTGTTCTTTTACAAGCTTGAGTGCTTTTTGTGGGCCTAATCCTTTGATGCCTCCCATGTTGTAATCAGTACCGACGAGCATGGATAGGGAAATGAGTTGTTCTTGGTTTAGATTGAGTGAGTTGAGTAGATCATCAAGAAGGATGAGTTCTGGTTTATTGGATTGATATGTTAACGTGTTGGTTTTTTTCTTTTTACCGGAAACAGAAAGATTACGGATTAAACGTGGGCTGCCGAATAACAAGGCGTCTGCGTCTTGTGAAGCGACGGCGTGCGCATCTTTTTGCTTACAAAGAAATGCTGCTTGGGCTTCTGCTTCTGACGGTGCTTCCAAAATAGGAATGCCGAGTGCGTGGAGAAGTGTTTTTGCTTCTTCAACCATTTCTTTTGTTAATCGTGTTGTTCGGGAAGCGTATTTGCGCATTTCTTCTACGTCTTCTTCTGCTTTTGCTGCTTCGTATTGAGCAGATGCTTCTTTCTTTGCTTCAGAACGGCGGCGAGTTTCTGCGCGTTTGAGTTCTGGTGGCTTGCCATCAAACACGTAAACAATTTTCATGTTGTGCTTGAGCATGTTGGATGTTCTTGCCAACAATCCTATCAGATGGCTGGTAACATTGCCGTCATTATCTGTTAGGAGTTCACCTGTTGGGCCACGAATTGTGGTGAGAAACTGATAGAGATGGTTTGAGGCATCAACAGCGATTACTTTGCCTGTCAAACTCGGAAAATCAATTTCTTTTGGTTGAAACAAATCAGCTATTTTTACTCCCATTACATGCGCCTCACAGTAATACCTGCAAACTGAGAATCGAGCATCTCTTTAGCTTTTTTGGTTAACTCGCCGTCAGACAAGTAGAGAACAGGGAGTTTCTTGAACTGACCTTGCATGAATGCCGAGCTCAGATCTGCATCGCCAGATCGTTTCTTGCTTTTGGCTTTGCAGTAGAACTTGATATTGCCGAGTTGGCTTGGGAGTTCGATAACGAAATCGATTTCGTTCTTCTTGATGATTTCTTGATCGTGCACTTTAATGTCGTTTTCGTTGAAGAAATCTAATACTGTAGAGAGGAATTCTGTTTGCGACACTGTTTTCTTTTTTGGCTGGGTTAATGTTTGTTGCTCTGGTTCTTTTTGTACTGGTTTTGGTTCTATCTTTTTGGGAATTGGTTCTGGGGTTTTTTCTTGTATTGGTTCTGGAATTTGCTCTGGTTCCTCGAGGATGCCGAGTGCTTTCCTAATTACTGGCTCGACAGATTCGTTTGATTCGAGATACCACTTCCAGAAAAGTTCTACTTCTGGACCGTTCTGAACATTAACAGGAATGGCAAAGTCTTTGATTTGGCGTAGTGCGACGCGGATGACTGGTGTTTGTGTTTTATCGCGGAGAACTTTGTTTTCTTTCAGCATATCAAATGCTATGCGATCCTTTTCTTGGAGAAGGGAAGCGAAATCTTGAAGTTTGTCCTCTTGTCCGGTTATGAAATAGAGCGGAGAGCCGCCTTTTTTTACGTTAGAAATGCGCACTTGCTTGTTAGAGGAGAGCTCTGAAAGAACAGCAGACGTGGTGAGGAGGTCTTTTCCTATTGATTGATATACATCGTTTGGAATAATTGGTCCTTTTTCCTTTACTAACGCTAGCACTTGCTCTCGGACATCCATAAGGTATATGAGAGGAAGAATGTTTAAGAGTTTTGTGCTATGGCTTTACCCAGGAGACTTCCCAATAGCTGACAGCGTTTTCCTCATCCACAACGCCGATAAGGAGATTTTTCTTTGTAGAATGTGCGATTCTGTTTTTCCCAGAGAAATCAGACCATTTTGTTTTGTCGGTTTCTTTTACAGGGAAGACAACCCACTTTGCGTGATCCTGACCAGGTTTAATACCGCGATCGTAGACACGGAAATCTGCTCCAAACTTTAGCGCGGTCTTAACAATGTATCCTCGGTCACGTAAATCAGCGAAAACAGCGTAGCGCGTAAGAAAATCTGTTTCTTGTTTTGTTGCTTTGCGAATCAAAAGATCGTCGCTAATTGTCCTATTTCGGGCATCTACAACATTAAGCTTCTTGTCTTCAACAAGATAAATTGCTTCTGTTAATGATAATTGAATTCTGCCGTTGCGGAGTTTAGTACCAAGACGTGCTTGATCATAGAGAGCACGAGCTGCATCGGTGTTTTCAGTAATAATATTTTTATCGATGAGCTGCGCAGTAATCATGGTTTTGGGGGATGGAATAGGGGTTATAAGGGTTTGGTTTTGGTAATTATTTTCTATATTGAAAATAAAAGAGTAAAGCTTTATATAACTCGCGGCGTGGACTTGGATCATGGAACTCACGTTTTTGGGTACTGGAAGTATGGTGCCGACAAAGGAACGGAACCACAGCGCAGCATTCTTGCGATTTGGCAAAGAAGGAATACTGATGGATTGTGGAGAAGGTACACAGCGACAGCTCAGACTTGCTGGAATTCCTGCATCAAAGATAACAAGAATTCTTATTTCGCACTGGCACGGGGATCATGTTTTGGGTTTGCCTGGGTTGTTAATGACAATGGGTTCGATGGATTACGAAGGAACAGTACAAATTTATGGGCCTATCGGAACAAAGAAACATTTTGCACACATGCAGGCTGCATTCAAGATGGAAGATTCTGTAGCGCTGGAAGTTCACGAAGTAGATTCTGGTGTGTTCTTTGAATCTAAGTTGTTTAACTTGGAAACATTGCCTTTAGATCATACAACGCTGAGTAATGGATATTCTTTGATTGAGCATGAAAAGATTCGTGTTAATCCAAACAAAATGAAGGCGCTGGGACTTAAGGAAGGGCCAGAAATTGGAGATTTGCAGGATGGAAAGAGTATTACTGTCGGCGGAAAAGTGATTAAGCCGGGAGATGTTACATACAAAGAACCTGGGAAAAAGATTACATTCATTCCTGATACTGCACTCACTGAAAATTGTTTCAAACTTGCAGAAGATGCAGATGTTTTGATTAGTGAATCAACATATGCTGATGATTTGGAAGAAAAAGCTAATTTGTATAAACATATGACTGCTTCGCAAGCAGGATTGATTGCGAATAAAGCGGGCGTGAAGAAATTAATCTTGACACATTTCTCTCAGCGATACAAAAATACACAGCAAATTGAAGAAGATGCTCGCACTGTTTTTGATAATGTAACGTGTGCTGAAGATTTTATGACCGAACTTATTTAGAAGCGAGTTTAATGTCTTCTGCCTTTATTGTTTTTCTTCCTGCGTGATTTGCAAGTTTAACGGCGTTTTCTGCAATGCGTTCTGCTTCTTCTTCCAGAACATTCTTGAGAGCAATCTTTGCTTTGTCAGAAACACGGATGTCACCACCTGCTTCTTTCATCAGCTTCTCCATTGCTGCCAAAGGCAAGAGTTTTTTCGTCGGCATATTGGATTACGTTGAGTGTGGTGTATTTAAAGGTTTTTGGTTCTGAGAAGAGAAAACATATAAAACACCAATCTATGGAAATTGTATGAAGTTGAAAGCAAAGGGGTTGAACGCAGAGCGCGAGCTTGTGCGGTTATTTAATGAGAAAGATTGGCGTGCTGTACGCGTTGCTGGATCAGGAAGTACGAAGTACCCTGCGCCGGATGTCATTGCGTCGAAAGGGTCGCGAAGGATTGTGGTTGAATGTAAAACAACCAAAAGCACAAATCAATATCTTGATGTTAAACAAATAAGTGAGTTGAAAGAATTTGCGCGATCGTTGCTTGCGGAACCGTGGGTTGGCGTGCGGTTTAACGGGCAACCGTGGTTATTTGTTTCTGTAGAAGACCTTGATCAGACAGATTCGCGTTATGTGATATCATTAGCGCGGGCTAAGCTGAAAGGCGTGCTGTTTGAAGAACTGATAGAATAATTACTTTTTCTTGCGCTTTGCTGGCTTCTTGATCTTTAATGCTGCTTCAATTCTGCGCTCTTCTTGCTCAATGCGAACTTCCTCTGCGGCAATACGCCTGGTGATAACAAGTAAGTTCTCATCCATGCGCGCGAGGCGACGTTCCATTAATACAAGAATACGGAGGGAATACACAATAGCTGCTAACGTACCAACAATGATGGAAAGAATAACCACTTCGACGTCTGTTGCCATTAATACACCTCTTGCGCTTATAAGGAGATTGGGTATATAAAAAGGTTTGGGTTATTCCTTAGATGTGGAAAGGAAAATATTCAGTGCGTTTGCCAAGAATTCTGAGCTGATCCATACTGCGTTATCGTAGATTGGGTTTACGTCAGTATCGTTTGTTAGCATGAGGACTGCATCCTTGCTATCAACAACACACAACCGCGTTGTGGTGTCAGAATGGTTAATGGTAGCAATTTTTGCAAGCTCATCAGTGTATTTCTTTGTGTTTTTGTTCTTTGGAACAGCGATTGTAATGTCAACGCCACGAGAAGCAGCGCCTTTCAAGGCAGTGCTGAAGGATTCGTGCTTTCTCTTGAGGCCATCCTCAGTAGTAGCGAGAACAATTGTCTTCTTTGCGTTCTTGATGAGATAATTAAGGTGATTATAGATGTTTTTTCGGCCCTTCAACGTGCCAGAAAGATCAAATGAATCAACTTTTGTGATTCCTTGAGTATGAAGTTTTGTGAGTTCTCCTAGAACGTCGCTGTCCTCCAAGCGCTTGATATTTTCTTCTTTCTGCTTGGTTTCCTCAACAATATTCTTGTGAACGCGATCAATAACTTGTTCTGGAGAAAGTGCGATGTAGCGAATAGGTTTTCCTAGCTTCGTCATGATAAAACCCTTTCTTTCTAGTGATTCAAGAACATCATAGGTACGAGAACGAGGAACATTTGCTATATCAGATAATTCGCCAGCAGTAGCGACGCCACGGGACAGCAAGGCAGTCCACAACTTTGATTCATAAAGGTTCATGCCCAAATCTTTGAGTTCATTGAGCAATTGCGTCTTCACTAACATCGTGGTGTACGGTGACGTAACAGCGTATATAAACTTTTTTGTTATCGAAGAGTGATGAATTAACCCTTATTTTCGAGTGGAATGAGTGCATCCCCTTGATTTCATATGGAATGATGGTTGTTTTGTTTTTCTTTTCTTTCTTTCTTATTTTCAATATTGAAAATAAATAATATAAAGGTAAAATAATAT
>JANQSZ010000005.1 GCA_028279045.1 Candidatus Nanoarchaeia archaeon | reverse complement strand
CCGCCAATCTCGATCAAGAGAATATCAGCTTTTGTAGATTTGCTAATTCGGCGTAGTTCTGTTTTGATCTCGTTCGTAACGTGAGGAATAACTTGGACTGTGCCGCCTAAAAAATCGCCTTTTCGTTCCCGTCTGATGACAGCATCGAATATCTTTCCTGTTGTTAAATTCTGGGTTCTGCCGCAAGATTGGCTGAAGAATCGCTCATAATGACCAAAGTCCATATCCACTTCGCCACCGTCGTCCAGAACGAACACTTCACCGTGCTCAAACGGATTCATGGTGCCGGGATCAACATTAAGGTAGCCGTCGCACTTGATGGGAATACAACGGAAATTCCTGGAAAGAAGACGGCCGATCGCTGCGGTAGCTGTGCCTTTTCCTAAGCCTGAAAGAACGCCACCCGTTACTACGATCACTTTTGTCATAACGGGAATTTCAAAAAGAACGGAGTGTATATAATGGTTTCTATCCTGTAAACATTCTAATCAAGTTGGTGTATACATGGAAACCATCAAACGGTGGGAACGGCAGCATGTTGAAGATAAACAGGAAGCCGTTTACGTAGCGGGTAACGACGAGAATGTTCGTGTACTTTGGCCACATCCTTTTTGCAAGGGCGTAGCGAGCACCGAAGTAAAAAAAGAGGTGCATCAACGGACCGGCGAAGGCAACCAATGCAAACTCGAGCGGTGTACCGGTACCGGTGATAGTAACGTACCCAGGAATAAAAAAGATGAACGGGAGCTGTAAAACCTTCATGATGATGCCTGCTGCAAGCCATATCGGACTGGATTGGAAGGTTGCCTGCATACCGAAACCCATCGCAAGAAACTTGTGTGCAGCTTCATGCGCCACAACGCCAGGAGCAACAGCAATAATCCCCCACTTCAAATTAGAAAGGGACATGGACTTCTCGATAACTGCAATAGGGTCATGAGACTGGGCAATCGGTTTAACCATATCCTTGAAAATATAGCCAATGCCAACTACCATGATTACCAGGTGTATGAGCTCCAGAACAGTGATGATTGCCATACTCGGTTGATCTGGAATTTTTCTTATAAATCTTTGCAAAAAATAATAAAGAACAGATTTATCCTTGGCTGTATGCATCAATCACCAACAGCACCGTATCACTTTCGACTAGAGAAAGGAGATGAGATTGTAGAAGCTATTACTGCGTTCTGCGAGCACAACGACATCAAAGCTGCTCGTTTAGAAGGAATCGGAGCTGTCATGGAAGCAGAACTTGGGTTTTATGATTTAGAGAAGCAAAAATACCACCATAAGAAGTTTGGAGAAATGGAAATTGTTTCTCTTCTTGGCAATATTTCTCTTGTTGATGACAAACCATTCTTACATGCGCATATGGTGCTATCGGGGAGAGACTTTAGCGCAGTGGGAGGCCACTTGTTCAACGGCATTGTCGGAGCAACGTGTGAGATTTTCTTAACACCGCTACCGCATTCAATGAAACGCAAACACATTCCAGAAATTGGATTGAAACTTCTACACTATGACTGATCTTATCGCATTGCTGGGAACAGGAGAGGCGCGTTGGAACTATGTAAGCCAACTTATTGACCATGAACAATGGGACACTATCTTCTTGATTACAACAGCGCAAGGTGCACAACAGTTTCGCGCTGCAAAACCCTGCACCTTTATTTTGTACGACGAGAACATGAAACTGCCAGATATGGTGCTGAAACTTTCTGAGCAACTACGAGGAAAAGCAGGATTCGAAGTTGCTATTAACTGCAATGCAGGAAGCGGCAAAGAAAGTATGGCGTTGATTAGTACGTTGTTGAAAATTGGAACAGGGTTCAGACCAGTAGCGTATACTAAAGAAAACGGTGTTCAAGAACTTTGAATAATATCATACCAGACATAAATTGCTTTTTCTGCAGCCTGGATTAATCCTTCATCGCGACCATGAATCGTTACACAGTTGTCGTCTAGCTCAACAAATGAACGATCGCTTTCTTTAATGTAGAGAACCGCTGCATTTGTAGAATCGCAACCTACGATTGGACGTGATGCGCAGGCTTCGGTAACGTTCTGAGTACAAGCGGCAACTAAATCGCGCTCGAATACACTTGCTAGTGTTACACTTACTTCTGCTGTTGCTAATGCAACATGACCAAGACCGCCTTCACGTGGATCGTGGGTGACAAATACGAGTTGGCTGTTTGTGAAATTCGAACTCACTTCACCCTCGATAGGAATATCCTCAACAGAACTTGGATGGTAATTTAATCTGACGGTGAATCGTTGACCGTCGCGGCCACGCCATTCAGTAACCCACAACCCGTTCTCTTGAACAAAGAAATATCCGTTGTACGTCGTTGGAATGCGTTCTGGTTCTTCTTCCTCTGCAAAGAAAAATAACGCTGCACCGAGGCCGATCAAAATTACGGCAGCTACAGCGAATGCAACTGCTTTACTGTCCATTGAGTACACCTAGAAGTTCGTACCGAATACGATCTGTAAGTAAGCTAAAACCGCTTGTTGTACGGGAGCGAACGACAACACAATTGTTCTCCAATGCGATGCCGCTGGTTTCGTTAGAAGATTCATAGAGAAGAACAGGAACTGCTTCGGTAGCATCTGCGCACGTGCGCGCTTCCCGGCCTGCATTTTCTTCAGTGTATGCAAGGGTTGTGAACTTGCTTTGTTGATCGAGTAAATTTGACAAGACAAAAACTGATCCTTCGATCGCACCTGCTTGATCATCGGTGAAATTTGAGGTGATTGAAAGGACGCGTGCACCCTTCAATCTATTGAGTGCTTCTTGAGAGGCCTCTGCAGAATTGGCATCTTGCGGGTGGGAGCTGAAGATATAGTTGACATCATCAACCTCAACACCATACCCAAGATGAGTTTGCTCAATAACAAAGCCGTTATAGCGCTCGGTTACTGTTTGAGTGCCATCTCCCAAGAAAAGGAACGGAACTGCGCTGAATACCAGGCCTACCATGAGGACTCCGATCAGGATAGCCATCATACGTTCGGTCACGGTCTTCTTTGCTTTTGAGGACTCTTTTCGCATTTATTGAAGCTTCACGTTTGCTTATAAATAGTTTTTGTTAGGAATCCTCAATAATCTTTATATAGGCAGAATGCCAAAAATCACCCATGCCAAGGCAAAAGATCATTGAACTGCAAAACGTCTGGAAAATCTATGATATGGGCGATGTCAAAGTAGAGGCATTGCGAGGGTTGAACCTGGATGTGTACAAAGGAGAGTTTCTGGCTATTGAAGGGCCTTCTGGCAGTGGGAAGAGCACAGCGATGAACATGATCGGAGCCCTCGATTACCCTACAAAAGGGAAAGTGAAACTGGCTGGGCAGGACATCAACAAGCTTACAGAAAGTGATCTTGCGCAGGTCCGCGGAAAAAAGATCGGATTTGTGTTTCAACAGTTTAACTTGATTAGTATATTGAGTGCACGGGAAAATGTCGCGCTTCCTATGCTGTTTCAGCAAGTAGAAACAGAAGATAGGAAAGAACGAGCAAAAGAATTGCTGACACTTGTTGAATTAGGAGATCGTGTTGATCACCGACCAACAGAACTGAGTGGCGGGCAGCAACAACGTGTCGCGATCGCACGTGCACTTGCTAACGATCCTGACGTAATCCTGGCAGACGAACCCACAGGAAACTTAGACAGTAAAACAGGAAAAACAGTATTGAAACTATTGAGTGAGCTGAACAAGAAAGAAGGGAAAACAATTGTTATGATTACACATGATGCGCATCTTGCAAAAAATGCAGATCGCGTTGCTTTTTTGAAAGACGGCCAAATCATAAAAACACAGAAAAGGTGAATGACATGAAACAAATCGTAATATTGATTGCAATCTTTATTCTTGCATTGTCTGCAGTACATGCACAAACAGCATCCGGATCACAACTTGCGGTCTCGCTGGTTAACCAGATTCCAGATCCCGTAGAACCCGGAGATACCGTCGACGTACGGTTGAAGATTGAAAACGAAGGATCGGCAAACGCAAGGAATGTAGAAATACGAGTTCCTGACGTGTTTCCATTTCAAACAGTAGATCCTGCTAGTGGCATTAAAGATGTTGGAAGCATTCAAGGATTGCAAACAGGTGATGTGGGTGCGATTGCACGATTCACTTTGACGGTAGACCAGTCTGCTTCTGAAGGGCAAGCAACGATTGAACCTGAATACCGCATCGATGGCGGACCATGGATTCAAGCAGGAACCTTTTCTATCAGCATTCAAAGTCAAGACGCTATTTTGTACGTCAACAACGTTCAAACACTGCCAGACAGGCTTGTTCCAGGACAGGAAGGAACTGTGTCTGTTGATCTGACAAACTTGGCAGACTCGTTGTTGAAAGACATTACGGTTAAACTTGCATTGGGACCGTCAGAACCATTCACGCCAATTGACGGAACAAACAAGAAAGTTATCAAGACACTTCGAGCAGGGCAGAGCGATAGTGTTGCCTTTTCATTATTGCCTGATGCAGATGCCACCGCATCGGTGTACAAAGTAGGATTGGAAGTTAACTATCTTGACGAACTTGGCAATTCGTACTCGAGCAACAACACGATTGGACTTGTTGTTGACAAGGAACCTGAATACAGTATCGGACTTGAAGATACGACAGTATTCACCAGAAATGCGAACGGAGATGTTGTTGTAAGCCTGAGCAATGTTGGGCCGACGAACATCAAGTTCTTAACCATTAAATTGGTGGAGAATGACAACTACCAAGTTGTTTCTGTACCTTCTGTGTACATCGGAAACTTGGAAAGCGACGACTTTGAAACAGCAGAGTTTAGCATCCACACAGAAGATGGAAACCCAGGAGCAGTTCCATTGCAATTTGAACTGCACTACAAAGACGACTTCAACAAAGATTTCGTCAAAGTAGAATCAGTACCACTGCAACTTTACTCAGGATCAGAAGCACGATCACTTGGACTCGTAACAAACGGAGCTAATCCGGTCCAAATCTTCTTTGGACTTGCAATACAAGTGATTGTGTTGGTGTTTGTAGTGTTCATGCTAGTGGACCTGGCAAAGAACCCAATGCCAAAATACAAGAAAGTGCTGTGGACCATCTTGAACTTGACGGTTCTTGGTGCAGTCTTGTATTACTTCATTGCACGACGTAAGAAACGATGATTGAAGAGTACGTTCGCCTTGCGAGCGCAAACATTGTGCACCGAAAGGTACGTAGCTCTTTAACAATTATCGGGATTGTTATTGGAGTTGCGTCCATCGTTGCACTCGTTTTAATTTCGCAGGGTCTGGAAAATGCGATTCGCGAACAATTTGAAGAATTTGGTACTGATAAGATCTTTGTACTTCCTGCAAACTACCAAGGAGAAACATCCACAGCAGAATTAAACGTAGATGATGTGCGGGCGCTCGAAACGGTGTCGGAACTGGATTATGTGATACCCATGTTTGCACAGCAGGCTATCATGGAGTACAAAGATGATACGATATCGCACTATCTTGTCTCATGGCCCTCTGATAGGACTGATCAGCTTGTTGAAGATTTTGCTATCAAGACCGAAGAAGGGCGCTGGTTTACAAGCGATTCAGATCAGATTGTTCTGGGAAGCTTAGTACCAGAGGATCTGTTTGAAGATGAAGTACGGATCAACAACCGCATCGTTATCCAAGGCAAGAAGTTCACGGTCGTTGGTATTCTTGAATCGGTAGGTAACCCAACTGATGACGCGCAAATTTACATGCCACTTGCAGTCATGCGAGACTTGTACGATGATCAGGAAAGTGTTTCCTTTATTCAAGCGAAAGCAAAAGCAGGAGCCGATGTTAATAGAGTAGCGGAAAAAATGGAAGATCGGTTGTCGAGGATCAGAAGCGAAGAAAGTTTTGATGTAAGCACGTTTGAACAATTTTTAGAACAACTGGATGAAATCCTCGGCGTTGTACAAGGAGTGCTGGTTGGTATCGCAACAATAGCACTTGTTGTGGGTGCTGTGGGCATTGCAAACTCTATGTATACCTCTGTTCGCGAACGGACCAGAGACATTGGAATCATGAAATCCGTTGGAGCGACGAATGCGAACATCCTTACTGTTTTCCTTCTGGAATCTGCAATTATCGGACTGATTGGCGGCTTAGTTGGTATTGCATTTGGAGCGATGATTTCATTCGGACTTGTTGAAGTTGCAAAGAGCGCTGGATTTGATCTGTTCAAGATTGTGCTGGATCCAATCCTTATCGTGTTTACTCTGGTGTTTGCAATGGGCGTAGGAATGGTATCAGGAGCACTGCCTGCTCGACAAGCAGCAGAAATGAAACCTGTGGAGGCAATGCGGAAGAAATGATTCAGGACTACATTGAACTGGTCGTGAAAACACTTTTGCACCGACGCATACGTAGCTGGTTGACTATTATTGGCGTTGTTATTGGGGTCGCGGCGATACTTTCACTCGTTACGTTAGGAGAAGGAATGAAAAACGGCATTGAGGAGCAGTTTGAAAAACTTGGAATTTCGAATATTCGTGTTATTCCTGGCGGGAACAACGGACCGCCAAACCCGTCACGAACATTGCCAAATAGTATTTTGGATCGTATCGAAGCCGTACGGGGAGTTGACTACGTTGATCCTGTAACGATCAACAGAGCAATTGTTGAGTATGATAATACCGAGCGCCTTGTTTCTATTTTAGGATATGACACGAGTCTGGGAAGTAAAGGATTTGTTGATCTTGACACTGATTTGCAAGCAGGGCGATTTTTCACTGCTGCAGATAAAAACTCGGTGCTGATAGGACACGACTTCGCGAAAGATGCATTTGAAAAAGAACTGTTTACGAAGAATAACATTTTGATCGATGATCAGAAATTCCGTGTTATTGGGATCTTTGAAGAAACAGGAACGGACATCGATGGTAATGTGTACATTCCACTTGATACTTCTCGAGATTTGTTTGACCAACAGGACACGATTAATGGCGCAGTAGTTCATTTGCTGCGGGGAATTGACATTGACGAAGCTGCAGAAAGTATTACAAGAAATTTGGAACGAGATTTAGATGAAGACGAGTTTGACTTATTTACGCCAGACCAAATCCTTGAGCAGATCAATGCTATCTTGGGAATTGTGCAGACTGTTGTCGGCGGAATTGCTGCTATTTCGTTGATTGTGGGCGCTGTCGGTATTATGAATGCAATGTTTACATCTGTTTTGGAAAGAACAAATCAAATTGGACTCATGAAAGCAGTCGGCGCTACGAACGCAGACGTTTTACTGATTTTCATTTTAGAATCAGGAATCATTGGACTGGTTGGCGGTGTGCTTGGTGTGGTTATCGGAACAGCAATGGCATATGGCATGGCTTTTGCAATTAATGCATCAGGATTTGTACCGGTAGTGATTCAAATTAATCCACAAGTTGTCGCTATTTCGTTGGCGTTTGCATTCTTTGTTGGAATTATATCTGGAACAGTACCTGCACTACAAGCTGCTAAGTTAAAACCTGTAGATGCTCTGAGATATGAGTAGAATTACGCTGCTTGATCAATTGGAACAATTATGATGCCTGCCTGTTTGCCGTAGCCGCCAACAGTGATATCAACAACAGTTTGTCCGTCGATATCTCCTTTGTACGCGCGTACACCAAATGTTCGGTTCGCGTCAATTCGTTCACCAGCGCTTTCGAGAAGTTCAGCAATAGTTCCTTCTTCTGGAGGAATTACTGTTTGATGAGGAAAGTATGACGTAACAAATCCGGTTTCTGAACCAAGAAGTTCTGCAATAGCCTCTGTAACATCTTTGTTTCCATATTTGCCTACAACATCAGGTGTTGAAGGAGCGATGTCTTTTGCAGTAGCTACTGCTTTTCTAACTACGTCTCCGATTCCCATTATGCTGCAACCTCAAACTCTTTCAAGCGTTCACGCAAACGATCAATGGTACGTGCGTTTTCTTGATGGTTCAAGATGTTACCGCATTCTGGGCAGCGATACTCTACTTCCACTGCCTTTGCAAACTCGAAGCGAGCACACATGTTTGGACAGATATAGAACAAATCACGGTTCTTCTCTTCCTTTTCAAGACGTTCACGAAGAATCTCTACTTCGCGCTTCTTCATGTCCTGCTCAACATCTACAGCTGCATCTGGGTTCAATGTCCAGTAGCTCATATACCAACCCTTCTCACGGTCCTTCTTACGGAAGTAGGTGACTAAATTGTTGGTCTGCAAGCGATAGAGAATATTACGAATTTGATTCACTTCAGCCTTCACGGCATCAGCTATCTGGAACTCGGTAATGTTCTTCTTACCGTTTAAATAGCGAGCAATCGGTACACAGTCTTCTCCTGTGGACTCTCCGATAATCTCGTACACCTTCTTCATAGTGATTGTTTGTCCCATTGTAGTAACACCTATGAAACAACTCCTATAAATACCTATCGATTTTGTAGCTACTTTTGAGTAACAAACCCAATATCTGGATATTTCCATATTGAAAATAAATGAATAATATGGTGAAAAAAGTATACTAATTTCGGGCTTGTTGACAATTCTTTTATAAAGAAATGGTTGAAAAATGAAAAAAACCCTGCTTTTTACTGCTCCACAGGCAAAACTCAGGCTGCGAACATCATATCCATGACCTCTTTGATCATCACGAATACTCCGATGATAAAGGTCAGAATCGAACCCATGCCATCATTGAATAGCCCTTGCGAGACCATAAATGCCCCTACAAAAACGCCAAAGATGCTCAATAGGATGAAAAAACCTG
Organism: Candidatus Nanoarchaeia archaeon; assembly: GCA_028279045.1. Taxonomy (GTDB): domain Archaea; phylum Nanobdellota; class Nanobdellia; order Woesearchaeales; family UBA10216; genus JANQSZ01. The sequence continues at coordinate 21,975 of JANQSZ010000005.1, read as the reverse complement.
CCATAGTACGTACCTCCGATTCACTATAGTGAACTTGGCAATCGAAGTTCTATATATAGATTGTGAAAAGCCCCTGGTGGGAGTTGAACCCACGACCTGCGGCTTACGAAGCCGCCGCAATAGCCACTATGCTACAGAGGCCTAAACCTTCTCGAGAAGTTGCTGCTTGCCGAGCTTCTGGCAGTTGCTGCAAAAGAAGTGCTTCTTGCCCTTGCTATCTTTGATCGCTGTGCCTACTAGCTTCTTGAGAAACGTGGTCTGAATGTCGGAATCACAGCTTTCGCACTTCATAATTGTTCAGGTTTAGAAATTCCTTATAAAGATTTCTTACAGACCTTTGAACCAGTCTTGAGCCCATTGGCCAATTACTGGGAGAGGCTCTGTCTTCATCTGAATAGCTGTCACGAGTCCCCAGATCCAGAAGACTACAATTGCCACTGTGATCAAGCTCAAAATGATCTGCTGTAAAGCACCGAGAATAGGAATGAATGCAAAGTTGTTCAGAATACCAACAACAAGTGCGGAAACGATCAATAAGAGTGCTTGGCGCACGTGAAATCCGCCGAGCTTTGTAGGAGATTGCTTGTGCAATACGAGTGCGACAATCCAACCCAGAATTGTGAGGTAACTCAGAATAGCAACCAATTGTGCTTGGTCTTTCTTTGCAGCCATTCTGTTTCTTTTATGTTGCTTATATATGAATGTTCCGGTCGAAAGGGTTAAATATGTACGAAAGCGGTAGTAACACATGACTATCAGCGTGTACATGACAGCTCGAGACCAAGATGAAGCGCAGAAACTTGCGCGGATGCTTGTTGAAAAGAAACTGGTTGCTTGTGCTAACTTATTTCCGATGCGAAGCGTGTATCGGTGGCATGAAAAAGTACAGGAAGAGTATGAATTTGTGATCATTGCAAAAACACAAGCTAAACTGTTTGATCAGGTTAAGGAAGCGGTGCGGGAAATGCACTCCTACGACGTACCGTGTATCGTGGCGTTACCGCATGTTGACGTTGACAAGCCGTACGCAGACTGGATACGCGAAGAAACAGAGTAGAAATATATTTATAGTTCTGATTTCGTAAATAACACTTGGTATGGGGATAGAGTATCAAACAGATCGGTTGTATGCGAACAGACTTCTCGCTGATTTTAGTGATCCTGAGCGAAACCCTTACTCTGCTAGGCACATTGCTTTGATGATGGAAGGAGTTGGCATTGACTATCCTTTTGAGGGCGAAGAATATCGATTAAGACTTGTACCCTCCACCTCTGAGGAATTTTCAGCAGTACTTGAGGGGTGGCGACGTCACGCCGACAAATCGTCACTCTACATGCGCGCTGGAATTTCTGTTATGATGGCACTGCCTGAAGTGCAACCAGAACCTGTTGAACTTGAACAAACGGTAGAACGAGAATTAGTTCTTGCTTAGTGTTGTGCCGACAAACTTCTTACCAGAAAAGATTTTTTCTAGATTTGTCAGGCTTTTACCAACAACAAACACTTTCATATTCTCTTTTTCAGCAACTTTTGCTGCAATCGGGTCAAAAGGCAAGTTTAATCCAGGATCCCACTTGTTTCCAACCAACTTTCTAAACTTCTGCCAAGACATCTCCTTAACAGGCTTGGCGTTCTTGAATTTCTTAGGATCTTTATCGTAGACGTAATCAATATTGCTTACGTTGATGATTGTTTTGATCTTTGCTTTCCGCGCAATTAGCGTAGCAACGTTATCCGTACTGCGACCGGGTTTCCATCCAGCAGCAATCACCACTTTTCCTTTTGGAATCGCACCGTTTGGATTCTTAACAACATGCAACGATGCAATATCGCGGAAAATAGAACGAAGAAGATGACCATTTAAGCGTGATGCGTGAATGCCCAACCAATCCAGATCAATAGGGGAGAGAGCATGAATCTTTGCAGCTGCATTCATGTAGTTGCGGGCAGTAGAGCCGCCACCGCAAATAATCACAAACCGATCTCCTTTCGCAATGCGTTTTCGAATCAATGCTGCGAATGGTTTGAGATAGGCTGTGTTCACTGCATCAGGTACAATGATTGATCCACCCAAAGAAATGACATACGTTGCCATACGTTCCCAACCAGTCGGGGCGTATTTAAACTTTTTCAATCACAACATTCTTAAACTCTTTCCTTTATAAACTAAGTAAAAGAGGCAGTATGGATTTTTACAATAAGAAGATAGAGGAAGTGTATGAAGAGCTGAATTGCTCTGTGAAAGGGCTTTCGACTGCCGAAGCAAATCAACGCATCCGAAACTACGGGGAAAACGTTCTGAAAGAAGGAAAGAAAACCCCGCCAATTGTCATTTTTCTGAACCAATTCAAAAGTTTACTTATCTGGATCCTGATTGGAGCTGTTGTTATTTCACTAATCCTGGGAGATATTGTTGAGAGCGTTGTTATTCTTGTCATTTTGTTTGTGATGGCACTGATTGGATTTGTCATGGAATACAAAGCAGGGAAAGCCATCGAAGCACTCAAGAAACTTTCAGGTTTGAAGGCGATTGCGCTGCGAGATGGAGAGCGCACAAGTATTGACGCACACGATCTTGTTCCAGGAGACATTATCTTTTTGGAAACTGGAAACAAAGTTCCTGCCGACGCACGAATTATTGAATCAACTAATTTGCAAGTTCGAGAATCATCGCTAACAGGAGAATCCACGCCAGTATCGAAACGAACTGGCATGCTCAACAAAGCACCACTTGCAGAACGATTCAACATGGTTTTCTCAGGAACCATCATCACAAAAGGACGTGCACAAGCAATCGTTACTGAGACAGGAATGGGCACAGAAATAGGACATATTGCTAAACTCATTTCTGAAACAAAAACAGAACTTACACCCTTACAAGAAAAACTTGACCGCTTCGCGAAGTACATTGCATACTTCACGATTGTTATCTCTATCGTTGTATTTGGAACGACAGTATGGCGTGGCGGCGAAATTTTTGCAATGCTAGAAAATGCAGTTGCATTGGCAGTAGCAGCCATTCCAGAAGGATTGCCGGCTGTTGTTGCGATTGCATTGAGTATCGGAATCAAACGCATGGTCAAGAGAAACGCACTTATCCGTAAACTTCCGTCGGTGGAAACGCTTGGAAGCACCACAATTATTTGTACTGATAAAACAGGAACTCTTACGCGCGACCAGATGACTGTGCGTAAAATCTACGTACTTGGAAAAGAATTTGACGTCACTGGTGAAGGATATGATCTTGATGGTTCGTTTTCTGCTAGACTCAATTCAGATGCGTTAAAACTGCTTGACATTGGCGTGTTGTGTAATGACGCAGAACTCGAGAAAGGCGGAGTGATTGGAGACCCAACAGAAGGAGCACTCATCGTGTCTGCAGCAAAAGCGGGAATTAAGAAAGATACGATTCAAACCAAATTCAAACGAACAGATGAAATTCCATTTGATTCCAAGAGAAAAATGATGAGTACACAGCACGGTACGTTCATGGCGACAAAAGGAGCGCCAGATGTGCTGTTGAAACATTGTACTCGAATTCTTGTTGGCGGAAAAGAACGCAAAATAACACCAAAAGACGTCAAAACTATTCTGGAAGAGAATGACGAACTCGCAAAACAAGCACTGCGTGTGCTGGGATTTGCGTACAAGAAAAACAAAGGGAAGCCGAAAGAAACTGAATTGGTGTTTGTAGGATTGCAAGCAATGATCGATCCTCCTCGGAAAGAGGTCAAGAAAGCAATTCAAACGTGCAAAGATGCTGGTGTACGAGTTGTGATGATTACAGGAGATCACAAAATCACAGCAGAAGCAATTGCTCGCGAGCTTGGGTTGAAAGGAAGAGCGGTGACGGGCGATGATATTGACAAAATCAAAGATTTGAAGAAAGTTATTGATGACATAACAGTGTTTGCTCGTGTAAGTCCGGAACACAAGCTGCGCATTGTTGACGCACTACAACATAGAGCAAGCAACGTGGTTGCGATGACTGGAGATGGTGTAAATGATGCACCTGCACTGAAGAAAGCAGACATCGGAATTGCGATGGGAATTGCTGGAACTGACGTGGCCAGGGAAGCAAGCACCATGATTCTCACTGATGATAACTTTGCGTCTATTGTTAACAGCGTAGAAGAAGGACGAAGCATCTACGATAATATTACTAAGTTTGTGTACTATCTTCTGTCGAGTAATGTTGCAGAAGTACTCATTATTTTCCTCGCAGTGCTGATCGGATTACCGCCACCGCTGATTGCAATTCACTTATTGTGGGTCAATTTAATGACAGACATGTTTCCAGCGCTTGCACTGGGTGTTGAACCGCGAGACCCAGATATTATGAAACGCACGCCACGCCCTAAACGGGAAAATATTCTCAACAAAGTATCTGTTGTTCGATTATTGATAACAGGCTTAGTTATCACGGCAGGAACGCTTGCAGTATTCATGTATTCGTTGCTTGGAAGCGGCTGGCAATTCGGAACAATGCCTAACATTGACGAGTTTTATTATCGACATGCGCTCACCGTAGCGCTCACAACACTTGTGATGTTTGAAGTGTTCAACGCAATCGTAGCAAAGTCAGATAGACGTTTCTTTGTCCAAGGGCTGTTTAACAACATGTACCTACTCGGAGCAATCGTACTCTCAATTGCTTTACAGATGACGATTCTGTACATCGAACCGCTCGGACAGGCGTTCCACGTTGTGCCATTGAGTGGCATGGATTGGCTGATTATTACTGCTGTGTCGGCAACGATACTGATTAGCGACAGTCTATTCAAGATAGCTTATAGAATTGTGCGGAAAACTTAAAAAAACTTAATCAACCCTTTTTGGTATGGCAGAAAACCATCCACAAGTTGATGACCAGGCAGTTGAATACTATGAGAAAGCGGGACGAGATCTAAAACTAGCAGCTCGTCTTTTGACCCCTGCTGTAATTGCTAGCCTTGATCTTCTTGTTCTGTCGCCAACAGGAGCCCGGCAACACATTGATAAAGCGGTGGTAAAAGGGAGTACTATGGCAGCAGGCGGCGCTGGAGTTTCCGCACTCTATAACCTCTTTCAAGGATTCCGATACGACCCTCCTTTTGAGACTGGTCACGGATATCACGCTTAACCTTTATAAATACCTTCGGCACTCTTTTCTTCATGACTGAGGCATTCTACCAAGAACTGAAACAAGAGCTTGAGAAGCGACAGCTGTCTGATACACAGTTTATACAGCTCAAACAGCAACTTGCGAAGAAGCACCACATTGGTAAAATTCCGAAGAACTCTGACCTGATCTTACATAATATTCGGCTGCAAGTCAAACCAATGCGATCTCAAAGTGGGGTATCTGTCATTACATCCATGAGCGCACCGATGGCATGTCAACACGGAGCGTGCACCTACTGCCCTGGTGGACCGGGAAGCTTTTACGGCGATGTGCCAATGAGCTACACGGGCAATGAACCTGCAAGCATTCGTGGAAAACGTAACGCATGGAACGCGTATTTGCAAACATTCAACCGCCTTGAACAATACATTGTCAACGGACATCCGGTCAACAAAGTCGAGTACATTGTTAACGGCGGGACGTTTACATCATATCCAGTACATTATCAAGAAAAATTCATTCGAGATGCATTTCAAGCAATGAATGATTTTGCAACAGAATTCTTTACACCAGAACTTAATCTGGAGAAATTCAAGAATTTCTTCGAATTACCAGGAGATTTTACTGATAAAGACCGTGTTCAACGAGTGCAAGACAGAACACTTGCACTACAACGAGAAAAATCACTTGAACAAGTACAACTTGATAACGAAAAAGGGAAAATTCGATGCGTCGCACTGTGTTTAGAAACACGACCTGACTATTCGCGGAAAGAACACATTGATCTCATGCTTAAACTTGGCACGACGAGAGTTGAACTTGGCGTGCAACATCTGAAGGACAAAGTACTCGAGGTAACCAACCGTTGTCATACTGTTCAGGACGCTAGTGATTCGACAAAAGAATTGAAAGATGCATTCCTAAAAGTCGGGTACCACATGATGCCTGGCCAACCAGAATCGAGCAAAGAAGAAGACATTTGGATGTTCAAAGAACTGTTTGATAACCCTGCGTATCGCCCAGATGCGCTCAAAATCTATCCGTGCATGGTTATGCCGGGCACGAAATTGTATGATGACTACAAAGCAGGTAAGTTTACGCCATTGACGACAGAAGGAGCTGTGGAAATCCTCGCAGAAGCCAAAAAATACATACCAGAATACTGTAGAATCATGCGTGTGCAACGAGACATCCCGACAAAAGTAACTGAAGCAGGTGTTGATAGAACGAACTTGCGACAAGTACTACAAGAAAAAGGAATTACCTGCCGATGCATACGATGTCGGGAACCAAAAGAGAAAATACCGCAAGAAGTTGTGTACAAAGAGCAGAGATATGAATCCAATGACGGAACAGATGTCTTCTTGTCGGCGGAAGACACCAAACAAGATTTACTTCTTGGATTTGCGCGATTACGTATACCAGCGAACCCGTGGCGGAAGGAAATCACTTCAAAAAGTGCGGGAATTCGAGAACTGCATGTGTACGGAAACACTGCAGCATTTTCAGATAAGGAAGCGATCCAACACAGAGGTATTGGCACGCAATTAATGCAAAACGCTGAGAAAATTGCAGTAGAAGAATATGACAAAGACAAAATGCTTGTTATTTCTGGAGTCGGAGCTCGCCAATACTACAAACAAAAGCTTAAGTATGTGCAAGACGGCGTGTATGTGAGCAAGAAACTATGTTAGAACGCATACCAGGAACAGAGGACATCGAACTGAAACCGAAGTTTGTTGAACACTACAAAAAACTTTGCGGACCTCGCTATGATGATTTTCTTCAATACTCCTTTAGCTACCCTCGACGGAGTATCCGCGTTAATACGCTTAAGTCTTCTGTCGAGCAAGTAAAAGAACTCTTACCGCAATGGAAACTCGACCCGATTCCGTGGATAAAGGAAGGATTTTGGGTATCGAGCGAGCGAAGAGACATTGGAAACACTGCTGCACACATGCTTGGAGCAATTTATGTTCAGGAAGCAGCAAGCATGATTCCTCCACTTGTGCTAAACCCAGAAGAAAATAGTCTTGTATTGGACATGGCTGCTTCTCCTGGAAGTAAATCAACCCAGCTAGCGGCAATGATGAACAACACAGGATTATTGATTGCAAATGACATTAATGCAGCACGGATGAAACCACTGGGGATCAATATGCAACGATCCGGAGCGCACAATATGATTACTACGCGAATGATGGGACAATCGTTTCGAAAGAAAGGAATGGAGTTTGATCATATTCTCCTCGATGCACCATGCTCAGGAACAGGAACTATCCGCAAGAGTTTGAAAACTGTTACGATTTGGAACCCTGGGATGATTGAACGTTTGGCGAGGACGCAAACACAACTCTTGGACGTTGCCTATGACATATTGAAAGCAGGACAATCAATGGTATACTCGACGTGCAGTTGTGAACCGCAGGAAAATGAAGCTGTTATCGATCATTTGCTGCAAAGAAATGATGGCGCGACAATAGAGAAGATTGATTTGCCGCTTAATCGTTCAAAACCTATTCTGGAACTTGATGAGAAGCACTACGCAAGCGAAATCAAGAATGCGTTGCGTATCTGGCCGCAAGACAATGATACAGAAGGATTCTTTGTCTGCAAGATACGAAAAGAGTAACTTTTTATATTTCTGGCACCCTGTATTCCGTATGAATCAACGCGTGATTCTTTTCCTCTCTGTGATGACCGGATTAGCGTTGCTGCTCTTTAGCGGCGTGTCGTTGACTGGTTTTGTTGTTGCTCCAATCGAGAAATTTGAGGAACCTATTGATATCTCTGTTAATGCAGAACTGTGCTGTGATCGCTGCCTCACCGGCTACGACCTTATGCAATCATCCCCTCTAGGAGGACAGTACGATGAAAACGATCGGTGTGAGAAAATTAACACAGGAGAAGAATGCAAACGGTTCTTTAATGATCAAGACTACCGAATTTCTGAATGCAGAATTATTATGCAAACCGCTCAAGCTTCATAACTTGGTGGATTTCTTTATCTGACACCGCACATCCATTTAATTTTACGCCCCACAAAACTGATTCAAGAAGAACTTTCCTAAGTTCTGGTTTTGATTCAATGTATCTATCAAGCAACCCTTGCTCAAACGCAATCGTAACAAGTTCAAATGACCGCAAAACCTTGATCCCTTTCAATTCTGTGCGAAGTTTCTTCAGAACACTGTGGTTTGTGGCGACGTTCGCATGCAACCGGTTTCGCATGATCTTTGCAATATGAACCGGATGCTCAACAAGCTCTCGGGTGTTTCTCTCGTCGATAATTACTGCATCTGCACCTTGAACTTTTGCTGTAGCTAGCACGCCCATCTCTCCTTTATGCACTATTTTTACAGGTTGGCCGCGTACAGAAAACGCACTATTGGCTAACTTTTGCAATCGCAGAGCTTCATCACGGATTTCTTTCTTGTTTACAACAGTAAGCGTCCCATTTCGAATGTATTGCTGTGTTTGCAGTGCTTCAAACTTGAATTTTTTAGATTCCAATGCCTGATCGATGAGTTCAACGCGCACTGATTCAGGAATGATGAATTGCCCGCCGTATTTTAGGCGAAGTGGCTCGAGAAGCCAGAGCAAATTATTCATTGTTAAGCTAATAATAGGGCCGGCATCAAACACAAGTCCTTTCATTTGAAGAACTCCCTCGCCCATTTTACTCGTTGACGCGCTGGAACGTCTGGAGAAGCTTCGTTGTTGAAGGATTGAGAAGCAACAATAGGGAGCAGTTCCCATTGCGTTTTGCCAGAAGCATCTGCAGCTTGTGCAACTGAAATACCATGCTTACACATCAAGCACGCTTTTTTCAGATGAGCAAACTCTGTAACGTTCATTACATACTCAGGAAATTTCCGATCGACCTTTGCGATGTGATCCATGAAAACATGGATAGTGTTTGTAAACGCTTTTACATCATTTTCATTCAATTGATGCTCTGCCATTTGAAGCGTGGCCTGCGCCCGCTTGGGATCAAGTAAATCGCGATGCATGAGTTTGGACATCGCGTACGTTAGTACTGCGATAGAAATTGAACCTTGATCTTGGAAAATCGAAGCGTTGTGAATTGTTTCATTGCTGGTCCGTTTCATCATATCGGAATCTTTTTTCTGCAATGCAAGCTGGGCTTTTTTCAGCACAGAAAGAATATCGCGCTTCACAATTGCTTTCATGTTGTCTCCCTGCCAAACAACGTATTTAAGCATTGCGTTTAGCACGGGGACCATGGAAAGGTTTTTAAACTCTCATCTTCACGAATTCATCCATGATTAGCGTTTTCCGACGGTTTGTAAACAAGGTTTTCAGAGATCTTTTCAATCGCAAAGGCGAATTGAAAATAGGATTGTATGGCCCGCCAAACGGCGGCAAAACAACACTCGCGAATCGCATCAGCCAAGACTGGTTGGGCGAAGATGTGGGTAGTGTTTCTAACATGGCGCACGAAACACGCGCGATTCAACAAAAAGAAGAAATTCATGTTAAGCGTGGAAAGAAGGAACTCACATTCAACCTGGTAGATACGCCAGGCATTGCCACAAAAATTGACTACGAAGATTTTGTTAAAAGTGGCATGAAAGTTCAAGAAGCAAAAAAGAGAGCAAAAGAAGCAACAAAAGGTGTTGTGGATGCAATCAAATGGCTAGATGAAATGGATGTTGTGATTGTTGTTCTGGATGCAAGTATCGATCCTTTTTCACAAGTCAACATTACAATTATTGGAAACTTACAAGCACGTAACATTCCTGTGTTGCTTGTTGCAAATAAAGTCGACCTTAAGAAAGCCAGTGTTAAAAAAGTCCAAGCAGCATTTCCACAATACGAAGTTGTTGGAATCTCTGCTAAAATGGGCAAACACATGGACAAATTCTATGAATCATTGTTTGCGGTGGCCGGATGATAACTTTACAATTCGTTCCATACACTGAAATGGAAGGACTGTCGCAAGCTAAACGACTTCGAAAGATCCTGAGTCTTGTTAAGGAAGAGAAAATTGTTCTCATGGAGGGCAGGCTAAAGTCGCCAGACGACGCTGATCTCATTAAAGAGGCAATGCAAGAAATCGATGAGAAGTTCAAAGGCATAGAAATTGCTGAAGTCAACCCGGAACACGGGGAGAACACACCCTTCTTTGCCAAAGTAAAAGGAAACTTTGTAAACATGCTTATCGGAGACCGCGCAGGCATGACCATTATCGGCCCTGCAACAGTCATCAAGGAAATCAAAAAAGACCCAAATAAAATTCAACTATTCGCTAGTGATGCGAATGGTAAGAAAAAGAGACGCTGATGCCACACCAATGTGTACGATGCAACAAGCTCTATGAAGACGGAGCTAAGGAAATTCTTTCTGGATGTATGTGTGGGGCTAAACTATTCTTCTTCATCAAGAAAAGTCAGCTTGACGAAAGCAGAAAACTTGTTCAAGACCTCACCGAAGGAGACAAGAAGCAAATTGAAGAGGATGTTCTTGACCTGGTTGGCAGCGATCAGAAAAACAACCCAGTTATTCTCGATTTTGAAAGCATTCGTATCTTAAAACCTGGCCAGTATGAACTCGACCTGGTTAACTTGTTCAAGAAAGAATCGCTTATCTACAAACTTGAAGAAGGCAAGTACGTCATTGATGTTGTTAAAACATTCGAAGACGGACTGAAGAAGTAACTACTTGCTGATTATTTCTATAACATCCCCGAACTGGAGCAAATGTTCCTTTCCTATTGTACGCTTCGTCTTGACATCGACTGCACGAATGAATCCTTTTCCGAGGTCGGTATGGATGTGGAATGCAAAATCCAGCGCTGTTGATTTCGGCGGAAGGAGAAAACAATCAGGCAGTCTGTTACCGTCCTTATCAGCAAGATTACTCACGCCGCCTGGGAAAATTGGTATGTATTGTAAGAGTTTGAATACTGCAGCGTCAACTACTTCTTGAACGCCAGTACTCTTGTACACATCAATCACTTCTTTCTTGATTATGTTAATCGCATTTGTTTGCTGATCGTTCAAGTTGCCAATAACTTCAAACTCATTTTCACCGGGAATGTACTTGATAAGCTCGTGCTTTGATGCTTCGCGCAACGCAAGTTCAGACTCGGCGCTGCACGGAACAATGATGTGATTAGGGAAATCTTTCTTCAGCTGCTCCATGTTTTCTTTCCCGGTCTTCGTATCAGCTTTGTTTGCAGCAATGATCATTGGCTTTGTTCGCTTTCTGAACTCAATTGCTAATTCAAGCAACTGTTCCTCTGTCCACGACGCAGGATTCTCAACATTCAAATTTAGTTGCAGTACAACTTCCTTTGCCATGTCTTCGGTAACGCGCAATGCAGAAAGCTGCTCTGCAATTGCCCTGGCAACCTGTTGTTTTTCCATGGATAGTTGCCGTGCTAATTTTTCCCACTGCTTGTTTAGAATTTGAAGATACCAGTAATCGAGTTCCACTTCAAGGAATTTGATATCTGCAGCAGGATTATAGCTCCCTGGCTCAACAGACTCGCCCTTTTCGTTCGTTCCGCCAGAAGCATCAATCACGTGGATGAGTGCATCGGCTTGCCGGAGATCATCAAGAAACTGGTTTCCCATGCCCTTGCCTTCGTGAGCGCCAGGAACAAGGCCAGCAACGTCAATGAGGTCTACGGGAACGAATCGCGTTCCATCAATGCAATATCCTTCGCGTGGGTTGCACTTGGTATTGAAGAACCCCTCTACACACTCAACCTTCACATATGCCTTGCCGTGATTTGGCTTAATTGTCGCAAACGGGTAATTCGCTATTTCGACATTTGCCAAAGTAAGTGCTTTGAAGAACGTACTCTTTCCCACATTCGGTTTCCCAACAATTCCTATGAGCATGTGTTCAGCAATTCCGCCTTCTTTAAAAACCTTATCGCGCCTAGTGAGTACTGATCAGGGAATACAAAACACTTTATACTTGCAACAGCCAAATAGAGGCATGGCTAAGGTAGCTATCCCTAAATTATCAATTATCTATAGGGAAGTCTACCGAATGCAGCCCTTCTATAGGTTCATGATGAAATGGCTGCAAGAACACGAATTTCTGGATTTGAAGCACCAAACCAACTTGAATAATATGGAAGTACTGTTCTCGCAGCGAAACGGGACTACTCAACGGCAGAATGAACGGGAACTTCATATCTGGTGGCGGACTGTGAAGCACTTTCCAGGCTCGAACAAATACATCCAACACAGAATTGACGTGGATATCAACGTGGTGCAGATGACTGATGTTGAAGTCATGATCAAAGGGCAGAAAACAAAAGTTCAGCATGGCGAAATCAAGATTGATATCAAACCGTATCTTGAGGTTACTGAATTCAAGAACGATCCCATAGTGAAATACATTGACAAATTCTTCCGCACTCGTATTTTGAAGAGAAATATCGAGGAACAGAAGAAGCTCTTATACCAAGAAGCGTACGAATTCCAAAACGCAATCAAAGAATACCTTGAACTCAAGAGCTTCCTCCCTCATGAAGATAATTTCCACGAAAAAATGCAGTTTATATGAGGTTTGCAGCCCACAACATGCCTTCATCGGTCATGTAGAACAAACTTTTGTACGGTTTTCCTTCTGGTGTGTACACTTCAAGCAATGTACCGTAATGTTCGACTATTCGATGATACGTGACGCGGTATTCGATGTACTGCTGCCTGTCCACTTTTTTCATCAAATTCATGAACAACGGACCCATGTGCAGCCACACAGAATTCCGTTCGTAATTAGGTGTTAACCATGATTCCTTGCGCATCTTGACTTTTGCATTTGATGTATAGCGTAAGGGAAACGGTTTGTCTAGATCGCTTCGTTGCACTGCAGCAAACGCAGACCGCATCATTGATTTATCGGTAATCACCCCTGTCCAGAACGGAAATGTGTTTGCATCACCAGCAACATGATACTTTCCAGAAACGTCGTCGAGAAAATACTCTCCTGTCCAAAGTTCATCTTTCAGAAGTTTCTTGTAATTTGCTTTAATTGGATACTTGAACCCCAACGTTTTCGCTTCTTTTTGGAGAAGAGCTGCCATACTGTTATCATAACAACTGCTCTGGCGCAACGAGTAATCTTTCATCGAAGAAAAATACCTGTCCGTACGCACCATGCCATTTTCTGCTAAAACTTCCAACTGGAACTTCTCAATTTCATGTTCTAGAAATTTCTTATGCTTCTTTACAAGCTGCTTGGCGTTCGCTGCACGGAGTGAATATAGCAAAAGCGGGAGAGAATCAACAGCATAATTAGGAAAATCGTATGGAACATGATCTGGAGTAATTGAAGTGGTTACTCTTCCTGCTTTTTCGTATTTTTCTAGCGCGTAAGCAAGCGTTGACTTCACTTGCTTGCTGTACTTTTGCTTGAGAAGCGCATCAACACAAAACGCGAAATCGCGAGACCAGAACATCGGGAAATTCCCTGTACTCACTTGAAAGAACGTGCCGTTGTAACACTCTTTTACAATACTCTTGCAAATTTGCGTTGCAGTCCCTTGATATTTCTTGAATCCCTTTCGCTTGCGCCTCTGTGACGCATTCAACATGCGCCACCCCTGTGCAAGCTGAACTTTTGAAACCACTATATCGCCCTATTGATTGGTTTCTTCTTCAAGAATGCAGACATGTTGTCAATGGTAGTGTCGAGAATTCTTTGTAATGCTTCTACGCTGTTGAATGCATTATGCGGCGTAACGATAACATTCTCCTGATCCATCAACCAGTGATCTTGCAAGAGAGTTAAAATTTGGGAATCATGTAGCTTTGAAAGGAGCTGCTTTTCTTCTTTGATAAGCCCTTCTTCTTCCAATACATCGAGACCAGCACCGCCGAGGTGACCTGACTTGATTCCTCTGTAGAGTGCTTCTGTTTCGATCAAACCACCACGCGCTGTATTAATGATGAGTGCACCTTTCTTGATTGTTTTGAAATTCTTTCTGTTGATTAAATGATGTGTTTTGTCGTTGTGGGGTGCATGCAGAGAGATGATGTCGCTCTTCTTGAATACTGTTGGGAGGGTTGCATACGTGAATCCAAGCTTCTTTGCTGCTTTCATGTCTTTATAGACATCAAATGCAATTACGTTCATTTCAAACCCTTTTGCCATGCGAATAACATGCTGACCGATATGGCCGGTACCGACAACGCCCAGCGTTTTTCCTTTTAGATCAAACCCTGTGTAGCCTTCTGCATCGAAATCACCCTGACGCGTCGCATTAACAGAATCCACAACCTTTCTTGATAGGGAAAGAATTAACGCAAATGTATGTTCTGCAACGGTGTTTTCACCGTAAAAAGGAACTGTTGAGACTACGATGCCTCGTTTTTTGCACTCTGCCTTGTCGATATGATCAAACCCTGTTGATCTCGTGGCAATCATTTTGAGATTTGGAAGCAAATCCAACGCTTCTTTAGTAGCGCGGGAGTAGATGAAGACAGAGATAATGTCTGCTTTCTTGTACTTTGCAGCATTTCTGGCCGTTAGTGGGGAAGAAACGAATTTTAGCTTGTGCTTCGGAAACGCTTTTTTCAGCAATGGACGCTCCCAAGCTTCACTTTCGAAAAAGACAATGTTTACCATAGTGTATTCATTGATAAACAGCTTTAAAAAAGTTTTTATGTAAGTAATTTATCAGACCGCGTATGACAGCAATAACAAGCATAAAGGGACGAGAAGTCTTTGATTCTAGAGGAAATCCAACTGTTGAAGTTGAAATGAGCACAGAAACGCATTCTGTACGGGCTATTGCACCTAGCGGGGCAAGCACAGGAAGCCATGAAGCAGTCGAACTGCGCGATGGCGGGTCACGCTATTGTGGGAAAGGTGTGCAACAAGCTGTCACTAATGTTAACAAACAAATTGCACAAGCATTACTGGGAAAAGACTGCACAAATCAACGAGAAATTGATGACGCGCTGATCAAACTTGATGGCTCGGATAACAAATGCAATCTTGGATCGAATGCCACGGTTGCAGTAAGCATGGCGGCCTGCAAACTCGGCGCACTAAGCAAGAATATCCCTCTTTATCGGCATATTGCGGCAATATCAGGAAGGAGCCCTCGCGTTCCAGTCCCGTTTTGTAACATCATTAACGGAGGAGCGCACGCTGGAAATGCGCTTGCCCTTCAAGAATTTATGATTGTTCCGTCAGGAGCAGAATCATTCACAGAAGGAATTCGGCTGGTTGCGGAAACATATCAAGAACTGAAGAAAATTTTAGTAGAGAAATATGGAAAGGAAGCAAGCAATGTGGGTGACGAAGGTGGATTTGCACCGCCTGTCAACACTGCAGATGAAGCACTTTCACTCTTGACTGAAGCTGTTAAGAAGCTTGGATACGAAGACAAAATTACGTTTGCTATCGATGCGGCAGCGTCGGAATTCTTTGCAGAGAATGTATATCACATGGAGAAAGCGTATGCATCACAACAATTGTCTCTTTACTATCAAGGACTTGTGAAGAAATATCCACTTATTTCTTTGGAAGATCCGTTTTCAGAAGATGAATTCGAAGCATTTACCGATTGTACAGCAGCTACCGGCATTCAAATTGTTGCAGACGACTTAACGGTTACAAATCCAAAGCGAATTGAGACCGCAGCAGTCTGCAAAGCTGCGAATTGTTTGTTGCTGAAAGTGAACCAGATCGGCACAGTTAGCGAAGCTATCGACGCTGCACTGCTTTCGTTTAAACATGACTGGAACGTTATGGTGAGTCATCGATCTGGGGAGACGGAAGACACATTCATTGCTGATTTGGCAACTGGACTGGGATGCGGACAACTTAAATCTGGCGCACCATGCAGATCAGAACGCACTGCGAAATACAACAGACTAATTCGCATCGAGGAAGAAATTGGTTCTGAAGGATACGGGTTATGAACAAAGCACTCCTGATTATTCTTGATGGATTCGGCTATCGCAAAGATACGGAGAAAAATGCTGTAGCAGAAGCTCCCATGCCATTTTATGACTCTTTATTGGAGAAATACCCACATACGACGCTGAAAGCAGCAGCCGAACACGTTGGACTGCCCAAGAAAACCATGGGGAACTCTGAAGTAGGACACCTGACGATTGGATCCGGACGCGTCATCAACCAAGATTGCAGAAAAATAGACCAAGCTATTGAAACAAAACAGTTCGAAATAAATGAAACATTGAAAGATTTCTTTTCTGCAGCTGCCAAACGTGATCGATCGATTCACTTGATCGGATTGTTGTCCGATGCAGGAGTACATGCACACATTGATCACTTGCTTGCACTGCTGAAACTTGCAGACACCGTTGGTGTACGTACCTATTTACATTTGTTTACTGATGGTAGAGACATGGACCCACACTCTGCACTTCCCTTGCTTGAAAAAGTAGAAAAAGCAATCGAAAAAAGCATGACAACTTGGATCGCCACCGTCGGAGGACGTTATTATGGAATGGATCGCGACAAACGATGGAAACGAACCAAATTGGCGTATGATGCGCTGGTTGATGCGAAAGGATTGCAAACAAAAACAGCAAAAGAAGCTGTGGAACAAGCGTATGACCGCGATGAATCTGATGAATTCATACAACCAACGGTAATTGGTGATTATCCGGGCCTGCGTCACGGAGATCACGTGTTTTCCTTCAACTTCCGTGCTGACAGAGCACGACAACTGTGCTGGGCACTGCACGATAAATCATTCAAAAACTTTGAATGCAGTGAAAAACGCGCCGAACTCGCAACTATGACACTCTACGACGAGAAGAATTTAACTTGCCCAGTAGCTTTTCCAAAAGATGTTCCTGAAAATACGATCGCTGACGTGCTAAGTAGGAAACATGTTAAGCAACTACATGTTGCGGAGACTGAAAAATACGCCCACGTTACATACTTCTTTAATGGAGGAAGAGAAAAACCATTTGATGATGAAGATCGCGTGCTTGTGGAATCGCCAAAAGTGGCAACATACGATTTGCAGCCAGAAATGAATGCAAAAGGCGTTGTTGAAGAAACATTGAAAGGAATTACTGCAGAATATCCATTCATTGTTGTCAACTTTGCAAATCCAGACATGGTTGGGCACACAGGCAAGTTCAACGCAACGAAAAAAGCACTTGCTGTCGTCGATGAATCGCTCAAGGAAATCATCATTGCTGCTCTCGAAAAAGGATATGTTCCATTCATCACTGCAGATCACGGCAATTGTGAGCAGATGACAGAAGGACTTACTACTGCACATACGCTCAACGATGTTCCGTTTGTAGTTTGTAAGGAAGGGGTTACGCTTAAGAAAGGCGGTCTTGACAATGTTGCTGCTACAATTCTAGAAATTATGGATATACATGCACCGAAAGATATGTCACCGAGCGTTATAGTTGGGTAAGTGTTAGCTTCTTTTCGTACTTCTTCAAAAATTTACTGACTTCAGGAGGGAAACAGGTAACTTCTGGATGGGTACTGGACAATTTCATTGCTGCAACCACGCTTCCCATTCTCAAAGACTCCTTGACATCCTTTGTTTTCAAGTACGTGTGTACAAATCCTGCACAAAACGTATCGCCAGCACCTGTGGTGTTGTGGCGGATGACATCAAGATTGCTGCAGTGATACATTTTCTTACCTTGTCTTGCGTACGCACCTTCAGGACCTTTAGTAATAACTGCTACTTCACCTGGGAGTGCTTTCAACATTGATTTAATCGTCCGTTTTCCTGTTATGCATTGAGCTTCTTCATTGTTCATGATGCTCATGAAGAAATCATACTCTAGTAACTTCTTCGGATTGCCCATGCACTGCAGTAATGTCATACTCGGTGCGAAAATAAGCGGAATGTTCTTCTTATGGGTGATTTTTGTAACGTGCTCGAAGAGTTTTTGATTCTTCGCAGAAACCATCGATGTCATGACGACTGCGCCTGCTTTTTCAATATCAGCAGGAACATCTTTTGGACCGAGATGATCGACAGCGCCGTGATGGACGAGCAATGACTTCTCGCCGGACTGGAGCAGAACGATAGACAAACTTGTATTTCCAGGTTTTTTCAGTACGTATTTAGGGGAAATGCTAAACTGCCTGAGTTTTTCTTTAAGAAATCCTGCAAACGGATCGTCACCAACCGCACTCATCAAGGTTGTCTTGGTTCCCATACACTTTAGCGTAACGGCAACATTCATTGCGCTGCCACCGTATGTCAATATCATATCCTTTAGACGGGTTTTTGATCCGTAGTTCAAGCAGAGAAAGTGACCATGAGGTGTAGACATATCAATACGTTCGAGATCATTACTTACCCCAATAATATCAACCGCTACACCACCAATTACAAAAACAGAAGTCATTTCGTAACCGTGAGGACAAGAGAGAGCGTATCAAGATCTTCCCCTGTTTCCATATTTCTAAATATCACATCGATTTCGTAATCAGACCGCGCTGCTTCTGTTGTTGCGGTAACAGTTACTATTTTGCGCCCTGTAGTTTCCTGCGGACGGACGACATAGGTTAACTCGCCAGGATATCGAATCTGAACAGATTCAGGATTCTTTGGCACAATAATGAACCCTACGGTCATCTCGGTATTCCCTGTGTTCTGACCATCAACAACCAGCCTCGCGTTGTCTCCGCTGGGTATCTGGAGCTCTGGAAGCTCTGCCGTTAGTACGCCCGCATCAAGCGGAGCATCTTCATCCTCAAATAGGGTGCAGCCTGCAGATAACACGGTTAATGCCAGTAATAGCACAATAATGTTCTTCATATCCTACTTTTCGGGTTTTTGATTTAAAAAGATTGCGATGCGCAATGCTTAAATATTGTTAGTTTCTAGCTCTCACCATGACACTTTCAATCTGCGTGCTGGCTAAAAACAACGAAGACGACCTTCGAAAAACTCTCCAATCTGTACAAGGAGACGAAATCATTGTTGTTGATTGGTCAGGTAAAGACAAGCTCAAGAAAGCAGCACAAGAATTCGGAGCTGCATTTCACGTATATGAATTTTCTGATGATTTGCCTGGCGCGATGTCAGAAACAATTCGCTTTGCAACAGGAGAATGGATACTCTTTTTACACGCAGGTGAGGCGTTGAGTAAAGAAGACGCTGAAAAACTTACTACATTAAAAGAAGCAGATGCGTATACGTTTCATGTTAACGAACAAGATAACGTGCGCCTGTTTAGGAATTTCGCGGCGATTCACTTTGAAGAAGGAGAACCGCCACAAGTCGAACCTATACTGGCTCGAATCCAAGCAACTGTTCAGAATTCTGGAATTAATTTGTAAATTCAATGCCACGCTACCCGAGAATATCGGATACACCGGATAGATTCGATAGCAGCGGCAATAAATTGTGTAGGAACTGCGACAATACAACTGCAGAAGGAAGGAAGCATTATTGTTCTGAACAGTGTATGGATGTCTTTAATCGTAACCACACGTGGCGGTATGTTCGAACCGACGTCCTGCGCCGAGATAAATATCGCTGCGGTATTTGCGAGAAACGATTTAGAAGATCAGAACTCGATGTTGACCATATCATTCCGGTTCAGATGGGTGGTAGCTTATTTGATAAGACAAACCTGCGAACGCTTTGTAGAGAATGTCACAGGTCGAAGAGTAAGTTAGATAGTGAAGCGCTACGATGATTTTTCTGTGAAGAATGGGTTCTGGTACAGTATGATGCCATCGATAGATGCTTCTGCTACAGGTCTTCGCTCGCTTCCATCAAGACCAATTGGGGTGTGTTTATCTCCTGCGATGACTTTGATTCTATCGCCAGGCTGTAATACACGCATGTATTCGGAACAATTATCTGCCAAGAACTCTTGTCTTCCACCTTCGCAATGAACTTCATACCAGGCAAATCCTGCTTGTCTAAACGGCGAAACTGCCTGCACGAAATCGAAGTGTGTCCTTAGACTTTCTGATTGCTGTACAAGGATTGCCTGCGCTTCCGGATCGTAGCCTGCTTGTGTCATGAGAATGCACCGGCCGGGATTTGAACCCGGACCAACGGCTTGGAAGGCCGTGATACTGCCATTATACTACCGGTGCTTGCACTTATGGATTTTGATGGTCTTTTTAAAGCTAACTCAACACGCCAGAGCCTAGTATTGAGGAAGCGAGGGAGTTGAACATCACGATAACGATGAGAGCGATAACAACGTACAACAATGTGCTCTTCAATAAGTTGCGCCCAAGCGTAAATCGCTCTGCTAACTTATCAGAACCGTTCTCAATACCGTTAACCAGGATGGAAAGAATGAACACAATTTGGACTACGTAGAGACCAACAATCACTTGGAAATAGAACGTAGGGACACCATCGCCAAACAACGTAACTAATCCGGGAGGAACGCCGGAGCCTGCAACACCTTCCTGCGTAACTGCTTTGAGTTGGTCGGTTAATCTTCCTAGAATCAAAATAATCATGGAAGTGATTCCAACAACGATTGCGGAAATAACAGGAGCAAGGAACGCAGATTGTTGTTTCATGTCGCCAACAATATCTGCAAGTAAATCACGCAACCGCTCATTCACACGGTGAATTTCTTTGATGTAACGGGAAATATTCATGACAGATTGCGCAGCAATAGTTGGGCCTTTGCGCGAACTCTCAATGAGTACTTTCATTGAACTTTCGATGACTGCTGAAGGATAATAGACAAGAGAACCGTGTTTCTTATCGAACAGCGCTTGCTCGAGCCCCATGCCCATGCTGGTCATGTTGTTGCTGGTCATGTTAAAGAACTCGCCGGAAACCGTACCTTTCATTACCGAAGAAACTTTTTGGAACGCAACTTCAGTTGGGAGACCGTCGGCAAGTCTATTCCCAAGTTGGAATAGCGCAGACGCGAATTCTTCTTCTAACTTCTTTGCAGATTCGCGAATCTTCATAACATTTTGAGAACTTAATTTGTAGTATACACCTAAACTCACTCCTAGTGCCAGTGGAATGAACAAACTGACGACAGAGGCCCCTATACCGTAGGGGCCAATGAGGTCGCCAGATTCCGCTGTGCGGTACTCCAAAAACTTGAATCCATCCAACAGGATGAGTGATGGCTCTGTGAGTAGAATTTGTCTGCCGGCTTCTGTGAGCTTAAGGAATTCTCCGTACACAAGTGGAGCAACACCTACAATGAAAAAGAGAATTCCAAAAGACCATGCGAATATCTTCGGACTAATACCGAACTCTGAATTTCCGACATGGAAAAGAAGCTTCCTATACTTCCTCAACTCAGGATTGTCGTCGGAGATATCAGTTTCTCCGTACCCAGTCGGTCTTGTTGATAATACACTTTTGCTAAGGAAATAGATGCCGATCGGAATAAGAATGTTATAGAGTAATGCAATAATCATTGCAATGGTGAATGGAGGAACACTCTTTGTTAGGAAACTCACAACCATTGGGAGAATAACCAAACCAAGAATTGGAAGAATAATACCGAGCATGTAGAGTGTTGTAAGTGGATTCTTCAAGTTGTGTGCGTAGTGCAACATCTTTTCATATGTTTCCTGCAGCATGATATCCAATGCTTTGTCAACCATCGCCAATCTTCGATCATCACTCGTCTCCAGAAGCGATCCTTCAAGCATGTGAATTGATTCTATGAACTCAGAGTTCCAATTTTTCCAAGAATGCAGATAATCGTCGAGAGACTCTTGTATCGTGGAGAATTTTTCTGTTTCTAAATCCCAGAGCACTTTCTTGAGATCTATAGAAAGCGGTGGCGAAAGATGATCTGCTGCAAATCCAACAGCGTGTTCAATGTTTGACGTGTGGCGCATGTACGTCACCATGTAAAACACACAATGCACCATTTGATTGGACGCTTTGAGACGCCACGTGTTTGCAAAA
>JANQSZ010000003.1 GCA_028279045.1 Candidatus Nanoarchaeia archaeon | reverse complement strand
ATGTTACTACTTTGAAATAGAGTCTAACTTATAAACTTTGTGACCTAGTTTCTTACGACTTCGAATTCTTGCTCTCTGAAGCCATCAAGAGTAGATCGGAGTACAGCTGTCTCACCAAATTGCGGAAAGAGAGTGAAGGAGAGTGTAACCAGATCTGCTTCTGCCTGGGACCCCTGCTCTGTCAAACCCATCATCCTTGCAACAGGAGCAGCTTTTAGCAGGATTTCATATTCGTGAAAGGTTTCATCGATGCCATCGTGCATATTATTTCTTTGCTCATGCGTTGCAACATAGTGCTGCCGCGTTTGCTTTCCAAGATAATCTGTAAAAGAACGAGAAAGTTCTTGACCGTTTCCAGGGTTACCAACTGGAAATGTAACACGTAGATCCATCGCAAGTCCTGAACCGTAAATTTCGTATCTGCTTATTGGCGTCATTTTGATTAGTAACTGATGTTAGAATAAAAATGTTTAGAAAAAAGATAAAGAAAAAAAGAAAAAAAACAAACTAAGTTGAGACTTAGTAGTAAGTTTGGCTTTCTTCTCCTTCGTCGCCACGTACTCGTCTAAAGGCAACAACCAGGCCGATCAAGACAAGTAGTACAACAAGAAGTACTAGACCAACTTCAAGAACACGTCGAGCGTCTCCGAAGTCAGAATTGCCATCGTCTACAACGTTTGCTTTCAATGCAAGGTCACGTAGTGCGTTACCTGAAGCATCCTTAACGGATACAACAAATGTACGTTCACCAGCAGCAGCATCGTCGCTTGCTGAAACGAAAACAAAAGCGTTTTGCGTTTCACCAGCACCAACAGTTACAACGTTTGATGGTGTGATTCGAACTGTTCCCCAGCTTGAAACACCGTCAACACTTAGTGTAAATGTTCGGTCAACGTTTCCGCCGTTAGTCAAAGCGATTGGGTAAGCTGCACCACCAGCACCAGCAACAAGGTCTTGTGAACCGCCGCTGAATGTGATAGTTGTCTTGCCGCCAGTTGCTTGTGCGTTAATTTCACAAGCACCGCTTTCAACTACGCTAATTGACTTAGTTGTTGAAACTTCGTCAAATCCTTCATTATATTCTGCAGTAATACGAGCTGTGTAAACACCAGCAGGAGCACAAACAGGGATTCTCAAGAAGAGTTCCTCGCTTGTAGTGGATTCGTCACTTTCAACTTCATCAATGAAGTCAGAAGCGCTAACACCAAGCTCTGGGATGCTAACAGTTACCTTAACACCGTCGTCTTCATCTTGTTCACCACTGTTTCGAATTCGAACAGTTGCAAGCAAAGCACGACCAGCTTGAACAGTGTTGTCAGGATTAAAGACAACATCTCGGATTGTCAAGTCACGTCGTGGGACGTCGATCTTAAGCATGTAATTTTCAATTAGAGCGTCTGAGTTTCTGTCAGATATAATAACACGTAGCAAGTAGTCATCTTCATCGACAAGTTCACTTAAGTCGAATCGAAGCTTCTTGATGTATGTTGTATCTGCTTCAACATCAAAGACATCTGAGATGTCTGATAGACGGGTGCGGTCGTTGTGTTCAAAACCGCTGATGAATGCTTCAACTTCAAGGTCTTCACCATCAGCCAATGCATTTAATCTCACTTTAACTTCAATTTCTTCGCCGCGTTGAATGTCAAGACGATTGTCTACGTCCTCAATCATTTCCTCGCCATTGACTTCAACTTCGTCAATAGATACCGGAACAGCGGACACAGAGATTACACTTAATACAGCTACAAGAGCCAATACCAAGCTTACCATGTATATGTTCTTCATTGTCCGTTACCCCCAAACATGTTGGTTGTTTTGGTTATATTATAAAGAAAGTACAGCAATAGAGCTGTCTTTCTTAGACGATAAGAATGACCCCTCCTTTATAAAGCTTTCGATTATTGAGTACTTCTGAGTAGTTACAGAATTCGTCCCCACTAGATGAGGAAGAGTGGTCTGTGCTTCACTCTGCGGCCTTCATCGTTTGATACTACGATTCGGACCCAAACTTCTTCATGGCTGTCTACTTCGTTGACATCCATCAAGAGTTGGCGAGTTTCTTCCCTATTGCTTGGAAGATCAAAGCGACCTGAAGAGACACGGGTGCCCCACTCTGGGATTGTGACTGTGATACGAGTATCTTTCAGTCTTTTGCCAGCATCATTTTCAACGTTTACCATAGTCAAGAAGTGCAATTCTTCTTCGTAAATGTCGATTTTCTGTAGCTGAACGTCGCCTCTGCTAAAGGCACTCACTGCAATAGTACTCAATAGGAGCACTGCTGCAAGAGTCAAAAGGAGTAGGATTGTCTTTTTCATAGTACTTGAGGGTCGAAGCTGGCTATTTAAATGTTTTGCATTGTACTTATTTTTAAATAGTAACAAATGGAGGCTTATAAAGGGCATTTGCACAATGCTTAAAAGACCGATTTGGCTCCTTCATCACATGAGTTCTGAGCACTCCGCGGACTACGAAGATATTGGGCTTGGCATAGGCAGAAAAGGTGTTGCAGTAGGAGCAGTACTTGGATGGTATGGCTTGGGAATAGTGAGCAGTGCCCTTGGCGGACCAAACCCCCAAGAAGTGCAGGAAGTGTTTACTGGCGCAGATGGGTTCGGAGATGGCTTATTCCTTCTTGTCAATACTGCTTTGAGCCCGTTGCAACCCTTGGGCATTGAAACCCTTGCAGCTGATGGACAAGGAGTTCTTTCAGAAATGCCAGAAGGAACTGATCAATCAGCGTACGACAAGGGGTTATATTTTGGAGCAGCAATCAATTGGATTGGAGTTTCTGCTGCACTAATGTACAAACTAACAAGATAAAAAGAAATTCTAGCAGGAAGCATCCAAGAAGAACTCTCGGTGCTTGATGCGGTGGAAATCCTGACCGTCAATGTAGAATCGCAGGTTGTAGTAGCCTGGCTCCATTGAAACTGGTGCGTCAAAGCGGAAGAACCGTGCTACTTCTTCGCCGCCCTTCAAGTCCATTGGACCGATCTTAGCGCGAAGAGCAAGTTCGTCAACTACACCAATCATGGTAACGTCTTCAAGCTTGCTTCCTTGGTTCTTAACGGTGAAGTACACAAGGAACTCGCCATCTACGTTAGCGTGGCAGTCATCATCCACAATCAAGTGTTCAATCAGGAATTGTTCACGAGATGTTGGTGTGGGTGGCTGAGGCGGTTCTGGAAGACTTGTAACAGTAATCTTGAACGAGTCAGAATCACTGAACAAACCATCTGTTACCGTCACGGTGTTCGAATTGAACACTGTGCCACCCATCCCAACAGAGGTGGTAAATGAAAATGCACCATCGCTTGTAATTGTTGCGCCGTTCTGCGCTGCATCACCAACGAGGCTAAATGTTAAAGGATCATTGTTTGGATCGTTTGCTGTTGCTTGGAATGTTAATGTTTCACCTTCCAAGATTGTAAAATCAGGAATAGGTGTTAGTGATGGGCCTTCTTGACAAATTGGGTAGTCGTCAACAGTTCCGTTACAATCGTTGTCAAGACCGTCACAGATTTCTGCAACAGGGTCTATGTTACCGACACATTGTCCAAAGTTATCCCATGTGTAATCATCTTTACAAACACGTGATTGTGTACCAAGTTGACATTCACCAACGTTGGAAACACCGCAAGATTGCGTGTCTACATCGCCAGGTTTACAGTCACCTTCGTTCTTACATTCATCAACATCTTCCCAATCACACTGGTTGTTACATACTTGTTCTTGACTTCCGCCAAGTCCGCACATAATGTGTTGAGTTGAGCCGATAGGTTCACATTCTTCGTGTTGTGATTGTACAATTCCGTCTCCGCAAGAAGCGCCGGTTTCAACAACGGTTTTACATTCGTTGCTACACCATTGGCATGAACCTTCATAGCCAGGAGCACAGATTTGACCGTTTTCGTCGCCGAGATCACATTGTTCACCATGTTCTTCAATTTCGTTACCGCAAATTGGAGTTGGGTTACATGATCCTTTGTCGAATGGTTTGTTCTCTACGCTACAGTCACGGCTTGTGATTGTTTTTGTACAGTGATGCAAGTCACCGCCGTAAGGACATTCATCGGAAGCGTCTTCGCATGTAATTTTTGTTTCTTCTTCACAAACTTTTACACAGGAATTGAATACTTCTTCCCATTCAGTCCATTCTGTACTACAGAATCGATCGGTGTACTTCTTGTATTTCTTTTCTATCTTTATACCATCGTAACCAGGATCACATTGAAGTTCACGTTCCTTGTGCTTGATAACTTCACCAGGAGTACAATCTCTTGTACATTCGTCAACATCAACAACCCAGTCACTCCAGACAGGATTACAGTAGTTATCGTATGTTTGTTTTCTCCATGCATGGTACTCGCCGTGGTAACCTGCAGGACATTGATCGTTAATATCTGTTTTAATTTCTGCGCCAGGAGTACATTGTGCTACACAAGTGTTTTCGGTAACCGTTGATGTACTGTCTTCGCAGTTTTCTAAGCGTGTTGCAACACGATACGTGGTAATACTACCTGATTCGTGACTATCGCAAGATTCTTCACTAATCTTTACACGAGAAATTTCTTCCTCTGTACATTGGAAAACACAATGGTTGCTGCAACCATCATAGTTTTGGCTGTTGCCGTCATCACATTGTTCGCCATGATCAACAACTGCGTTACCACAAACTTCGACTTTACATTCAGCGTTACATCCGTCGCCGTTGTTTGTGTTACCGTCATCACACTGTTCACCAAGTGGATGATGAATGATGTTGTCTCCACAAATTTCAGCTTGACAGAATGCAGAACATCCGTCGCCTGATTGTGTGTTGCCGTCATCACATTGTTCACTAACACCATCACTGTTGTATGTGCTAAGCAGGTTGTCACCGCACACTGTCAATTTACATTGAGTTGTACATTGATCGTAATTTAGTTTGTTGCCGTCGTCACATTCTTCGCCGTGATCGACGATTGCGTTACCGCATTCTTCAATAGTACATTGTGCTGAGCAGCCGTCACCGTTTAGGTTGTTGCCGTCATCACACTGTTCATGATTTTGATTAATAATTGCATCTCCGCAAACTTTGAATTTACATTGACTGCTACATGTGTTTGAACCGAATGGTCCGTCATCACATTCTTCAGAATTCTGATTTACTTCATTATCTCCGCAAGCAGGTGGTTGTTCCTTACATGCTCCGTGTTCGCATCCGTCAAGACAGATCTCGACTGTAGGAGTTGTATCAGAACCAGTTACACATGTACCCGGATTACCGTTACCGTTACTGCAGACTCCTGCATGAACGTTTCCGTCAGGTCCACAAGACAATCCGCACTCGTTGTCGTAACAATTAGGCTGAGGAGGAGTATCAGGCTCAGGAGGTTGGCCTATGCAAGCGCCACCACTGCAACCATCTAAGCAAATTTCAATTGTATTTCCTGCAACGCATGTTCCAGGGTTTCCATCACCATTACTGCATTCTCCAAATTGAACGTTCCCATCTGGATTGCAGGTGTTTCCACATTGACTGTCGTAACAATTAGGCTGAGGAGGAGTATCAGGCTCAGGAGGCTGATCAACACAAGCACCCATGTGACATTCAAGACACAATTCAATTGTCCGAACTGCAACACATGTACCCGGGTTACCGTCGCCATTACTACATTGCTGTTCAACAACGCCGTATTCGCCACATGCTAAACCGCATTCATTATCGTAGCAATTAGGCTGAGGAGGAGTATCAGGCTCAGGAGGCTCAGAGCAAACACCGCCACTGCAACCGTCCATGCAAATTTCTGCAACATTACCCACAACACAAGTTCCTGGATTACCGTTACCGTTGCTACATTCACCCCAGTGGACATTTCCGTCAATACCACAAGAACTAAAACAATTGTGTAGACCACAAACTGGTTGTACTTGAGCTGAGGCAATTGATGCAAAAGCTATCAAAGAAATTGATAGGATTGCAATCAAGACGATCAGACGTGTGTTCATTGAGTTAACCTCTTACGCCTGAGTACCTGTAGGTACTTCGCGTTCGTAGCCTGTCATATCAGCTGGGTTTTCAAATCCTTCAAAGTAAAAGTTTGGATGCTTCCAAGGATCTAGTTCACCAGCGTAATCAGCGCTAATAAGATTGAATCTGTCAGGTAGCCAAAGAGCGTCGACAACTTGCTCGATTTCTTCGCTTCCTTCCAATAAGTCAAGCTCGATAGGTTTCAAAACCCAGCCTTGCCAGTTACCGTTGTTGTGACGGTTCCAGAAGTCCTTAACTGGACCTCCTTTAACTTCGATTGGACTGTATTTGTTTTCTGGATCTTGTGGGTCGCCCCAGTTAACCATGTTCTCAGCGTCGACAGGTGCGTACCATACACGAGCTGTAAGATGCATGTTCATTTCATCGCTGCCTTCAGGAACATATGCCATTCCTTCAACAGTTTCAAATGAAACAGTTGGAGCTGCTTTCAAATCAGATGCGTTCAATAGATATCGAACAGTATTGTCAAGATCAGACAGGTCTTCGTTAACCTTACCGTTTTTCTCAACAAAAGCGTTGTAGTCAATTGAACCAGCAAACGCTTCAACACCACTTGTATCAGCAAGTGAAGCACGACCGGTTTCAACGTAATCGTGACCAACCATTTGACCTAGAAATTCATCGCGTTGGACAGGAGAACTTCCTGTAAACGGATTTCCACGAGCAAAAAGTTGGAAGTGAACTGGATATTCGCGTGAAGCTACACCTTCTGTAAGGTCAGCAACATACTTTTCGGAATCTGGCTGTCTAACTTGATGTGCAGGCGCAGGCCCTGGAGTTGATGTTACTTGAGGAACAACAACATTTCTGCGTGGTGCCTCTGGCGTACTTGCCGCGGCAGTTGATGTACCGTTAGGTGAATCGTCTTGCAATACTGAACGTAAACCAAGTCCACCTGCTGCACCTGAAAAAAGAACTGCTGGAATTACTGTAGATTTTCTTAGAAGTTTTCTTCGACCGAATGTTTCTGCCATTTTTAGTTGTACCTCATGAGTTGTGTAGTATTATAGGGGAAGGACAACGAAGTGGGGTTTATAAAGGTATCGATTTGTTACTACTTTAGAATGATAGCACTAGTGAGAAAGGGTTAAAAGCTGGGTGGCGTTCGTGAATGTATGATTAGTATCATAGGAGCTGGACCTGGTGGTAGTACAGCTGCTGAACTTCTTGCAAAGCAAGGGCACACGGTGGATGTCTACGAAGAGCATGCTGAAGTAGGTATGCCGGTTGCGTGTACTGGTATTATTACTGGGATACTTGAGGAACATCTCCAGCTGCCCAAGCGGCTGATCGTAAATGTTCCTGAGAAAGCAAGAATCTTTGCTCCTTCTGGAAAGTTTGTGGATATCAAGTTGAAGAATGACGTCATATTAGATAGAGCAGGGCTGGATCAGTTGCTTGCGGATAGAGCACGAAAAGCTGGAGCTGTCTATCATCTGCGGCATCGGTACAGAGGTCATAGTACCAATGGGAACATTGCGATGGGTATTGAGGATCTGGAAAAGAAAGAGCTAAAGGAAATTGAAACTGATCTTCTTGTTGGGGCGGATGGACCGTATAGTAGAGTGGCGAAACATGCGCAACTCAACCAAGGAAGGAAGTATTATGCTGGATTGCAATATACTGCAACGGTTGAAAATGAAAACATCATTGAATTTTATCCTTTAGATAGAGGGATAGCCTGGGTTGTGCCGGAAACGAGTGATACTGCGAAAGTAGGGATTGCTACGGAAAAGCAACCGTATGAAGTGTTTGACAAATTCATGAAGTGGCGGTTCGGAGACAAATATGGTGTGCTGCTAGGAGAAAGACAAGCAGGAGCTATTCCGCTGTACGATCCGCGGCTGAGAACACAGCGAGATAATGTCTATTTAGTAGGGGATGCTGCCGGGATGGTGAAAGCACCTACATTAGGTGGAATTAATCAGTCTATAATTAGTGGGCAGAGTTTGGCAGATGCGATCAAGCATGGCGCTGATTATGAGAAAATATGGCGTGGCAGAATGGGGAGAGACCTGTATCTGTCTCTTTTAATTAGAAAGATGCTGAACAGGAGTTCGGCTCAAGACATTAACAAGCTGGTTGCACTTTTTCAAAGGCCCAGTGTCAAACAGGTGTTGGAGCAGGTTGAACGGGATGTTCCCAGCAAATTTGCATTTAAATTGCTTGCAAAGGAGCCCCGGCTGCTTTTGTATGCGAGGTTCCTTCTCTAGCACAAGTTTTAAATAGAGCCCACAGAGCTGTCAACAAGAAGAAAAATGCCAGATGACGACGACGAAATAACCGTGGATTTCGACCGGATGAAGAAGTGGTTCGGGAAGAAACCGCATAAAGAGCATGAAGAACAGAATGCACATGCTGAAAAAGTAGAGCACAAACCAGAAGAAAAGTCGCATCACGAACATGCACATAATATTTCTAAGCGGGAACGCATTGAGAAAGAGCACGCGAAAAAAGAAGAACCTGTAATGCATCAAATTCACGCTGCTGAAAAAATAGAAGACAAAAAAGAAGATGACGAATCGGAGATCAATTTTGATTTTGGCAAAGTACAGAAATCAGTTGCCGGAATGTTTAAAGGCGGCAAGAAAGAAAAAGATGACGAAGATGTAAGTGTAGATCTTGCGCCTGCAATGAGCATGGCGAAGAAACACCGCAACATTCTATTGCCGCTACTTGCGGTCATCATTATTATTTGGATCTCAAGTTCTGTAAGACTGCAACCGATGGATTTGCCGATTGCAGATGATCAATGGGCACCGCAAAGCGTGTTTAACACAATACAACAAGACGTGCAAGCATCGGTTCAACAGCAATTTCCTAATCTGCCGCACGAGAATCTTCAACAACTTATTTCTGAAGAGATAGCGAACGTGCAATCATCAGGGCAGTATACATTTAGGACAGGGCAATTTGCCGGGCAGACTATAGATGTGCAACAACAGATTGATGCGACAGCAGACAATTTCAAACAATTCTTCCAGAGAGACGATAACGATCAACTTTACATGCAGGATATTGATACATACTATTGGTATCGCTATGCGCAAAATATCGTCGAGACCGGTATGATCGGCGATGAGATTAAAGAAGGAAGACAGTGGGATAATCACCAAGTTGCACCGTTCGGAAGAGGAATTGGAAAAACAGATCAATTTCATCCGTTTTTCATTGCTAACTGGTTTAAGTTTCTGAAAGTATTCTTTCCTAACATTACATTAATGTGGGCGATGATGTGGTACCCAGTCGTGATTAGTGCTGCATCAGCTGTTATGATCTTCTTCATTGGCAGGAGACTCGTTGGTAACGTTGCTGGATTCTTTGCAGGCGCAATAGCAGCAGTGAATACGAGTTTCTTAACAAGAACATTCTTTGGACATGCAGATTCGGATGCATGGGTAATTTTCTTCTCTGTGCTTGTGTTTTGGTTAGTAATCGAAGCGTTTAGCGCGAAGAAATTCATACCACGCATACTTATTGCAGCGGGAGCAGGGTTAGCCGTAGGCCTCTTCAGTAATAACTGGGGAGGATGGTGGTACGTCTTTGACTTAATGCTGGTTGGTATGGGATTGTTTGTGGCATTTCAAGTCGCGGGCCATTACCAAAGCATACTCAAACATGGACCCGCAACACTGCTTCGCTATTCGGCATTGCGTAACGCAGTGGTCATAGGATTTGTGTTTGTTATTGCTTCTGCAATCTTTGTTACGATCTTCAATAGCTTCACACAATTTATTATTGGGCCGATATCTCCGGTAACTACGTTCTCAGAATTCAAGACACCAGTTCTTCAGAACTTGTGGCCGAATGTGTTGACGACGGTAGCAGAATTGAACCCAGGCAGTATTCCTGCAGCAATTTCTGCTACAGGTGGAAAGTCATTATTTGTCATGGCTCTTGTTGGAATCGCGTTTACGCTGATGAAAACAAAGGGAACAAACATGATCGATGTTGCCTATATTGTTGCGGCGTCTATTTACTATTATATTGTAACCGAACTTGCTTTGTCAGGTCGGTTTGATTCCTTAACACCGTTCTTTATCTTCCTTGCACTGCCGTTAGTGGCGAGAGTAGGGGTGTCTTTCTTCTTGGAAACAGAGAGAGAACGTATGAATATTGATACAAAGACTGCTGCGTTCCTTATTATTTGGTTCATGGTTACAATCATGGCAACAACGCAAGGTATTCGGTTCACGTTAATGCTGATCCCTGCGTTTAGTGTAGCGTTCGGCGTATTCATGGGAAAGATTCACGGATACTTGTCGACATCGCTCTCCAGCATGTTAAAAGTAGAGCGCATGATTATTGCAGCGCTTATCTTTTTGGTACTGCTTTCAGTATTCTTCTTCCCAAACAATATGTACGAAAATGCGCGGGGAATTGCACGGCAAGACGTGCCACTCATCAATGATGCATGGTTCAATAGTTTAGATAATATTAGACAAACAACAGATGAGGATGCTATTATTAGTTCATGGTGGGACTTTGGTCACCACTTCAAAGCGCTGGCGGATCGGGCGGTGACGTTCGACGGAACAACACAACAAACACCGCAGGCACACTGGATCGGAAAGATACTGTCGACTGATGATGAAGAATTAGCGATGGGAATGCTCCGGATGTTGCACTGTGGAAGAAATAGAGCTATCGATACACTGACAGAAGAAACGCAGGATGTCGTTGTTAGTCGGAACTTAATGGATGGCATCTTTAAGTTGAGCAAAGAAGACGGGCAGGACTTCTTGCGAGCACAGGGAATTTCGGAAAGCACAATTACAGGAATGGAACCCTGGATGTACTGTAACCCACCGGAATCAGTCTTCATTGCAAGTGAAGATATGATTGGAAAGAGTGGGGTATGGGCGCACTTTGGTGCATGGAATTTTACGCGCGCAGACATTGCAAAGAATACCAGAAGCATGAACCGCGAAGAGGCAATTGCGTACATGGATGACAAGTTTGACATTCCTCGGGAAGAAGCGAACCAGCTTCATAATGAAGTGCAGAACTTTGCAGATGATCGCGCAGAAAACACATGGGTAGCACCGTGGCCGAGTTACTCAAATAACATTAATCGATGTCAAGAACAAGGAGAAATATTGCTGTGTAGCGATGGATTGAACATTAACTTGACAACGCTTGACGCATGGTATGTTGCACCGCAAGGAAACTTACATCCTGTAGACTTTTACTTCTTTGATCCGGTTACAAGAGAGATGAACAAGAAGACATACACTGAAAACGTCATGCCGCAACGACTATCTGTTGTTGCTTACCCAGGAGGAGGCGAATACGTCAGCATCATAGCAAGTCCAGAGATCGCCGGCGGTATGTTTACGAGAATGTTCTACATGGAAGGAGATGGATTGACGTACTTCAGACAGATAAGCCATGAACGGAGCTTAACTGGATTGGATATTTACGTCTACACAATCCAATGGGAGAACGGACAACCAATCGCTGTTGCAGATCTTGTGCAAGCTGAGCGCGATGCACGAGCAGATGTTGAAATGGAGAATGGAAACAGAGTGACTATCAGTTACATTGGTTACTTTGAAGACGGAACGATTTTTGACAGTTCAATTAATGATTGGCAAAACGAAGGAATAACACCAGACAGCGACTTTGCTGACTACTTGAGTACACCACTGAACTTTGAGTTAGGAACCGGGGAAGTGATTCCTGGGTTCAATGACGGAATTCTTGGTATGAAACTAGACGAAATAAAGATCATCGAAGTTCCGCCTGAAGGAGGATACCCAAGCGGACCACTTGCCGGGCAGACACTTTACTTTAAAGTACGCTTGGAGCAATATCAATGAGCTTTACCGTAGTCATACCCGCATATAACGAGCATAATCACATCCAACAAGTGATCAAGCGTACGAAGAAGTACGCTAAAAACATAGTTGTGGTTGATGACGCATCCCGAGATAAGACCAAACGTGTGGCAGAGGATGAAAACGTTGTTGTGCTGCATCATATTGTCAACCTTGGGAAAGGCGCTGCGCTGAAAACTGGGGTTGATTACGCATTCAGGGAAGGTGCGGAAAAAGTAGTTGTTCTCGACGGAGATTTGCAACATAGTCCTGAAGAGATCCCCCATTTTTTGAAAGCGCTGGAAACGCATGACATTGTTTTTGGATATCGGAAAGTAAACAAGAAGCACATGCCGCTGGTTTTCAAAGTTGGGAATTGGACCATTGAACACATTACTCGATGGCTGTTTAATATCAAAGTGTTGGATACACAATGTGGGTTTCGGGCATTTACGAAAGATGCGTACAAGAAAATTAGATGGGAATCGAATGATTACAGTGTAGAAAGCGAAATGATCGCGCTCACCGGAAAGAATCATTTGAGATACACACAAATTCCTATAGAGACGATTTATCACAATAGACATAAAGGAACAACGGTGTTTGACGGGATAAAAATTGTTAAGAACATGATTTGGTGGAGGATGACACGATAATGGTTCAAGCAATACAATGGGTAGGTCTGCTCTTCGCGGTAGCAGTTATCTACGTAACCTATACAAACTACCGACGCCGTGAGTTTACTGTTAACGAATTTGGTTTTTGGAGTTTGCTAGCAATTTCGATAGGCGGCATAGCAATGGCACCAAGTGTTCTGGATCCCTTTGTTGACACGTTTAATTTTGCGCGGACACTTGACTTTGTCATTGTAATAGGATTCTTATTTCTGATTACTGCATCTTTCTACACATACCTGGTGTCGAGGCGCACCCATAGAATGGTAGAAGAAGTAGTAAGAAGATTTGCACTTGAAAACCAAGACCGAAAGCGCCAAAAGAAGAAATGAACATTCTCTTTGTGCTGGAATACTACTGGCCCCACACCGGTGGAGTGGAAGTTATGTTTCAAAATTTAGCAGAAGGACTTGCTAAAGAAGGCCATCACGTCCAGGTGTTGACGCAGCGGTTACCGGATACAAAAGCTAAGGAAAACAGGAACGGAGTGCATATCCATCGGATATGGAGTCCTAGCAGGTACTTCTTTACCTTTTTGGCGGTTCCGGCTGCTATTGATAAGGCGAGCAGGGCAGACGTTGTTCATACCACGACGTTTAACGGTGCGCCACCAGCATGGCTGGCTGCCAAACTACTTGGGAAGAAAGTTGTGCTGACTGTACATGAAGTGTGGATTAACTTCTGGTCACAACTTGGCGATATGAATCTGCTTTCCCGGATTATGCATGATATGCTGGAGCGGTTCTTGTATATGTTGCCGTTTGATAAGTATGTGTGTGTTTCTAAAAGTACTGCACGACAGCTTTCACGCGTGGGGATAAAGAAAAAAAGGATTTCTGTGGTGTACAATGGAGTCGACTATAAGCATTTTGCGCCGAGAAAGAGCAAAAAAAACAAAGTGTTTACTGTTTTATCATATAGCAGGCCAGGGGTTAGCAAAGGAATTGAATACCTTGTTGATGCCATGGGGAAAGTCAAAGGAGAAATACAACTCGTGCTGTTGTTGAGCCAAGATAAAGCGTACAAAGCGCGGTATAGAAAGATACGGGCACAAGTTGCTGCTCAACCACCAGGAAAAATACAGCTACGCAAATCAGTTTCTTGGCATGAACTGCCGAAAGTTATATCAGAAGCAGACGCCGTGTGCGTACCGTCGCTATCTGAAGGATTTGGATATAGTGCGGCGCAAGCTGTAGCAATGGGTAAACCAGTTATTGCGAGCAATACGACATCGCTGCCGGAAGTCGTCTCTGGCAAGTACTTGCTCGTTCCGCCGAGAGATAGTACTGCACTTGCCCGCGCGTTTGAGCAAGCAAAGAAAGGGAAATACGAAAAAAAGAAAGTACGGAAGTTTACGGTAGCGGATAATGTGAAAGGGTATGTTTCTGTGTACAAAGACTTAAAAATAAGAAAGAAAAAGTGACTGTATGGTAAGCAAAGAAGAATTTCAGATCATTTGGCATCTTGACAACGGGAATGTACGTGTAGATATGATTGCACATTACATGAACATGACCGAGGAACAAGTTCTTGCAACGCTAAAGAAACTGGAAGCAGAGGGGTTGATACAGATTGCTATGACAACAGACGCTGCTGGAAAGACAGAAATAAACTATGCGCTGCCGACAGATAAAGCACGGCCGCTCTTTGAAGAACACAAAGAATGGCAACCCGAAGACCGCGGGTTCTGAAAATCTTACGGAAATTTCTTGCTAATGCTTAAGAAGACTGCTACGTCTGGCCCTGCATGCGGCAAAACCTGATTAGTGGAATACTGTATTTACTGCTCGTAGTACTCCTTGTCATGTTCTTGCTGCTGCACGCGTTTATGATTCAGGAGCTCGAAACTGGGTCATTTACGCGTTTTCTCATAAGTTTAGTCGTGGTTGTGCTGTTGCTGCCATCGGTATTTCGGGTGAAGATTTTTGACCTAATCGAGGTGACGAGGAAAGCGGCTATGTTTCAAAAGACATTTAAAGACAACATGGATCTTGAGAAACATGAAAATAGCCGTGTTGACACCAACGTTTCTACGCTACAGCGGCATTGACCGGGTAGCGGAACAGAACATACGTAAGTATCTTGAGAAGAAGAACGATGTTACACTGATTGCGTTTCAAGCCAGCATGGATTTACCAGGGGCAAAGATACGGGAAATTGGAATGCCAAAGTCGCCGTTCTGGGAACGGTTGTATCGATTATTCTTCTTTGTTGATATTTTTAAGATTTGGAAAATCAGCTCTTTGTTGAAGAGCAAAGATGTTGTTATTTCGCATCAATACCCGATGAACATCATTGCATGGGTTGCAAAGAAACGGTTCGGAGTGCGCTATATCTATTACGATGCAGGAATTGCACCACCAGAAACGTTTTCTACATTTGGGGAGAAGATGTACATTCGTTTATTTCGGTTCTTGACGAATTTGACAGCAAGGGGAGCTGATGAAGCGATCTCGATCAGTGAGTTTTTGCAAGGAGTGCTGAAGAAAGAAACTGGACTGGAGAGTAAGGTGCGATACGTTGAAATTGATTCACGACGGTTTCATAAGAATGTTGACAATTTATTGATTAGCGAAGTCAAGCAGAAACACAAATTAGGGAAGAATGTGATGGTGTATACAGGAAGAGTGTCACCGCACAAAGGAATTCACATTCTAATTGATGCTTTCAAGATTGTAAAGAAAGCACTTCCTGATGCTCAGTTGGTGATTATTGGGAAACATACATTTGGAAACTATTCTGAAGAATTGAAGAAAAACTCACCAGAAGGAGTTATTTGGGCTGGATTTGTTACGGACGAGAGAATGGCTGGTTACTATGCAGCATCCACCATCTATGTAACCGCAAGTTTATGGGAAGGTTTTGACATGCCTGCTGTTGAAGCGCAGGCGTGCGGGAAGAGAGTTGTTGCATTCACTGTTGGGTCGCACCCAGAAGTTATTAAGAGTGGAACACTGGTTCGAGAGCAAACTGCTGAGAAGCTAGCGCAAGGAATGTTGGCTGAGCTCACTCGGTAATGTTGTGTAAGGGAACTGGCCTTGTTAAGTAGAAAAAGAATGCTAATCCTGCCAAAGCTAATGTTAATACAAGCATGACCGTAGAAAATGCTATACTTAATTCTGGAGCAAACCCGGCGGCGGTGAAAACTGTTAGGAAAGCGACATCTCGGGTTCCGATACCAGCGACGGTGATTGGAATTAACGTTGCAAGGGCTGCAATCGAAAGAGCGAACGCGATCAAAAAGAAATTAGCTTCAAGGCCAAGAGCATGAGCGATAATGAACGCTTGGAAAAAATGCACGATGTATGAGAGAAAAGTAATGAATGCGAGCTTGCCGATAAGAGGGAAGTTGAGTGTATTGAATGCTTCAAACACTTCATTGATTGCCTTTGTGCTGTGGTGATTAGGGAGAAGGCGCTCCATCACCCGCTTAATTGTTCTGAGGATAACTTCTTTGAAGAATATTGCGAAAAGAACCATGATTACACTTACGACAAGAATCGTTACGAAAAACGGGAGGGTTTTTTCTACTAAGCTTGCGAATACGAATAATCCGATGTAGGAAAAAAGTAAGAGAAACGCGGTGTCAAACACGCGATCGATCATGATTGTGTAGAGGCTTTTCCCCATTGGGTGCTTATCTCGACGGAGATATGCTAATTTTACGAGTTCGCCGATTCGGGCAGGGGTAACAAGGCCGAAGGATAAAGAAGCAAGGTAAACTACAAATGTGTCCCACGTGGAATATTTGATTTTTTGAGATCGTAGCAGAATGTTCCATCGTAATGACTTGAGGAAAAACATTGGGACAAGGAGAAGGACTGCACTTGCGAGGACAAGCATGTTCATGGACAATGCGAGCTCGACGATCTTCTGAGTATCAAGCTGATACAAAATAATACCAAGAACTGCTAAACCAAAAACGTATGGAAGAATTTTTTTGAGCATCTACGTAGCTGCAAGTTTGATAATCTTCATACCTGCCTTGAACTTACGCCGGAATTCGCCCATTGAACGAATCTTCAATGCTTCCTTCACCATATAATCAGGTCTGAGATAGAACAACTTGTATGCATCCTCTGCAACTTTGAAAAGTTCTTCCTTAGAAAGATTACCATTGTACGTCGGAGGATCGAATGCCATTGATGGCTTTTCAGCGTAGCCGCGCCATGCTTCTTGAACTGAATTATCTCCCTTTGCGAGAATATCACGCCAGATTTCAGTATCCGGGAAAGGAGTGAAAACAGTAAAGTGAACGAAGTCAGGTCGTGCTTTCTTTGCGAACTTGATTGTTTGGTACATCTCGTCTTTGGTTTCTGTAGGGAGACCAACCATGAAATAACCAAGGGAAGTCATTCCGACATCGCGAGTGTCTTTGAACGCTTGCATTACACGAGGAAGCTTTACATCCTTCTTGACGATTTTCAGACCTCGTTCTGTGCCGGATTCTACACCATAATTGATACGTTCACATCCCGCTTTCTTGAGAAGCTGGAGGAGTTCCTTATCAACACGATCAACACGAGTTCGAATATCCCAACCTACATCGAGTTTACGCTTAATGATCTCTTCGCAAATCTCCACAGTTCGAGGACGAACCATTGTGAATGTGTCATCATAGAACATGATTTCGTGAATCCCCATGTTAACGCATTGTTCCATTTCATCAACAATACTCTTGGGAGAACGTGCACGCCACGTCTTACCACCCATTTGTGGACGGTCGCAGAACGTACATCGGAACGGACAGCCGCGACTTGTTACTGCTGTTGTGATTGGTTGTCGCTTTGCAATAACAGAAGAATATTTTGTGTGATCGGTAAGTGTTCTGTCAGGGAATGGAAGATCGTCCAAGTTCTCGATAACTTCGGAAGGACCTGTTGCTTTCACTTCACCATTTTCTTTTTGATAAACAATTCCCTTAACTTGGTCTAGCTTTTCCATGTCATCGATGTTGTCAACAATCTTTGGGAAAACAACTTCTCCTTCACCTGTAACAACAACATCAACTTCTGGTTGAATTGCGGTTTCTCTTGGAAAGAGTGTTGCGTGTGGACCGCCCAATACAATCTTGACTGCAGGGTTGATCTCTTTTGCAATACGAGCAACATTGAGACAATCGATTAACGTGAATGTGATAGCTGCCATTCCAATGACATCAGGGTCATGTTTTTGGAACGCTGCACGGACTCCTTCAAGATCCAGTTCTTCTGCTTGCGTGTCAAGGACCGCAACATCATGCTTGCCTTGCGCTTTGATAACTGCGCCGAGCGTGAGAAGACCAAGAGGAGGGTTGTGACCACGGTCTGTGGTGACGAATTTAGGTGTCTCTGGCTGAATCAAGTTCAAAATCG
Organism: Candidatus Nanoarchaeia archaeon; assembly: GCA_028279045.1. Classification (GTDB taxonomy): domain Archaea; phylum Nanobdellota; class Nanobdellia; order Woesearchaeales; family UBA10216; genus JANQSZ01. Next base: position 13,852 of record JANQSZ010000003.1, on the reverse strand, counting down.
GCGGATTCACCAGCAATACCTTCATTTTCATGTCCTCTTATTACGTTCTTTGGCCACAATCTCTGCGAGCATGCCAAAGATAAAAGTCTGCATAGCAGAAAGCAATACGATCACAATTGTGACATCCAGTAGTCTTTCTAAGACGAGTGAACTGTATATAAATATTGCTATTGCGAATAAAACCAAGGCTACGCTGAGAAGAGAATACACCAACATTGGTTTAAAAAGAGACATCATCCGAATGATGAGGGTAGTGAAGCCGATGAAATCCTTGATCGGGTGGATTGAGGAAGAGCCCACACGAGAATAGTAATTGATCGGGATGTACTTTACTGTGTATTCGTTGGTCAAGGCTGCAAGAGTAATCGTAATGGTAAAGGAGAATCGCTGCGGAAACAAATGGAAGAACCGCATTGCGAGGTCTTTCTTGAATACTCGAAAGCCTGAATTGACATCTGGGATGCGCCGGCCTGCGAGTAGATTGGCGAGTGTGTTGATAATCATCTTTGCCGGCTTGCGGATGAAAGGAATCTTGACGTGCCTACCTGTTCGCGCACCAACAACCATATCATAGCGATCGGTGAATTGGAGGAGTTTTGGAATGTCCTTTACCGGATATGTGCCATCAGCATCTGTTATGAGGATCCACTCTCCTTTGCTGGCAAGGATCCCTTTTTTGAGAGAAGCTCCATAGCCGAGATTGTACGGGTTATGAATTACAGTAATTCCTTTAATCGTGTCAAGAACTTGGCCTGAGCTATCCCTGGAACCATCATTGACAGCGATGATTTCGTAACTCTTACCTTTCATTACTTTCTTGACAGTCTCGATTGTTTCGCGTACTGCGCGCTGTTCATTATAGACAGGAATAACTATCGAGATTTTAGTGGTGCTCATTCCACCACCCCACGGTCTTAATGATGCCGTCTTGCAATGATGTCTGTGGTTCCCAGCTGAGCAGAGATTTTGCTTTGGAAACATCAGCGTATGTTTGGGTAACGTCTCCTGTTTGAAGCGGTTCCTTCTGGATAACTGCTTTTTTACCGACGGCTTCCTCGATTGTGCTAATCAAAAAAGGAAGATCGACAGGGTGGGAATTCCCGAGGTTGACAATTTCGAATTTGAAATCTGCGTTCATACCTGCGGTGATACCGCGGACGATGTCGCCCACGTACGTGTAGTCACGGCGAGTGCCGTCGCCGTAAACTGTAATTGGTTTCTCGTGCGCAATTGCGGTAATGAATTTGTAAATTGCCATGTCAGGCCGACCGCGCTCGCCATACACTGTGAAGAAACGGAAACAAATGATCGGCATTCCGGATGAGTAATGATAAGATGCGCACAATGCCTCGCTTGCTTTTTTTGTAGCTGCGTATGGAGATATTGGATTGTCTGTTTTGTCATCTTCGGAAAAAGGAACTTTTGCGTTGTTGCCGTAAACACTTGAACTGGATCCATGCAGAAACTTCTTAACGTTGTTTTTGCTTGCAACCTCAAGCATTGTTACTGTGCCCTGCACATTCGCGATAACGTAGTCAATTGGCTTTTCCAGCGAAGCACGGACGCCTGCCTTTGCTGCAAGATGAACAACAACATCGGGTTTGTACGTTTCAAAAATAATCTGGATTGCTTCCTTGTTGGTAATGTCTTGCTTTTCAAACACCACATTGTCATGGTTTTTTAGGCGCTCAAGATTGTACGTAGAACTATAGTTTCCTGATTCATTGTCAATTGCAATGACCTTATGCGTGTCCGCAAGAGCGTTTGCGAGGTGACTTCCAATGAAGCCAGACGCCCCTGTTATGAGGACGGTTTCCATCATCAAAAGCGTTGTATGGGTTTTTAAAAAGCTTTCGTGCGGCTCTCGAGCCATGACACCATACTCTGAGGACGAATTTCGTACAGTGCGAACAGAGAAACGTGCTTTTCAGACAAATCCTGAGTAAAAACAGTGAAGCGGGAATCAGGAAACAAGGAGATGAATGTAATGAAGAAGCGCGGGAGAATGCTTGTGAAATGAATTCTTTTTTTGCATGCTAAACTCGTAAGGTTGTTCATAGAAACTTTGGGACCAGTAACCAAACCAGTAATTCGGCCGTACTGATTTTTTTCGATAATTGCGCCGAGTAATTTTCCGATGTCATCCATGTTAACGGGGTTGAAGAAAATGTCAGGGATGAGATATGGACGGATTCGCTGCTTGCGGATATTACGGAGGAAACGCATGATGTGTTTTGTTTCATTGAGGCCGTACATCAAAGATGGACGGAGAACGACGTAGTCAAGAGACGATTTCTTAAGCATTTGCTCGCCGGACCGCTTGCTTCGAGCGTATGGGAATGTAAAACTTTTATCTGCAACAAAAGAGCTAATTTGGATGAATTTTTTAATGCCGTGATCTTCGCAGGACTTAATGAGTTCGCGCAGGCCGGCGACGTTTGAGGAAAGAATTTCATGCTTTGTGCCGTTTACTGCGGCTGCTAAATTGATAACAACGTCAATTTTATTTGTTGCAAGATAAACGCGAAGTGGAAGTTGGTTCTCTAGTGTACCTTGAATTATTTTTGCGTTTTGGACAGGAGGAACATTATCTGGATCTCGAACGTACAAGACAAGGTTGTGCTTTTCAAGATAGGGAAGAACGGTTTTGCCGAGCGCACCTGTCGCCCCTGTAACGAGGATATTCATACCTGTCCTGAGTGTAGTTGATTTATATACGTAACGATTTGGCTAAAAGTTTAAATATCCAGATTATCTGCGCAATACTATGCAAATTCGTGTGGTAGAAACAGGGCTTCTGGTCATTTTCACGATAGTTTTTCTGTGGCTCGGAACAGGAGTCATGTTAGATCATCAGATCGCCCACCCATTCCCTGTAGGGTATTTGGCTTCAGATACATTCTTACACCAAAGCACGGCTGAGGGAATTAAGGAACTGGGATCGTATCAAGAATTTCCGCCGTATATGACAGGCGGTGTTGAAAATACAGCCGGACTTAATCCCCCAATCTTCAATCACTTGGCAGCGGCGATGTCGCAACTTACAGGGTTAGAAGTGTACGACACCATGCCCTTGCTTGTATTTGTTTTCTTGTTGCTTAGTGCATTAGGAATGTATCTTGTGATTCGTCGGTACAACAAGCATCTGGCGTTGCTTGCGTTGCCTTTCATGTTTCTCTCGTACCACGCGGTGTTTCCTCTAGGAATAACGTTCGGGCAATGGGATTTTTATCCCGGCATGGCGATGTTCATCGGGTTTGTGTGGTTGCTTTCGGTCAGCATGAAATCCAAATACATTCCGCTTGGAATCTTTTTGGGAGGGACGTTCTTGACACATCCCCCTGAAACTTTTTGGATCATTGGGTTTTCAGGATTGTATGGACTCTTATTGCTTGTACAACACCGAAAGATTCCGTGGAAATATGGTAGAACGCTTATTTATAGTGGAATTGTTGCGGCTGCAATGACCTTGCCTTATATTCATCTCTTTTTGGTAGCCTGGCTCCCTTCACGATCATCAACTGTATTGCGTGCTACTGCATTTCCTACACAAGCAAATGTAGGACATCCCATTGTACTCGTCGAGCAACTCGGGGTTTGGCAATGGTTCTTGTATGCAGGACTTATCGCTGCAGTGGCTCTCATTGTGCTCAAATGGAAAGCGATCATTCCTTTACTTTTTGGATTGTTTAGCTTTGGGATTGGGTACACTATCTTTATTGGGTTCGATAAAGCAATGCAATACCGGTTTATGTGGCCGATTGCGTTGAGCGTGTTGTTTCCACTTGCAATATTTTTCCTTGCGAAAATTTTCCTGAAAAAATGGAGCATACTTTTGAGTATTGGAGCTGCAGTTGTCTTGAGCGTTCTTGTTGTATTGAGCGTGCAATCCCCGCTGCAATTTGGAAGTTTAGTTGATCAGACTCGATGGGATAGTATACAATGGATTGCTGATACCACGCCAGACGATTCTAAGGTACTGTTCATGTACGGCGATGCGTATGAGCAATCATCTTTGCTGTATAATACAAAACGGCTAGCGTTCTTTATCGACTCGCAGCGTTACGTGCAGGCGATACAAGAGCGGAGGATCTCGAGGGAATACGAAGCGAGCTTCGCGAGTCCGGGGAGTAAGTTTCCTGCAAGAACATCACCGCTGACGTACAAGATTGTTACCTTTGATCCTGAAGTAATACCTTTGACAGCAGGAATCATGGATATTTGTCAGTTTGACTATTGGATTTTTGACAAAGTTTCACGACAACCTGTGCTTGCGCAATACAACTTGTTGGTTGCGCAGCAGCTTGTAAATCGGAATGCTACAGTAGCGTATGAAAACGACGGCGTGCTTATCCTTGGCAACCCGAACCCTGGAGGTGACTGCATTGAAGAATCAACTTTCTAGTTTGTGGGTTGTTGGCGTAGCAGTTGTTGTTACATACATTATATTCCAAATTGTTTTTCACCGAGGAAGTATTGCTGACAATGTTCTCTTTACTGTTATGCTTTGGTGGCTATTCTTACCAGGAGTTGTTTTCTTTTGGAAGTACGACATAGAATTGATTGAGAAACTCGTATTCGGCGCCATACTTGGAAGTACAATGTCGGGAACTGCTATGTATTTCCTTGGTTTGTTTGGTGTTCAGTTGAGTGTTGCGGTTTATCTTGGACCACTTCTTTTGAGTGCTTTGAGCGCTTTTTTAGTTTACCGCGCCCGAAATACCAAACAAGCACAACAATAACGTAGACAACGACTGTTGAAATTCTCATCGATGGCACGATTCTGTCGACGAAAAAGACTGCGAGTGCAAACAATGAAATTCCTAACGTTGTACCAATAAAGAATTTCTCTTCGGAATCTAGAGAAGTTAGATCTAGCAAGAGGTATGCAGGCAAGACAAAAATTAAGAACATACCTATAACGGTTCTGACGCCGGTTATTCCTAAGATGAAAAAGCTAGCTAGGAGTATGATAAGTGTTGCGATTCCGATTAAGTGGATTGTTTTCATGGTAGCTCGTATAGTCTGATGTTGTTTTGGTCGTAAACCAACATTGATCCGTTTGGTAGCGATCCTTCAACTTGTTGAAGCTGCGCCCCTAAGTGTTGCTGGCCGAAACGGATAGCGTCAGAGTAATCAATAAGGATGTGGGTATTTGTTATGTTTCTGGCTGTGAAGCCGCTTTGTTCCTGTTCCATGAAACGCTGTGACAATGCGTACATGAAACGCATTTTGCCATAGGTTACTTGACCCAGAGAAAGGATGATTGAGTCTTCTGCGGTATTGTCTTTCATCCACAATGCTGCTTCAGCTTGCTCAGGAGAAATTCTTACTCCTTGATATGAGCCTTCCAATTCGTTGATGGATTGCAGACCTACCGTTGTAAAAATTACTGCGATAAGTACAATAGCAAACAAATACCGGGCGTATGCCTTTTGAATTTTCTTGAGAGTTGTAAATGAAAGGAGTAAAGATAGTAATGAGAATGCACCGATTGCAGCGAGCGTGTAGAGAATAGGTGCTTCGATTGTAAGCATACGTGCTGTTCTTCCAACTGCTAAGCCAACAAGTGCGTCGAGGTGCAGTGTAATATAGACACCGATCAGCCAAGAAAGGATTAGGAGATCAATATTTTTCCTGCGGAGTGCTAGCGTGACTACGCCGGCGAGAATGAATATCACGAACATATTTATGCCGAATGGAAGATTAATCGTAGGGTAAGCGCGGTCAAAAGAAAAGTACGCATCTGGATAACTTCCCTGTTGCAGAGAAGAATCGATATTCCAACTGAGCAAACGGGTAATCGGTGTTTTTTCCACAGTTGCGTTGCCGACACCGGTGTAAATTTGCAGGAACGGAAGGGTTAGTGCGAGGACAGCGATTACTGTTACGATGCCCCAAATGATAGACTTCTTGGGAATGTAAAATTTTCGATGTTTGATAAACATGAAAAGTGTGAAGAAGCCAAGCATGAATAGCGATACCAGTCCTTGGCCGTGTAACAAATATTGTGCAGCTAGCACTAGGCCAGTGAGTAAGAGATAGATGTTCTGAGGTTTTCCTTCAAAATATGACGTGAGGAAACGGTAATATGTGTAGAGCACAATGGGTATGAATGTCAACGCGACAAGTGTTGGCTGCTGGCCGAAGAGATAGGTCATCATCTCTCTATAACCGAAGCTTGCGCCGACGGCAGCTGTCGCTGCGATCGGAATGCCGTAGTATCTGCGCAGCAGAAAATATGTTAGGAAAGCTGCGAACACACTGGAAATTGCTTTGTAGATATAGATTGGGACGACGCGGTCGCCGCCGGTTATACTCATGAATGCGTAGTTAACGTGATTAGGAGGAGGGTACTCGAGTGCATTGGTGCCGAGGATTTTGTTAAAGTTGTAGTACCAATAACCGATATAATTTGGAAGGCGCCAGATTGTTCTGTCTTGCGTTCCAATCCAATCGCCAACAGTAAAATGCCATGCCGCATCTCCCTCTCCGAAGGGGAGTTGGTCGTTTTGAATGGGAAGTGTCCAGACAAAAAGCGTCATGATGAATAATGCTGTGAGCACAATCACATCCAGCTTGTTGAAACGTTTCACCGGAACACCCACCAGCGGCTAACTGAATAGTTAACGACTGATATGAAAACGGTTACAACTACAATGATGATAAGATAATGAATGTCTGGAAGTATTTCGAAAAGTGTACTTGAAATAGTCCAGTTCATGATTGCAAGAGCTACGACAAGGAATGCGAATTTCGTGAAGCGCGTTTTCCAGCGTGTAGTGTTCTTGAAGGTTACGTTGCTATGGAACAGAAACGTGAAGATCATTGCGAAGAATAGTCCAAGAGCGTATGAGTAACGAGGGTGCCAGTCGAAAAACTCAGTTAATGATGCGGTTGTTCCTGTAGCAATAAGAACACCAACGCTACCACCAGTTACAAAGATCACGTATTTTCTTGCTATCTCTATTAATTGGTGATCTGTTCTGATTAGGAACAAGAGTAGTTCACTCAGCTGCCGCTGAGGCAATGCTGCTGCAAATCGTTCGAATGGATTCATCGGTTAAGTTTGTTGCAGAGGGCAAGTTAATTCCTTGTCGTGCGAGTCTTCCAGTAGTTTCATCTGTTTGTCGTTTGTATGGCGGTAAGGAACTAATTGGATAAAAGAACGGGCGAGAATCAATTTGGTTTTGCTTGAGATATGCTGCAAGATCGTCGCGAGAACGCGGGAATTGTTCTGTTATCAAAGCAGAATGCATCCAGAACACACTCTTTGCGTAGTCTGCTTCTGGTTGAATAGTAATGTTAGGGATCTCACTCAAAAGATCACGGTAAAGTTTAGCGTGTTCACGTTTCTTAGCGAGAATGCTGTCGATGCGCTCGAGTTGAGCAACCCCGAGGGCAGCTTGAATGTTCGTCATTCGGAAATTGAAACCAATCTCAGGATGCCAGTATCTTTTCTGCGGATCCATGGCGTGATCCTTCAGAAAACGCATGTGATCTGCAAGTTCAGAATTGTTGCTTAAGCAGATACCGCCTTCACCTGTTGTGATAATTTTATTTCCGTAAAAAGAAAAGCACGCTATGTCGCCGAAGCTCCCTACTTTCTTTCCTTTGTACTCAGCACCGTGTGCTTCTGCTGCATCTTCGATCACCTTTAGATTGTGCTCTTGTGCGATTTCCATTATAGGATCCATATCACAAGGATGCCCGTACAAATGAACAGGAATGATTGCTTTTGTTTTTGGCGTGATGAACTGTTTGATTTTGGTAACATCGATATTCCAGGTTGCTTCTTCGGAAGGGAGAAGAACAGGTTCTGCACCCATGTACTTCACTGCGTTTGCAGTTGCAACAAAAGTCAAATCAGGAATGAGAACTTCATCACCAGGACCGATTTTTAGCGCGGCAAGAGCCAATTGTAGTGCAACTGTTCCGTTTGCAACAGCTACGCCATTGCTTGCCTGAGAAAAACTAGCGAACTCTTTTTCGAATCGCTCAACGTACTTTCCAAGGCTGCTGATCCAGGTAGAATCCACGCAATCCAGTACGTATTCCTTCTCTTTCTCACCCAGGACAGGCTCGTAAATCGGTATGAATCCCATATAGTGTGCAACAGCTAGGGCGCTTTTAAATATTTGCCTATCTAAAGAGCCTTAGGTTGACTGCGCGGAGAAAATAGTGTACCCCATACATGACGAATTTAAAAGGAGTGTCAGCAGATTTAGATTCCCCTTCTTCTCGGAACTTGTAAATGAAGGGTATTTCCTTGATACGCCAGCGCTGGCGATGGGCTAGGAAGAAGAGTTCCAAATCGAACTCGCCCCATGTAGCTTGATATTTGAAACGCATCTTCTGAAACTTTTCCTTGTTGATAAGATGAAAGCCACCGGTTAAATCGTGATACGGCATAAGCATGATGATTCTGATAACAAGGTTGAGGAGAACTGTTGTGAATTTTCTGTTTGCAGGTGCTTCTACTCCTCCTCCACGCATGAAACGCGAACCGGAAACCATGTCAAAGTTTTTGTGTTGCAGCATCTCGGCTACTTTTTCAGGCGGGTGAGAGAAATCAGCATCCATGATTACAATGAATTCTCCGCGAGCGAAAATTGCACCATCTCGTATTGCAGAAAAAATACCTCGCTTGTCAAAACGATGGATAGCAACAATTCTTGCGGATTTTGCAAGTTTGTCCATGAGTTGCGGGGTTCTATCCTTAGAATTGTCATCAACTACAACAATTTCGTAATCGTACTTCTTGAGAGCACTGGATAACCGATCGCATAACCGCACAATATTTCCTTCCTCGTTAAATGTTGGAAGGATCACAGAAACCAGGCGTTTTCCTTTTAATTGCTCTGGGGCAGTATATGATTTCTTCTTGCCCCCATTCGTGATATCATAACGAACCATGACAAAAGCGGATGAGCAACTATATAAATATCTTCTCGTTTGATTGGTTTATGAAGATCGGCATGGTAAGCGGGTTCCCGCCGGCAAAAGATGGCATTGCGACGTATTCAAATAGCCTTACTGAGGGTATGAAGAATGTTGTCAAGATTGGAATGGGGGATGTTGACTATCTTGTTGACTTGAAATCAGGATCATTACGTCAAGAACTGAAGAGAATAATTGCCAAAGAAAAAATTGACGTTCTACACATTCAGTATATTGCTGCATACTTCAGCAAGTACACCTTTAATTGGAACTTGTTGCAAGCGCTGAAACAAGATATTCCTGTGGTAACGACAATACACGAAGTCCATTACGAACCGCGATCGATTCGCGATCGAATATTGTTGCAGTTAGAAAAACAGGTTGCTCGGAGAAGCAAAGCTGTTGTGCATACAAAAAAGCAAGCGAAGTTTCTTGGCGTCAAGCACATTCTGCACGGGATGGAGATTCACCCTATGCACGCAAAGAAAGGGAAGAAGCTGCTTGCATTTGGGATGATCGGACCAGGGAAAGGAACGCTCCACGCTGTTAAAGCGATGAGACATCTTCCTGACTTTGAGTTGACGGTAGCAGGAAAGGTTGTTGATCAACGATATGCAGAGCAAGTTACTGAAGAAGCAAAGAAGCACAAGAATGTGCGTGTTAATCTTGGCTGGGTGAGCGACAAAGAAATGGATCGCATGTTTAGGGAGCATGACATTGCGGTTTTTCCTTACACGTGGGCGCCCTATCAAAGTGGAGCGATGCATCGCGCTTTTGCATATGGGTTGCCTGTGGTTGTTTTTCCCGTCGGAGCGGCGCATGAGCTTGTGAAAGAATATGGTATGGGATGTATCACAAGATCACTTGTTGATGGTGTCAAAAATGCGTATGCAGGCTATGCCAAATATCAAAAGGGAATAACTGCGTACCGTAAAGATGCAAACTGGAAGCATATAGCGGACCTCCATGTGAAGTTTTACAAAACACTTATCAAGAAGTAGCGGTTCTTTGCAAATATGATATCACCTGAACTCATGGACGTGCTTGCATGTCCGACCTGCAAATCAGATCTTACTTTGAAGAAGAATGAGCTATACTGTAAAAAGTGTAAAGTTTCTTATGAAATCAAAGAAGATGTTCCAGTTCTCTTTCCTAAGAACTAAATTTTCTTTGCTATAATGACGTTTGTCAATGGGAGAAACCAAGGTAATTGATAGGGTCTCCTGATTTTGAAATGCTTGCGCAGCATTTCTCCGACGTCGTAGGCAGTGTATTCGAAAAGCGTGACGTGTTCTTCAACATCCGTATTAATACCGAATGCTTTTGCAATCGGATAGACGTATCGGCGGAGCCCTTCGTTTGGAAATGTGATTACTACTTTTCCTCCTGGCTTGAGAACACGAGCGAATTCAGCGAACGCTTCTTCGCGCTTTGGCATGTGTTCCACTACTTCTGTGCAGATGACAGCATCGACGCTGTTGTCTTTTAGCGGGATCGATTGCGCAAAGGCAAGGAAAGGAGACATGTTCATGCCTTTATCGTCGCTTTTCTTTTTTAGAGACATGATCGCAGGCTCAACAATGTCAAATGAAATTGGGATGCCGCCTCTGCGAGCTATTTCCATTGTGACGTACCCTTCTTCGCAACCTGCATCAAGAATTTTTTTACCGCGAATGTCGCCAAGCTCTTTGAAAATGGTACGCACGCGTAAACGAGAAGGATACCCGACAAGAGCGTGCTGATAGTAATCAGACATAGGTTCTTCGTTGTATTCTAGATACGCGGCTTCAACTGAATGCTTAAGTTCTTTGTCCATTTTTTCTGAATTCGTATACTGGAAGGCGAAACACCTTGCAATACACATATTGAATATCGCTCATAATGTCACCAACAAACTTTGGTGAATGATGAGATCTGTACGATAGATGATGGAATAATTCCTTCTCACTTATCTTTCTTCCGGATTGCACCTGCTTTCTCTTTTTTAAAATGAGCGGGATATTAAAAGGAACCCAGAGCTGTGCTTTTAATCTGCTAAAGAATGCTTGGTTAAAAAGAGAGAGACCAAGCACGAGCATACTGTCGAGAGCGAGGAGAGGAAGTAGTTTGAGAATTGTTCCTGGGCTGTAAAACATGAAAAATGTTAGGAACTTGTTTCGTTCTTCATAGTATGCAAGACTAGGGTTCTTTTTTCTTGCGATACCGCCGATGTGATTCAAATAGGTATCTTGAACTATGAATGGCTTTTTCCCTCGGAAAAATGTACTGAGCATGAGATGGACGTCTTCGTGGTAGCAATAATAAAATTCATCGAACGGCTTTGGAACTTCCTCTTTGCGGATAAGCATTGCTACACCGCCTGCAGAGTATGTTTCTGTTTCAGCTTTGTTTTTTTGAGGAAGCGTGTAGAAGAACAATGTCCCCAGGGAATTTGAGAACGTGATCTTTCGATAGAAGTCTCCTTGGTTTCTCACGACAGGGCCAGCGATACCAATAGACTTGTCTTTTTCCATGGCGCTTATCATTTTCTTAACCATGTCTTTAGGAACAATGACGTCGTTGTTCAGCATCAAGACATATTTTCCTTTTGCTGCTTTTACACCTGCGTTGTGGCCGCCGGTGAAACCTCTGTTTTTGGGGAGCGCGAGGAGCTTTACTCCTTTCAACTTCCTGAGTTCTTCCAAGGAGTTATCTTCTGAACCGTTTTCTACAATAAGAATATCATGCTTGTTTTTAGGGTAGTCTAACTTCTTCAGAGAAGCAACGCACTTCTTTGTCAGTTCTGCGCCGTTGTAGTTTAAAACAACGATTGTTACTGTTGGCCACATACAGAAGGCTCGACGGGGGATTGTTTATAAAGATTGTTGTCACCGGCGATTCATAATGTTTATAAATGTACTTGGTTTTTTCTCGACGTATGATTACGCAAGCAGTAATTCTCGCAGGGGGATTGGGGACACGGATGCGCCCGCTTACTCTTGAAACTCCGAAACCGATGATTCTGGTAGCAGGAAAGCCGTTTTTGGAACGTTTGATTGGACTGTTGAAGGATCAAGGGATCACGAAGATCGTTATCGCAACAGGCTATTTGGCGGAAAAAATTGAAGATCACTTTGGAGATGGAAGTAGATTTGGAGTTGAGATTGTTTATAGCAGAGGAGATGTTGACTGGGAAACAGGCAAAAGAATCACAGAAGCTTTGCCCCTGATTGAAGACGAATTTCTGCTTTGTTACGGAGACAACTACGTTCCTTTTGACTTAGCTGAAATGGAAAAACAATTTCGAGAATCAGGAAAACTGGGAATGTTAACGGTGTATGCAAACCAGGACAATTATACGAAAAGCAACGTACGCGTGGAAAACGGAGAAATTGTTTTGTACGATAAAAAACGAGAAGCTGAAAACTTGCAAGGAGTGGAGATTGGTTTTTCGTTGTTCAAAAAAGAAGTAATGCAGATTGAAGGAAACCAGTCTGTTTCTGTTGTGATCAAGAAATTAGCTGAAACTGGGCAACTTGGAGCGTATGTAACAGGTCACCCGTATGTGAGTATCTCGACGATTGAACGACTTCCGCGTGCTGAAGATTTTTTTGCAGAAAAGAAAATCGTTCTTCTTGACAGAGATGGAGTGATTAATCACCGGCGCGGACAGGCCCAATACGTTTCGACACCAGAACAACTTGAGTTCTTGCCAGGCGTATTGGAATCGTTTAAACAGCTTGGTGAGGCAGGGTACAAAATTCTTATTATTACAAATCAACCAGGAATTGCTCGGGGAGATTTGAGTGAAACTGATTTGGGAGCTATTCATGATAAATTGCGAAGCGCGATGGAAGAGCAAGGTGTTCGGGAATCAGGTATTTACTATTGTCCGCACAACTGGGATGATGGCTGCCCTTGCAGAAAACCAGAGCCGGGCATGTTGTTTGAAGCTGCGCAAGATCATCATTTGCTGCTTTCTCAGTATTACTTTGTTGGAGATGACGAGCGAGATGTTCAGGCAGGGCAGACAGCCGGAACGAAGACTATATTCATAGGGGAGAAGTCAGATGCAGATCATACTTTTGCTAGTTTGCAAGATGCTGTCCCTATTATTTTAGGAAAGGCAAATAAAGAGGAGGAGTCTGCCTAAGAATATGAAATTTATCCCTACGCCTATTGCTGGTGTTACGATTATTGAAGCGGAACCGTTTGAAGATGATCGCGGCGTATTTCGCAGACATTTTGATGCTAAAGAGTTTCAGCAAGCCAACGTTCTTTCAAAAGTTCGCCAAGCAAATGTATCAGAAAACAAATTTGCGTTGACATTGAGAGGATTTCATTATCAGCTGCCTCCGCATGCAGAAGCTAAGACACTTTCGTGCATCAAGGGAAGAATGTATGACATTGCGGTTGATCTGCGCCCGAGCTCGCCAACATACTTGAAATGGACCGGGATTGAACTTACAGAAAACAACAGGAAGAGCTTTCACATACCGCTCGGATGTGCAAACGCGTTTCTAACGTTAGAGCCGAGCACAATCATACATTATTATGTTTCTCAAGATTACGAACCGAGTGCTGAACGAGGTATTCGATTTAATGACCCGACATTTAACTTTGTTTGGCCGGAAACACCAAAACTCATTTCTGAAAAAGATCAGGGGCATCCTGATTTTAATGAAGCAAAGCATCGAGAGGAGTACAATGATCATTTCGAGAACTCCGTTTAGAGTTAGCTTTGCTGGCGGTGGGACAGACCTGCCTGCGTTCTACAAATCAGAATCTGGTGCTGTGTTGAGCACGGCGATAAACAAGTATCTTTATGTTACGGTAAAAAAGCAGAATACGCTTGGCGATCATCGGATTCGTATCAGCTATTCTCAGATTGAGAATGTGAACAGAGTTGAAGATATACAAAACAATATTGCTC
>JANQSZ010000031.1 GCA_028279045.1 Candidatus Nanoarchaeia archaeon | reverse complement strand
AGTGGGCTATGGAGAATCCATCGACGGAAATCCTCGTATGAAAGCACCACAACCAGATTTTAACGGACAAGCACGCGCAATGATGCAAGCATCAGAAAGAGCAAGGACTTTGGGTATACACCCTCAAAACATAAACTATTTTGCTGCGCATGCAACATCAACAGATAGGGGAGATCCTGAAGAACTTGAAGCAATTATCAAGGCATTTGGCCCAGGTGCACGATTCGTTCCGCTAAGCTCTTTGAAGTCGCAGATTGGTCATATTCTCGGCGGCGCGGGTGCTGTTGAGTCGGTAGGTCTCGTGTACATGATTCAAGATAAATTTATTGCTCCCTCAACAAATTTGATAGTTCCTGGAGAGAATTGCGAATGGAATCACGTTGGTCAAGCAGCAATGGATTACGAAATTGCGGTCGCCCAAAAAAATAATATGGGCTTCGGTGGGCAGAACGCAGTGGTACAAATTGCAGATTCTGATTTCGTTGATAACAATTAACCTTAAACACTCTCCTTCATTCCCTTTCACAATGCCTATCGAACGGTTCTTGCGAGAAATTGGTTACGAAGAAAGGAAACCAACATTCGATCAGCCTTTCCACGTCAATCACGCTGGTGTTGACAAAGTAGTACAGCAGTTAGCACAAGGCCTCGGTTTGTTTCAACCTCTTGGCGTGAGCCTAACTCAAAAACCTCAAGATCTTTCTTCGCGTATGGCTCACGTGAAATCCACGTTAGCATACATGCGCGACATCTTCGCATCAACAACCCAACTATCATACACTCCAGCAACCATGGTAGTTGTAGCTGGTGATGATTTCACGCTCGCCCTAGAACGCGCATTCCATGATTCGAACTCATTCGTTGGCGAATTTCGCCGCGAACATGAAGATGAGATTGTCATTTCCTATTTCTCCTATGATGAGGATACCCTGCAAAGAGAACAAGCATCTGGCATCAGCCATGCAGCCCAATATGCCTTGGATAAGTACACAATCCTTCTTCCGATCAAGCATCCACCACTACCTTTATAAACACCCCCCAAATTCTCTCTATTCATGAAGCGAAGTTCTCGCCGTTGGAAGAAAAAGCGTCAGATGCGTTGGAAGTGGCAGCGCAAGCGCATGAAGAAAGTGAAGCGGCAGCGCGCTAAGCGCACAGGATAGATATATAACTAGAAAGTGATTTCTGAATATTATGAGTGACTTAGGCAATCTGATTCTTACCCGAAAAGCTGGACAGAGCATAGTAATAGGCAATGGTCAGCCATACGAAACGCGTGTGCTTATTACTTCTATAGATGGTGAACGCGCTAAGGTTGCTGTTACTGCTCCTCGTAGCGTCAAGGTGGTGAGGGGAGAACTTCTTGAGGAAATTGCAGTAGAAGGCAGCGGTGATAATGCAAGAAGATATCAGCGTTCTCAGCGAGGCGGAGGCGATGAAGAAAGAGCAAACTATGCGCCCATTAGTGGAATCGAAGACGATCGGTTTGAATATCTTCTCGAACGCGAACATCCTGAGTTAGGCTTCTAACGCAATCTATTTAAATTCTAAAATCAATTGCATCCACATGAGAATCATCCTCTTACTGGGCATTCTTTCTCTATTCGTGCTAGCAGCATGCACACCACAATCTGCAGAAGTCGAAGCCAAAGACGTTGCAACAACGAATGCACCTTCTGTTGACATGACAATTGTATTGACCGGAGAAAATTTCAAGTTCGTGCAGGACGGCGTAGACAACCCTGACATCAACGTACAGGTCGGTCAAAGAATTCGCGTTGAATTCACAAGTACATCAGGCATGCATGATTGGGTTGTTGATGGTATGGATGTAGCAACCGAACGCGTACGCGATGGAGAAACAACTTCTGTTGAATTTACAGTAAGAGAAGCAGGAACGTTTGAATACTATTGCAGCGTTGGATCTCATCGCTTGCAGGGTATGAAAGGAAACTTAATTGTAAACTAAAGAACTTTCTTATATTTTGGTTTCGGCAAAGATTTCAACACTTTATCTAAATTCTCGTTGATACGATGCTTGTATGTTTCGTACTCTTTCATTTCTTGATAGTATTGCTCAGCCAACTCGTACATTTTTTTGTCAACATTCATCAATCCCATGACTTCTTTCGACGTCGGATTCTTTTTCAGCACGGGACACGCTTCGTCCTTCGGCGGCCCGTCATTGTGTTTCGTAAACTTAATCTTTCCTCTTTCGCGATTAAACCACAACGGGAACATGCGACAAATCATCGGTCGCGCTTCGTAGATAGAGCACATCTTGTTCTTTCTCAAAAATGTACACGTAGCGCTATTTTTCTTGGACTTCAACGACAACATTTGTAGTTCATGCGCCAACCCACCAAATAATCGATCGCCGTGATGTTCAGATTTCAAGTATCTCTCTACTTCTTCTTCATCTTCAAACTCAAACACATCGGCAAATTCAGAAATTTTCATGCCAGTCGCTTTCTTAACGCGCTCAGCATCCCGCAATGTCAGGAAAGCAATCCCTTCTCCTTTGCTTTCTGCTGTGCAACAATGCGCAGGACAAGTCATGCATGCTTCCATGTGCTTGATGATTGAAGAACTTGTTTTTAAGACTTCCGACAACTTTAAAACCTCAAAAATCAAGAAGAAACCATGGCGATTAGCTTTCGCTCAACAATATTCCTCTTGTTCCTAGTAGTCAGCATTGTTCCACTACTCACGTTCTCCTTCATAACATTCAACATTACAAATGACAAAATTGAATTTCTCCTTGAGCAAGATCTCCTTGCAAAGGCAGAACAAAGCACATCTCTTTATGCAGAACACCAGAACAGCCTCCTCAGCTCAGGACTAGAATTCTCAAAGAACCAGCTTGTTCTGGACGCGATTGAAAACAGAAACTATGATGATGTCCAACAAGTACTCAGCACAATCCAGCAAGTCGAAGAAGCTGATATCGTGCTTCTCACTGATCAGACAGGAGCGGTCCTTGTTCGTGCAAACTCAAACGCCTCTGGTGACACAAGCTCGATAAGTGGATTTGTCCAAGGAACAATGCAGCGCGGCACTCCTGCGGTTTCAACCGAAATTATTCCTGTGCAAGAGTTAATCAAGGAAGGGTCAGAATTTTATGTTGCTGCGCAAATTCGCCGTATCCCGAGTGTGTTTCAACGTGATATTCCCGAAACACATCTTCAAGATGCGATCGCAACCGTCTCGGTTGTTCCCATACGAAAGAACAATGCAGTTATTGGCTCGATTGTCATCGCTGATATACTGAATCAGGATAGCACGATACCAGACAAGCTCAAACAATCAACCAATTTGGAATTCTCAATATTCCAGGATGATGTCAGAGTAGCAACAACATTGGCGACAAAAAACAACAACCGTTTCATCGGCACACTCCTCCCAAATGTTGTTTACGAGAAAGCTGTTGTCGACGCCTCTCCTTTTTTTGGACGTGTACTCGGCACAAACGCTTGGCAACGCGCAGCATATCTTCCGCTAAAGAATCACCGCGGCCATGCTATTGGTGCATTCGAAGTCAGCATTCCAGAACAAGATTTCCTGAACTCTGATTTTTTCCTTAGCAACCAAGATATTTCCAGAACCATGTTGTTTTTCCTCGCGATCATCGCAGTCATAACTCTCACCATTTCTTTACTTATTTCATTTGCTATCGCTCGCCCTCTAAACGCAATAATAGCATCCAGCAGAGAAGCAGCAAAAGGTAACTTGACGCAAGGCGTGCAAATTTCCACGTTCAAAGAATTTGAGCAGCTAGCAAAACATTTCAACATTATGATTAGAACAATCCGGGACAGGTACAAGAAAAAATGAAGCACATTATAGCGTTATGCATTGCATTCATTGTTTTAGCTACTGCGTGCACCGTCCAGCAAAGCGAACAAGTTGATGAATTCCAATCTTTTTTCGAGCTCCAAGAACAATTGGTAGACAGCGAGGCAGAACGACAAGAATTACAAACAGAACTTGCCTTCATTCAACGCGATCTGCATGATGCACGTCAACAGGTCGAGCAAGTCAACGAACAAGATGATTTCATTCAAGAGTTATTCGGGCAAGAATTACCTTCACCCCAGGACAGAATCGGCGAGCAGCAAATTCGCGTAAGCAAGAACAGAGTAACGATCGACATTCGCAATGCAATGCGTGCCGGTGTTCTCGATACCAATTCAATGGATCCTGTTTTGGATGAAGAATCAACAGCAATACTTATCCGCCCGCAAAAGCCAGAAGAGATCGAAGTTGGTGATATTGTTGTGTTCGACAATAAAGATTCAGAGCCGTTTATCGTGCATCGGGTTGTAAGAATTACACAAGACGAAAAAGGAATCAGATTCCACACCAAAGGAGACAACGCACCAGTAGAAGATCCATTTGATGTCCGTTTCGAAAATATAGAAGCAATTGTTGTTGGTATTCTTTACTGACAGTATTTCTTAATCCATCTGTTAAGAATTTTCTCGTACTTTTTCTGATTCATCTCGCCTTCCAGTTTCATCGCCAACTCTTCTTCTGTAAAGGAAGTGCGTATCCAATCAGCAAAATCATTCTTGTTGTTGTCCTTATTCACATGATAGCGAAACGATCCTGGCAGAGCAGTATGTATCCAGTTCACCAACTCCTGCAATGTATGCAGGATGACGCCATCATGAACCCAAAACTCACTGCCTTCCATGCAAGATGACAGATGTGTGCGGTATTTCATGTCATTATTTTGGGTTTTCCAGAATTTAAGCGTTTCTCTCCGATACCTTTATAAACCACCCCTATCTTCCTCCAAGAGTTACGGCTATTTCCGCTGTATTCGTTAATAATGAGTGCTTAACTAACCTTAAGCATGATGGAGTGGTAATAGTAACTTGTCAATTCTTTAAGTGAACAATAGCGACCAATTATTTTGTAATTCCCGTTGATCCTGCGGGAGATTGCTGCTAGTAGAGTTCGATTTAGCCATGCAAGTCCTGGGGCCGCAAGGCACCGGCAGACTGCTCAGTAACACGTTGACAACCTACCCTATAGTCTGGGATAGCCTTGGGAAACTGAGGGTAACACCGGATAGAAGATTACTACTGGAATGTGTTTTCTTTGAAATTTCGAGCTATAGGATGGGTCAGCGACGGATTAGGTTGTTGGTGGTGTAATGGACCACCAAGCCTCAGATCCGTACGGGCCTTGAAAGAGGTAGCCCGGAGAGGGGAACTGAGACACTGTCCCCAGCCCTACGGGGTGCAGCAGGCGCGAAACCTTTACACTACCGGAAACGGTGATAAGGGGACTCTACGTGCTCAGGGCATTAGTTCTGGGCTTTTGTCAAGAGTAAATATCTTGGCGAATAAGTGGTGGGTAAGACTGGTGCCAGCCGCCGCGGTAACACCAGCGCCACGAGTGGGAATCACGATTATTGGGCCTAAAGCGTTCGTAGCTGGTCTTGTAAATCTCTTGTGAAATCGCATCGCTCAACGGTGCGGCGTGCAGGAGACACTGCAAGACTTGAGACCGGGAGGAGTCGGAGGTATGCATGGGGGAGCAGTAAAATGCTATAATCCCTTGTAGACCACCGGTGGCGAAGGCGTCCGACCAGAACGGCTCTGACAGTGAGGGACGAAAGCCAGGGGAGCGATCCGGATTAGATACCCGAGTAGTCCTGGCTGTAAACGCTGCCAGCAAGGTGTTGCACAATCTTCGTGGTTGTGCAGTGTCGAAACGAAGGTGTTAAGCTGGCCGCCTGGGGAGTACGGTCGCAAGACTGAAACTTAAAGGAATTGGCGGGGGAGCACTACAAGGGGTGCGGCGTGCGGTTTAATTTAACTCCACACAGAGAACCTCACCAGAGGCGACGGCAGAATGAAGGTCAGTCTAAAGGGCTTACCTAGGAAACGAAGACGAGCCGAGAGATGGTGCATGGCCGCCGTCAGCTCGTGCCGTAAGGTGTCCTGTTAAGTCAGGTAACGAGCGAGACCTGCACTCACATTTGCTAGCGAGCTTTTCGAAGTGATCGTGCACAATGTGAGGACTGCCTTGGAAACAAGGAGGAAGGTGCAGGCTACGGTAGGTCTGTATGCCTCGAATCTTCTGGGCTACACGCGCGCAACAACGGCAGTGACAATGGGATACAACCCCGAAAGGGGAAGTTAATCCTCGAAACGCTGTCTAAGTTCAGATTGGGGGTTGCAACTCACCCTCATGACGCTGGAATCCCTAGTAATCGGACGTCATCAGCGTCCGGTGAATATGTCCCTGCTCCTTGCACACACCGCCCGTCAAACCAACCGAGCAGGGCTTGGGTAAATGTTGGTTTTTGTGATCAACATGAATCTTAGCTCAGT
>JANQSZ010000020.1 GCA_028279045.1 Candidatus Nanoarchaeia archaeon | reverse complement strand
AACTTTAAACTCGCAACACTAACGAGGCGGCTCTGAAGACTCCTGAAGGGCCGCCGAGTTTTTTTCTTAGATCATTTATGCAATATTAACGATGCAGCTCCCAATACGCCGCTAGAATCCCCAAGTTTATTCTTCAGTATTTTCACATTCTTAACAAGATGCGGCCGCCCATATTGCTTGACCGCTTTCCGAATTTCTGGGTAGAACGTAACATTACTCACTCCCCCACCCAGTACAATGGCATCCGGATTGAATATCGCACACAAATTAGCTAGCCCTGTTCCCATTTTTTCAAGTGTAATCGCAGTTTGTTTCTTCGCAACCGCTTCTCGAGAATAATGTATGCTGTCTGCCGTTGCATTCTTCAACTTGCCGCCAGCTTTCTTATACCTTGCCACAATATGCGGTCCAGAACACCATCCTTCAAAATCTCCAAACGCATAATTGTGCACACCCGGTTTCTTCGAGTCAATAACCATCTGACCTATCTCGCCGGCACCGCCTCGACTTCCTTGATACAATTTGTTGTTGATGATAATCCCACACCCAATGCCTGTCCCCCAAATAACGCCGAGCATATTCGTTGTTCCCTTTCCAGCACCAAAGCGATGTTCAGCAAGCGCAAAACAATCAGCATCGTTCTCAATAGCAATGGGCACATCAATCCGCTTCTCTAGATATTTGCGAAGCTTCATACCATTCACGTCTGGTATGTTAGGAGAATTCAACCACGTTCCTTTATCATCCAAGAATCCCGCAATACTAAACCCAACTCCTTCTATTTCTGGAGTCATCATTTTTTCAACAACTTCAAGAATTTGATTCAGCACAACTTTCTTTGACTCATGTGCAAGCGTCGGAACCCTGCATCGTTCAAGTACTTTGTACTTACTATTCACAATAACTCCTTCAATCTTCGTTCCGCCAATGTCAAGCGCAAGTGCTTTCATGATCGTTTCTTCCTCTTTTTGACTATTAAACTTTTTCCTGTCATCGTTCGCGGCTTGGCAATATCAAGTGCATCAAGTACTGTAGGTGCCACATCTCGCAGCCCACCTTTCCGCAGTTGTATGTCTTCACCGACCAAAATAAACGGCACAGGGTTTGTGGTGTGCGTCGGCGACGGTTTCCCATCAAGCACCATGCACTCTGCATTTCCATGATCAGCAGTAATCATCAACGTCCCTTCTGCACTACGAACAGCACTCCAGATCCTGCCGAGCGCAGCATCGATCGCTTCTATTCCCTTTTTCGCAGCACTCAATTTTCCACTCTGCCCTTGTATGTCTGCGTTAGCAAAATTAGCAACGATAAAGTCAACATCTCTTCTCTGTACAGAGTCAGCCACTTTCCGCCCGATCTCCAACGCTCGCATTTGCGGGAAATCCTCTTCTCGCTTCACTTTTTTCGTCGGAACAACATACCGTTCCTCACCTTTAAACGGATCATTCCTACCAGCGTTAAAAAAGTAAGTAACATGTGCAAACTTATCAGTTTCTGCAACATGTAATTGTCGTAGCCCTTTCTTTGCAACCACAGCTCCCAATGAATCCGGAACTTTTATTGGCGGATAGGCAACCGAAGTCTTCACGCTTTCATCATACTCGGACATTCCAACAAAGAACAAGTTAACAAATCTTTTGCGCTTGAACGGATAAAACTCAGGACACGCAAACGTACAAGCAAGCTGCCGTTCCCGGTCATGCCTGAAGTTAAAAAACACGAGTGCATCGTTATCTTGCACAGTATGATCAACTTTACAAGTCATACAATGAATGTGACACGGTTTCAAATATTGATCGTTCTCTCCTTTTTTGTACCGGTCATGCAACGCATCTTCCCACGCCGGGTATACTTTGTGCTGCTCATCAACAATATTTGTGTACGCCAAATATTCTCTTCCCCAATTTTTGTCCCGATCAAGCGCGTAATGCCGCCCAACGAGCGTTGCAATCTCCCCAATACCTGCTTGTTCAAGTTTATCAGCCAACTTCCTCAAATAAAAAACCGCAGATTTCTTCGGCACGTCAACACCATCAAGAATACAATGAACATACAATTTCTGCACACCGTGTTTCTTTGCCAAGTCAATCAACGCAAACAAATGGCTAATGTCGCTGTGAACTTTCCCATCAGAAACAAGTCCAAGCAAATGCAGCGCAGAATAGTTCTTCTTCACGTGATCAATAGCGCGCAACAATTCTTTATTCTTGAAGAAACTCTTGTTCTTAATAGAATCGTTAATTCGCTTCAAATCAGAAGGGATAATTCTTCCTGCTCCGATCGTTAAATGTCCTACCTCAGAATTTCCCACAACACCGACGGGAAGCCCAACAGCTTTCCCTGCTGCTTCCAGCGTTGTTTTCGCTCCTGTCTTGATCAAGCTATCGTAGTTGGGTGTACGGGCAAGGGCTATCGCATTTCCTTCTTTCTTTGTCGATTCACCCCAGCCGTCTAAAATAAGTAGGACAGCTGGTTTACTCATAAATCTCAGGATTTAGTAGTTGTGGTGGTCTTTTTCCTTTCAACGCAGCTAAAACATTTTTTGCTGCGATTTCAGACATTGCGCTTCTTGTGTAGTGTGTGGCAGACGCAGTGTGTGGCGTCAGCACAACATTGGCAAGTTTTGCAAGCCCAGGAGCGAGCTTCGGTTCTTTCTCAAACACGTCCATTCCTGCTCCAGCGATTTCTTTCTTCTTCAACGCTGCAACCAGCGCTTTCTCATCAATAACAGGGCCTCTCGACGTGTTAATCAAGTATGCAGTCTTTTTCATCATCTTCAACTGCTTCGTACTAATCAAGTGATGTGTGGCCGGCAACAAAGGAACATGCACTGAAACAAAATCAGATTGCTTCAACACATTCGCAAGCGAAGTATATTTCGCTTTACCAACAGCTTGCTCAAACTTAGGACTTCTCTTAACATCAGTATACAGTACTTTCATCCCAAATCCTTTTGCCATCCTGGAAGCTACAGCACTTCCAATTCTTCCACCGCCAATCACGCCAAGTGTTTTACCAGCAGTATCCCCACCTAAGTACAACATCGGTTCCCATCCTTTGTACTTGCCAGCTCGGGTAAATGAATCTGACTCCGGAATCCTGCGCGCAGTACTCAATAGTAAAGTGACCGCATGATCAGCAACAGCATCAGTCAACACGCCCGGTGTGTTAGAAACAGGAATTTTCAATTTCGAAGCAGCTTTTAGATCAATATTGTCAAATCCAACAGCATAGTTTGCAACAACCTTCAACTTTTTACTCGCTTTCAACACGCTCATATCAATTTTATCCGTCAATAAGCAGAGAAGCGCATCTTTTCCTTTAACGCCTGCAATCAACTCTTTCTTCGTCAGTACGCGATTCTTTTTACTAATCGTTACATCACAGCTTTTCTTGAGGAGCTTGATTCCTTCTTCTGGTATTGCTCTCGAAACAAAAACTTTAGGTTTCATAGTATCACCCTTTGTATGGTACGGGATGGAAATCAGGATTCTTCTTCAACATCCGTTTCATTGTAGCTAGATTTGTTTGTCCTTGTTGTGGACCTATTTTTTGAATAACATATGCAGCACTCATTGTGCCCCATCGCATCGCTTCTTCAATATCGAGTCCGTACATGAGTGCAGCCATAAACCCTGTGCTGTATGCATCGCCGCATCCAGTACGTTCAATAACGGGAACATCAAAAATGTCTTGGAACCAGAAATTCTTTCCGTCGTATACATACGATCCAGCTGGCCCGTCAGTAAGAACTGCAATTTCAGGACCAAGCTTCTTTTCTGCTTTCAAGAGCTCTCTAATATTGTTCGTCTTCTTCCCGGTTACAAGTTGAACTTCTTCTTTATTCAACAGCAACACTTTTGATCGCTTGTAGAATTCTCCAATAACTTTGACACCACTCCGCATTTGATGCGTTCCCGGGTTAAATCCAAGTTGCGCCTTACTTTTTTTCAAGTAAGCAAGTAAATCTTTATGGATGACTTGGAATCCTTCTCCCATCGACGAGTAGTACGCCCATTCAGCGTTGTCAAACTTCGGCAATTTGTACTTTCGCTTCACATGATAAATCAAAATTGTCCGTTCCGGACCCAAATTCAAAACAACTGAGTAGTTTGTCATCACTCCTTTCTTCCGAATGATGTATTTAGTACTCACTCCGCCGTCTTTCATCGCATTAAAAATCTTGTCTCCTTGATCGTCCTGCCCAACTTCCAGATAGAAAGCAGGCTTGAACCCTAACTTTGCCATACCTAGCGCCAAGTTGGATGAATTTCCGCCAATCAATTTATCTACGCGCTTGATAGGAATTTTCGTCGCCCAGTCCATGCACAATTTGCACGGCCCTGGCCCAAGGTTACAGTGAACTTTTGCTTCTGATAATTGCAGAAAGACATCTTCTGTTGCATCGCCAATAGAAATAATATCAAATTTCACTTTCGTTTCACCACCTTTCGTATTGCAGCGATGACGTCTTTCTTTTTCATGCCAAACGCTTCCATGAGGACATCAGGAGGGCCTGATTCTCCAAATCGATCCATGACCGCGACCATTTCAACCGGTGCAGGATTGTTTTTCGCAAGTAATTCTGAGATTGCCCCGCCGAGACCGCCATTCACTTGATGCTCTTCTGCTGTTACGACAGCCCCAGTCTTCTTTACCGATTTCAACAAAGTCTTCTGGTCCAATGGTTTGATAGTATGATTACTAATAACTTCAACATCGATCTCCCCTTCTATTTCTTTGGCTGCCATCAGCGCTTCATACACCAATGGGCCACAAGCAACAACAGTAACATCTTTCCCTGTTCGATACACTTCTGCTCGTCCAATTCTGAATGGAGATTTTTCTGTTGTAATAATGGGAACTTTATCCCGTCCAAATCGAATGTAAATAGGTGAATCTATTTTCGCAGACTCAACAACTGCTTTGTACGCTTCATGATAGTCTGCTGGTGCAACAACAATCATGTTCGGTATGCTCCGCATCGTTGCAATATCTTCAAGCGCTTGATGCGTTGCTCCATCCGGCCCTACTGAAATACCGGCATGCATCCCCATCACTTTTAGCGGCACATTATTCAACGACGCTGTTGTGCGAATTTGTTCCCAGCACCGTCCAGGACAGAACGCAGCATATGAAGAAACATATGGTATCTTTCCGTACGTTGCTAGCCCAGCTCCGATGGTAACAAGTGCTTGTTCTGCAATTCCTGCTTCAATAAATCGATCAGGAAATTCTTTTGCAAATTTTGCGTTTCGAGTAGAATCAGTTAAGTCAGCGCATAAAGCAACAATGCGTTTGTCTTTCTTTGCAGCATCAACCAGCCCATCGCCATATCCATCTCGGGTAGGCCGTTGCTTCACTTCACCATACAAGTTCCGCACTAAGTGTGCTGCCTTAACAACACTCATTCGTGCTCACCTTGTATTTTTCCAGCTAAAGTCCGCAATTGATGGAGTGCTTTCTTTGCTTCTTCTTTGTTCGGCGGCTTGCCGTGCCACTCAAACTTGTTCTCAATAAAGTCAACACCTTTTCCAGGAATAGTATGCGCAATAATCGCTACCGGTTGTTCCCGAACAGAAAGAGCTTCATTGCACGCATCAATAATACTTTGAATGCTATGTCCGTCGACATCAATAACATGCCACCGGAACGCTTCATACTTCTCCCGCAACGGTTCGAGAGGCATAACATCTTCTGTAAATCCGTCAATTTGAATATTGTTTCGATCAATAATAAGTGTCAAGTTTGGCAAAGCATTCTTTCCAGCCCACAGTACAGCTTCCCAGTGATTTCCTTCATCCATTTCGCCGTCGCCACAAATACAGTACACGTTAAACCGTTTCCCATCCATCCGCGCACCGTACGCAACTCCTGCTGCCTGCGCCAATCCAGATCCTAGCGGTCCAGAAGTGTTTTCAACACCAGGTAACTTTTCTCGTTCAGGGTGTCCTTGCAATCGTGTTCCAAATTGACGTAATGTTTTCAACTCAGAGAGTGGAAAATACCCTGCGCGCGCCATTGCAGCATACCGTACTGGAGTAATATGTCCGTTACTCAAAAACAACCGGTCCCGTCCTTCCCAGTTTGGTTGTCGCGGTCGATGATTCAGTACGTTAAAATAAAGAGCAGTAAACACATCTGCCATTCCCAAAGTTCCTGCAGAATGTCCTGATCCAGCAGCAAGTAACATCTTGATTAAATCCTGCCGTATAAAATTGGCAATTTCATCAAGGTGATTGGCATCATCAATTTTCACCATCTGCTTCGTATGCAGTTCCTTCCGCAGCACATCCATCATTGCTTTTTGCGATCGTGCTTTTCTCAGCTTTTTAGCCAAGTTCTTGTCATCAAAACACCCTTCCACCCAGTTGGCGAAGTCATTCTTCTTGCCATTAACATGGTGGCGAAATACAAGAGCATTCATACTAGAAAGAGCTTCTTCAAGCTGATGCAAGGTCTGGACAGCACTCCCATCATGCAACCAGAACTGTTTATCTTCACTTACGTGATAATGCACTTACAATTACACCTCTTTTATGAGTGAAATCTGGCGATATTCATTTATAAATGTTCTGTTGAGAATACTATGGAGCAAGTACTTCTAACCCTTCTGGTGGATCAACATCTGCGTTCTTGACAGAATTGATTTTTGGCGAATCAAACGTATATTCGCTCTGGAGCACAGATTCGTCATCTTCCATTACATAAATCTCCCATTGAAGCGGGATTTTGTAGAAATCATCAACATATACAGTCTCTGACCCAGTTTCAGTTCCAAACTCAAGCAGAGTCGCGTCACGATTCAACAATCGTTCTGTTCCTTCTTCAGCTGCATCGTTCGGAACTATATTCATGACAGTGATAGGCGTCACATCCAGTACCTCTGTACCGTACTCGAGCGTGATGATGCTATCCACAAAGGGGTCACACACAACTCCTCCTTTTGCTGTACACAACGCTACTGCGGTCTCTGCATCAGTATCAAGATACACTTCATTATAGAATGTATTCTCAATCCTCTCTGGATTCCGGTACACTTTCTTGATTTTGTTATCCTTCACAAAGACATCATACAAAGGAAAGGAGTCAAAATTTCCGAAAGAGTCCCGTGCTCTTCCTTCAAATGAATATTGATAGTTCGCAAGCGGTTCTTCTCTAAAGATCTCATGACCGCCGAGCTCTTGCTCAGGTTCTTCAACTATCACTTCTTCCTCAACAGGCTCCTCAATCTCCACTGTTTCTTCAGGAGCAGGATTCACAGGAATTTCTTCCTCCACTACAGGAGTAGTACACGCTGCGAGAAACACAAGAATAGTCAATAACAACACATATTTCATAATAATTGCAGCAGGATTCTTCCTATAAAAAGGTTATGAAAAGGAATAAATAGTCTAGTCTCCCATATCACTGCATGCCGGAGGAAAGCCGATTGCGAGGCGATCTCGCAAAAGAAGAAAAGGAATCTCGTCTAAGAGGAACATTACCTCTTGATCAAGAAAAACCAGAACTAGGGGTTGGCACGGTGTTAACGCAACGTGACAGCGGTGAAAATTACAAGGTCATCAAAGAACCTGATGAAGTAGCAGATACGTATCAACTGCAGCAAGAAGATGGTGTCGGTACAGTAACTCTAGCTGCAGGTAGTCTTAGAGAAAAATTAAAGCAGAAGAATGGTCCGTGGGATTTCTACAGAAAATAACTACTCCTTAAACTCTAACGCACAAGAATTAATACAATACCGATCCTTCCCATCAGGCCCATCATCAAACACATGGCCGAGGTGTCCGCCACAGTTCTTGCAAATGACTTCGGTCCGTTTCATACCATGACTTGTATCTTCTTCAAGCACGACATTTTCTCGGTTTGCAGGATCAGTAAAACTCGGCCAGCCAGATCCAGAATCAAATTTCGTGTCAGACCGAAACAATAAAGCTCCACACCCTGCACACATATAATCTCCTTTCTTCTTGTTGTGCAACAATTTACCCGTTCCAGCCATCTCTGTACCTTTTTCTCTCAGTACATGATACTGTTCCGGTGTTAGTTTTTTGTTCATCCGAATGTAAAGGCGTGAAATGTAAATCCTTCCTCTGCTGTTAGTCGCAGCAAGTAGCTTCCTTGTTCGTCACTCACAACGTTATACAGTCGTGGTTCGTCAACAACAAAGTACGACCGATCGTCTTCAACAATCACGTCGCTGCCCGCATTATCAGTAACATATCTTTCGTTAACAAATACCTCGACCTCAACAGGGTCTTCAATCGGTTCTGCAACAATGTTCACGTTCTGCCCTGTAAATGGTAAGATTACAGAGGCATCATCATTCTTTGCTTCCAAGTAGTCAGCTTCGCTCTTCCACCGACCGTGCAAGTACATGGTGTCTGGCGTTAATGTGGTAGGCAGCGTAAATGTTTTCTCTACGTTCGGCGAAAGCCCTCCTTCGTTTCCAATATCTTGTCCTCGAGGAAGGTTGAAGTCAAAACCAGCATACAATTCTGGCGTCCGTCTGTTTTTTGGTGTAGCATCTTCAATGCCAGTAAGTTCATCTTCAATATTTTGTCCTGCTTCTTCGAGCAATGTACGAATAACTTCTTCGGTTTCTTCGTACGCTCCCTCACCAATGTGATCGTATCGAACATATCCATCTGCATCGATCAAATATTTGCGCGGCCAGTATCTATTTTGGTAAGCACGCCACGTTTTTTTGTCATTATCTTGCACAACAGGGTATTCTATTCCAAATCGTTCAGTCGCGTCTACAACATTTTCGTACTTTTCTTCAAATCCAAACTCTGGTGTGTGCACGCCAATAATAACAAGGCCATCATCCTCGTACGTTTCATGCCACGCAACTAAATGTGGTAGTGTTCGAATACAGTTAATGCAGCTGTACGTCCAAAAATCGATAAGCACAACTTTTCCGCGGTAATCAGAAATTTGCACTCCTTCTTCAACGTTAATGTAACCATTCAGCCCAGTTAATTCTGGTGCGCGAGGATACAACAAATCTTTAACAGCGCGATCTCGAGCTTCGATGTCAGTTTCCTCTTCAACAACTTCCTCAACCGTCTCAGTTTGCTCCTGTACTTCCACAGATTCTGGCTGCGTTTCCACTTCCTCTGGAAACAAGGAATCTTTCTCCAAGTACACAATGCTTCCTGCAATCAATACAACTGCCAAAATTAAAAGCACAATTTTCATTCTTCCACCGCCGTCGATCCAAGATATGACAAGAAGCCAGGAATGATTGGCAAGATGCACGGACTCAAGAACGAAATCACGCCAGCGATAAACGCAAACGCAACGTTAAGCAGTGAAAGCCCCTGAATATCTCCTCCTACACTGCTTCCTTGATTGATCCTCTGCAAGAACTCTGTTGCAAACGCAAAGTCTGCTATCCTACTCAATTCATTTGTAAACACCAGCACGCCGACAGCAATCAGCAACACACCAAAAGTGTAATTTGCATACTTCACTTTCCCGCCCATTTTGTTAATAAGATCCTGGGCCTGACTCGTGAACAGTCCAACAAGCAAGAATGGAATTCCCAAACCGAGCGTGTACGCCATCAAAAGTATGAATGCGCTCGACGGCTGAACAGCAGCAAGCGCAAGTATTGCTCCCAACGCAGCAGTTACGCACGGTGTCCAACCTACAGCAAATGCCGACCCAAACACAAATGAAGTAACATAGCTTGACGAAAATTTCTTCACTTTAAACTTGTGCTCTCTTTGCAAGAATCCAGGCTTAACAAGTCCAAGCAAGTACAGTCCAAAGAATATGATAATGACACCGCCGATCCGCGCAAGCCAGTCTTGTACTTCATACGCAACACTGGTCAATATTGTCTGCAATAAAATTCCAACTATCGAGAAGATGAGCGCAAATCCCATCACAAAAAATACACTGTTGATAAAAATTTTCCAGTTCGGCATTATGACCACGTTATCCAGTTTAACACACTTAATCCAATAAGTTGCAATACGGTTAGTGCCAACACAAACGGTTCAACTTCAGGCACAAAGAACGGCATCATTGTAAAAAAGTAGTACAACGAAACCAGGTATTGAGCTAGGAACAGACCTGCAAAGATAACAAGCCCGAGTGTAAACCCAGAGCGAACTTGTTTCATGTTTCGCAAGTACACATACAGCAAACTCACGATCAACAGTACATTAACTACTGTCAACCAGGTGGATGCTGCCATTATTGCTCCCATACCCACAACTCTAGAATTCCCCTTTATCTACTTTTTCCCAAATTGATTCCAGATTTCTTCAAAATCTTCCTTCATCAGGTCGGAAAGCACGAATGCCGCCCCATATCCTTTCGTTACTTCTTCCAGAACGCGATTCTTAACCAATAATCGGATATGATGCTGCACAGTCTTGTAGTCCAGCTTCAGCTCTTCTTTCAA
The DNA here is from genome assembly GCA_028279045.1 of Candidatus Nanoarchaeia archaeon. Taxonomy (GTDB): domain Archaea; phylum Nanobdellota; class Nanobdellia; order Woesearchaeales; family UBA10216; genus JANQSZ01. The sequence goes on along the minus strand of JANQSZ010000020.1, from coordinate 15,163 downwards.
CTGATTCATATTCTTGGGCGATTCAGAAACAGCATGCACAATCTTGATACGAGTCATCCCTCCCCTTGAACCAACCAGCAAGTACTGCAACAGCGCCTTCATATCCTATCCCTACTCAGAAGCATATTTATATTCTTCGTGCTGCCATCCCCACATGCAATTCCAAGAGAAAGTGCTTACCTACTACAAGGAGCACGGTCGCAAGCTCCCTTGGCGGGAAACAACAGATCCCTACCATATTCTTCTTTCAGAGCTCATGCTGCAGCAAACCCAGGTCGACCGCGTCATCCCCTACTATCACAAGTGGATTAAGCGCTGGCCAACAATCCAAGATCTTGCACACGCAGACCGCACCGACATTCTAGAAATGTGGATGGGGCTCGGCTACAATAACCGCGCAATCAACTTACACAAAGCAGCAAAAATAATCGTCAACAATTACGACAGCAACGTGTTGCTAGCAATGCAGAAGTACAAGCACGTTCCTGGCATCGGCCCGTACACGTCTTCGGCAGTTCAAGCATTTGCCGCCAATAAGGATACGATTGTCGTCGACACAAACATTCGTCGTATATTCATTCACGAGTTCTCTCTCCCCGAATCTACGCCTGACAAAGAAATAGAAGAACTCGCTGCAAAAGTACTTCCTCGCGGAAATAGCAGAGACTGGTATAACGCATTGATGGACTACGGTTCGCAAGTGTTAACAGCGCGAAAGACAGGCATCAAATCAAAAACTCAACAAAGCAAGTTTGAAGGATCTGATCGCCAAGCACGTGCTAAGATTGTTCGCCATCTTCTCGCAAACAAGAAAGCAACCGCTCCCGAACTCCAACAAATTTGCGATATTTCTCAAGAACGATTTCAAAAAATTGCTGCTAAGCTCATCAAGGATGATGTGATTGCTATTCAGCAGGACATATACCAGCTACAGTAACCTTTATTAAGCCAGAATTTATCTCAGTACCTATGAAAGGGGTGCATTATGCTATTGCTGTTCTTGCAGTACTTGCTATAGCACTTTTGCTGTTCGTCTCCCCTGCATTCGTCGTTACCGAGCTGGATGAAGATCTTCCTGAGTCTGAAAAATTCATGGCGTTCATGGATGAAGAGACCCGACAGGAATTTGACGAGCAAATTGATTCGATGGCAGACAAAATTGTTTTCTCTCAAGAAGCAATGCCCGAGCAACCACAGATTCTCTCAACAACAGAGTTTATGGAAGCAGCGCACGGCGTTGACGGTCGCGCTCTTTTGGTAGAAACCGACGGCGAACGATTCTTACGCTTTGAAGATTTTAACACTATTAACGGGCCAAACTTGCATATTTATCTTTCAAGCAGTCTTGACGACGACGATTTCGTCGACCTCGGCCCACTGAAAGCAACCCGCGGTAATTTTAACTATGCACTGGATGACATCGACACCGAAAAATACGATAAAGTTCTCGTCTGGTGTGTTCCGTTTAAAGTTCTCTTCAGCTACGCTGAGTTAGAATGAAGTTCTTCGTGTAATTGATACTCATCCTCACCAGGAATTGATTCTAAATGTCTATAGTCAATATCGTAGTCAGCAACATGATAGAAGTTTCCTGATCCCCAGAATTCTACGTACACAGAATAACTCTCTCTGTTTCGTATGCGTTGAACAACAATCTTTTGCTTCTCCAACTTCTTTGCAGCAATTTCCCGCCGTATATCAAACCGACTATAGTATAGGGCTCTAACGTATCGCTCAATTTCCTTGAAATCATGTTCCGAATCTCTCTCTAGTACAACTTCCAATGAAAGGCTTGATATGCGGGGTTCCATTCAGCAGAGTAACCAAGCACCATTCTTAAGCTTGTTCATACAGCCCGGTATCGGGGTGGAATGCATACCATGCAAACCAGAAGTCTCGTTCTTTGACATACTCTACGCCTGATTGCTTGTCGATGAACGTCACAATACCCGCACTATCGCGATTCACAACAATAGTCCTTCCATTCACTTCATCTTCAAAGCTTCCTGCAGCAATGATATCGTCTTCCTGATACGCTTTGAACGCGCCATCAACATTAATACCAAAAATTACCGTCTTCGCATGTATCCGGTTGTCTTGATTGTCTACAGGAAAGATCAAAAAACTATCTTCATAATAGTTACCATACGGATCACGTCCATACGCTCTCGTATAGCCTGTATCTTGACTTAGCACTTCGCTGTCTTCATGCGCTGCTTTCCAATCTCGCCATACAACCGTATCAATACTAATCGCTTCTAATTGATCACCAGTCCGCTCACCAACAATAGAAATACCGTCGATCTGACTCCAGTAGGAATCAGTTTTACGATCATACATCACTAAATTAGAATTCCAAAGCTTACCAGATGTCCCAAACTCTACAATCTCACCGTCAACTTCAGGAATGTACGCAATTCCACTCCCGCACAACGGACAGTAGGTAATCAAGATTGGATCTCCATCAATCTCGTCATTAACTATTTCGTGCCACACCATGATTTGCAACGGATAAAACCGCTTTACACCGTTGTGAATGATCGCCAACCCGAGTTCGTTATCTTGTATCCATTCATCAGCGTCCTGCACAGAAACGTATTTTGGATTGTCAATAGAAGGAATGCCGTCTTTTGGCGGTCCTCCTCCACGTATTTCTCGAGGGTCAACAATATACTTCAGCCCACCGCTTGTGGTTTGAACTTCGCGATCCTTTAACGCTACAAAGTCTGTCACGATAATTTCCTCACCCGCTACATCATCTACTGTTTCCGCACTATCAAGGTCGTCTTGTACTTGTTCTGCATAATCATTCGTATCCAGCAACGTGATTCCAATGAGTGCAAGTGCTATCCCAACAAGAACAACGCCCGCGATAATCATCTTCGAGTCAGCCATTTTTCAACATGTAATAGTATGCAGGCAACATCATCACAAGCCCAATAACCACAACCCCTTCTTTATAAGGTACGTGCGGCGATTGCATTCCAAAGAACAACACAAGCAATGACAGCCCTGTATAGACACCGTAGTAGTGCCATACCGATACTTTCTTGTTTCGTTTCCAACTTAAAAAATTAGTGTTTAAGGTACTTACTAAAACTACAACTGCTATTGCGATCAGCATATATCCCAGCCCGAACGGGCCAAAACCCGCACTGATGAGTTGCCGAGAAAACACAGCTCCCAGCCCGAATACAGCGATCATCTTACCCAGCAGCGCTATACGCAGCCAGTCATCAGGCACCGACCGCACCAGTTTGGCATAGTTCATCCAGTAACCACCGAAAACAGCGCACTAAGCGGCATACAGATCGCATCGGTTACCGCATTATTTCCAAAGATTGCAAATACGCAAAACAAGTAGTACAACGATACTAAAATCATGACCGTTCCAATCACAAGGTTAATCTTGCGCTGGTGCGTTGTAAAGAATCCAATAATCACCGAACTCTTTGTTGCAGAAATAACTGAAAAAACAATCAGTGGAAACCCAATTCCCAATCCAAAGGATAAGAAAATCAACAACGTCGACACAAATCCGCCTGCGCTCGCAACTGCAGCCCGTGCCAACAATGGAGCGATAAACGCAGGATTACAAGGAATGACAATCGCACCAAACCCAAATCCGAACAAGAACGCTGTCACGATCGGATTCTTTGTCTGGGGCGTATGCGCTTTTGGTATGTATTTACTCACGTCAAAATTCAACACCAGTCCAATTCCAACAATAAGCAAGATACCAAACGCTATCGGCGAAACAACTTCTATGACGCTATTCAAAGAAATCTGAAACACCGTCGTGAAAACAAGCCCAACAATGAGCATGAACAGCACAACGCCTAGCGTTACAATCAAGCCGAGCAGCGCCATGACTTTTCTGCTGGCTTCTCCACTCAGCTGCTTAGATAAAAAAACTAAGAACGTCGGATACAACGGCAGCACACAGGCTGCTCCTAACGGAGTCAATAATCCAAAAACAAACGCTGTTCCGAAGTCAGCTATCGAAACCATACTAAGCGCACGCTGCTACCTCTTGTTTCAAGTCTTCTGGTGACTTAACGCCGTTTGGCAGTTTCCTGTACGTTTGATCAGGGCAAACAAGAATCATTGGCACGCTCGGCGCGGTAATAATACCGATGCCAAACTCATCGATCAGCGTCTGTGTTAATTCTGCCGGTGCTACTGAGTATCTCCAATCAAATCCATTCGATTCTGCATGTGATTTAACGCGCGCAGCATCTTCGTTAGCATCTGTATTCCACGCAACTGAAATGATATCGTCCCCAACATCTTCGTGCAGCTCTTTTGTTTCTCTCTGCTGTCTAGTACACGTAGGACACCATACCGCAAAACTCTCGATCAGCACAGGCGTTCCTGCAAAATCAGCAATAGAATAACTTTCTCCGGTGAGAACATCAACAACTTGTTGTTCTTGCCAGCTCAGATCTGCTTCCTCCACCGGTTCTGCAGTCACTTCCTCTTGTGGCTTTTCTGGCTCACTATCGGTACCGCCAGGTTGCGGATCAGTATCTACTTCCACTTGTGTTGCTGTACACGCAGCAAGAAATACAAGAATCAAGACTATATACACTTTCATAATGATCACCCACCCTAAAGTTTACGCTTTCTGTTATAAAAGTTATGTTGAACTAGATAACTAGCCCTAAATACACCCAGCTCGCAACGATGATCGCACTATATGCCAACACTCCAATAATGAACCATTCTGGCGATCCTCTTTTCCCAAATGGCAAGTGGTGTCGTGTTACTGAAAAAATCAATGCTCCAGTAATGATTCCGATCAAAGTAAATTTCACTTGGTCTGGCACACCGCCGGCTAACCACGCATAAAACCCACCGAGCAGCGGCGCAATCGCAGGAAAGATCTGTATCTTTTTGCTGTCTGATGTATCAAGCGGAAGTCCGCTCATCGCACTGTGTAAAAGAACTGGAACGAACAGCAGTACAAGTTGCAAACTACTTTCTTTCCAGAATTCGACGAGTAACAATCCAATAATGAAGCTGTACACAAACTGTATCGAAGAGTCCTCAACAGCAAGTTCTTTTTTCAGCATGCGTATTGCAGAATGCTGGTAAATATACTTCTCAATAACATGCACCATCGAAAATCCTGCAAGAACGCTCAAGAACAACAATTTGTTAAGCTGCAACACTCCTTCGACAAACTCCGGTAAGAGCTGCACGAAAAGATACGCAACCGTTACTCCACCAGCTGCTGAAGAGAAAATATTGAAATAACTACCACACTGAACTCGAATACTATTACTATAGTAATCAGCTAATCCAACTGCGGCAGCGAAAAAGAGTGGGATAAATACCAATGTTATTCAGCAATACTAAGTTCTTTTGCTATCGCGTCTTTGTCAAAGCCCACGATAATCTTTCCTTCGATATCAATGACTGGCACACCCATTTGGCCTGATTTTTCGACCATTTCCTGAGCTGCCTTCTGGTCAGAAGCGACATTAATATCAGTAAAACTCACATTATGTTGCTTCAAATATTCTTTCGTACGCTTGCACCAGGGGCACGTTGGCGTACTATAGATCTTGACTGATTTGTTTGCCATGTATGATTCACCTCTTTATGGCTACTTCGCTGCAATATTATAATGGTTTGTTTTCATATTTAAATGTTCTTTTAAGCTTCGAGAGCTTCAAGAATGACTTGGCGGAAGTTCTGGTATTGCCAATTGCTCACTACTTCGCCATTTACTACAAATGTAGGCGTCGATTGCACCCCATTCTGTAGTGCTCGATTGTAATCCTGGTTCACTACACTAAACTTCGCTCCAGACTTCAAGCAGTTTTCAAATGAAACAGTGTCCAGCCCAAGCTCTCCTGCGTAGCTAATCAGTGCGCTATCTCCAAGGTTGTGCTGATTTTCATACGCGATGTCAATGTACTCAAAGAACTGTCCTTGGTCGTTTGCACATTCAGCTGCTTCTGCCGCTTTTTGTGCTCGCGGGTGAATACTTCTCAAAGGAGTATGAATGAATTGAAATTGTATGCGATCTTCAAACTCAGTTTTAATCTGATTGATGACTGGATGCGCTGCTCTACATGCAGGACATTGAATATCGCCATACTCTAGAATAACAACTTCGGAATTTTCATTTCCAAATACTGGCTTTGGAGTATCAATAAGCGGATAATCATAGTCGCCTGCGTCTGGCGGCTGGTAAGCAACATACGCTAAATAACCAAGCACAACAATAACTGCAAGCACAATCCACTTTGTGTACTTCTTTTTTGCCATAGAAACGGGACACTCCCACGCACTTATAAATCTTTACTTTTACGTCCTCGGTAAAGCATGTACGCACCGACAATAACGAGCGGTATACTCCAGAACTGTCCCCAACTTAGCCCAAATCCGTATGCAGGAAACGACACGCTTGCCGGATCTTTCAAGAATTCAAAGAAGAATCGAAACAATCCATACATAACAAAAAAACTCCACAACAAGCTTCCTTTAGCTAACTTAAAATCCTTCAACTTCCACAGCACTCCAAACATCACGAAGTGATACAGCGCTTCATACAATTGCACCGGATGCCGCGCTAATTCATCCACAGGAAAAATAACTCCCCACGGCAAATCAGTAGGCACGCCGTAAAACTCGCCGTTGATAAAATTCGCAACCCTTCCTAATCCAAGTGCAAGCGCAACTGGTATCGCGACCAAGTCCGCAACCCGCAAAAAATCGATCTTTTTCTTGCGCGCATACCAAAGCCCTGCAACCACTGCACCAATCACGCCGCCATGGAATGCCAGTCCGCCCTGCCACACTGCAATAATTTGCAACGGATTCGCAGCATAGTATCCAGCATCAGAGATCACGCTTCCCAGTCGAGCGCCGACAACACTGCCCAGCACAACTACAAACAGCACGTTAGAAAGCCAATCCTTTCCATAATCAATATTCCTTTTCCTAGCTAAATACTTGACAAAATGATAAGAAAGAATGATGCCGGTAACAAATATGATGCCATACCACCGAATGTGGATAGGCCCCAAGGACAATGCTACCGGACTTATCGTGTGCTCATACATTAGCAGTCTGAGTTACCGCCGCAGGCACAGCCATCTCCGTCTCCTCCCATGAAACTCACCTCCGAGTACACTCTTGTGGCAGTTCCGGCTTAATAAGCGTTACGCCATACTCTATACCCTGCATTTAATAAATAAAATTCAAGTTTAAATTATAAAACATAAGTTATTTAAAGGCTACCTTCATCCAAATCATATATGAGCAATGTTATTGTAGCTGTAGTCGGGGACAACCCAGATGCCCTTTTCGTAGGGATCAGAGAGTTTCCTACTGAGCGAGTCATTCTTCTAACTCCTAAAGATCACCAGGAGAATTCCAACAAGCTCAAGAAGGACCTTGAAAAGTTCCAAATCAAAGTCCAGCAGAAGAAAATCGAAGGCGATCAGTGGGAAGGCATGTTCCGTGCTATCTCAGAAGTCAAAGCGATCGAAAAGGACAAGGATCTCATTATCAACGTATCATCCGGTGACCGCGACTCGCAGTGCGCAGCCACAAGCGCAGCCTACGTTAATGGCATCAAAGCGTTTTCAGTTGGTGGTGGCGAAGTTATGCTTCTACCAATCCTCAAATTTTCCTATTACAACACACTAACTCCAAAGAAGATGCAGATTCTCAAAACAATTCAGGATGCACGAGATTGTTGCGCATCCCTGGAAGAGTTAAGCAAGCGTACAAACATGAGCTTGCCGTTGATTTCTTATCATATTAACGGTAATCTAAAGAGCGAAGGATTGAAGGAACTTGGCCTTGTCGAGACGACTGATGACAAAGGCAGAACCAAGATTCGATTAAGCATGCTCGGCAGATTGTTAATGAAAGGATACGTAAACTAAAGGTGGGAAAAATGAAAAATATTGTTATTACAGGAACAAATAGTGGATTCGGGAACTTAATGGTCAGAACTCTTGCAAAAGATGGTCACAATGTTTTTGCAACTATGCGTGAAGTCAACGGCAAGAATGCTGAAGCTGCAAAACAACTTTCTGATTGGGCAGAAGCAGAAGGACATAAGATCCATGTCGTCGAACTCGACGTGACAAGCGATTCTTCTGTCGAAACAGCAATCAATTCGATTCTTGATACCGCAGGGAATATTGACATCGTTGTGAACAACGCAGGTGTTGTTGCCGGCGGTCTCATGGAAACATTCACCACAGAGGATTACCACAGAGTATTCAACGTGAATGTACTCGGACCACATCGTGTTTATCGCGCTGTTCTTCCAGATATGCGAAAGAACAAAGCAGGATTATTCATCAACATCTCAAGTGTTGTTGGGCGTTTAGTGTTCCCATTCATCGGCCCGTACGTACCATCAAAGTACGCACTCGAAGCGATGACAATAAGCTACAACTTAGAGCTGGCTCCACTAGGTATTCAATCAGTACTCATTGAGCCTGGCGCGTATGGTACGGAAATCTTCAACAAGATAGTTCAACCTTCTGATCCTGCACGTGCAGAGTCATATGGTGAACTAGCAAGTGCACCGCAGAAAATGTTTGAAAGCATGGGTGAAATGTTGCAAGGCGATCAAGCACCAGATCCACAGCTTATTGCTGACGCGGTCAAGAAACTTGTTGACATGCCTGATGGACAACGTCCACTACGAACTGTTGTTGACAAAATGACTGGTCCAATTGTGGAAGAGCTTAATCAAGCTGCAGAAAAAGCGCAGAATACGATTTTGCAAGCTATGGGATAACTCCCTTAAACACTTCTTCAGCCGGGCCGGTCATCATGACTTGCCCGTTTATTTTCCATTCTACTTCCAAAACTCCCCCGGCAAGTTCGACATATGCTATCCGATCTGTTTTCCCAGCGCTCGACGCTGCAACCAAAGCTGCACACGCACCAGTACCGCACGCAAGCGTTGCACCAGCGCCTCGTTCCCAAACATTCACTTTAATTCTATCTTTTCCTTTAACCGTAACAAACTCAACATTGGTTCGATCAGGATACGCGCTATCATGCTCGATTTCTTTTCCTGCCTCTTTCCAATCGACAACATCTTCGAAAATAACCGCGTGCGGATTCCCCATCGATATGTTAACAACATCATAACCTTTCACCACGCCGGCTCCTAGCTCGTCTGCCATTCCCATGTTCACTCGATACAGATCCCCAACTTGTTCAATTTCTATAATTCCTGCATCTGTCTCTGCCTTAACAACACCGTCATGTCCAGCATCAATCAAAAACCTTGCAATACAACGAATACCGTTTCCGCACATTTCCATGCTACTACCGTCAGAATTCCTCATAACAACTTTAACATCTGCTTTCTCACTGTCCTGAATCCACAGTACACCGTCTGCGCCGATTCCAAAATTGCGATTGCAATATTCTTCTGCAAATTTGCTTCTATCCCCTTCAAACGCTTCCTCGCGTTCATCAATAACAATGAAGTCATTCCCCAGTCCATGCATCTTTACAAAGTTCATAATTCACCAATAATCTGCTCGTACGTATCCGCCTTCCGGATTACGCGTGCTTTTCCTTTGTTTACAAGTATTTCTGCTGGGCGCGGACGCGTATTGTAGAACATCGCCATGCTATATCCGTATGCACCCGTGTTCATGATAGCAATAATAGATCCCTCATCCAGTGCAGGAATCTCCCGTTCCTCAATTTTATGATTATCCCCCATGGTAAATACATCGCCGGACTCACAAATGTTCCCCGCGATCACAACACTTTCTGTTGGGCCTTCAGCAATAGTTGCATTAATAATGTCATGATACGATCCATACATCGTCGGCCGTACTAAATGATTAAATCCAGTATCAACACCAACAAACGTATGTGCATCTGTTCTTTTTACAGTATTCACCGTAGCAAGCAACACTCCTGCTTCTCCAACCAAGTATCTTCCTGGTTCAATAAGCATGCGCAATTCCCGTCCGTATTCTGCACAAAATTCTCTAAACTTATCTGCAACAGCTTTCCCGAACTTCTCTAACAAGATTCCATGTTCCTCTGGTCGGTAAGGGATTCCTATTCCTCCGCCAAAGTCAACAAATTTTAAATCAGGAAACTCCTTCGCAGTCTTCAGCAACACATCCATTGCTAACAAAAAACTCTCTGTCTCGAGTATTCCTGTTCCAATATGCTCGTGAACGCCTACAATCTTCAAATCATACGCTTTTGCAATCTTCTTTATCTCATCAACTTGATCGTAATAAATTCCGAATTTGCTTTCCGGTCCGCCGGTAATGCAGTGGTCGTGATGCCCTGCACCAACGTCCGGATTAATCCGAACAGAAACTTCACTGCCAGGATATTGCATTCCGTACCGTTCAAGCTGCGACAATGAATCTGCGTTAATCAACACGCCTTGCTCTTTAACAAATTTCATTTCTGCATCTGTCACATTATTCCCAGTAAACATGATTTGCTCTGGTGTGAATCCAGCTTTCAATGCAGCACGAACTTCTCCTTCAGATACAGCATCGATTCCGCATCCTTCTTCCCGAAGTAAGCGCATGATGTGCAAGTTAGTGTTCGCTTTGCACGCAAAATGAATATCTAGTTTGTCATAAGAAATTGCTTTCTTGAGCGTATTGTACCGCAATCGTATTGTTTCCGCATCATACACGTAGAGCGGACTACCAAACTCTTGCGTGAGCATGTCTGCTCGTCGCTCCCCAATTTTCAAGTGTCCGTCAACAACTTCAATCATTTCAAACTTTCCTCAATGCGCTTCGCTGCTTCCCGCAGCCGTTCATCAGGAACTGTCAATGATATTCTAAAGAATCCTTCGCCCGCATCTCCATAGCCAGCCCCAGGCCCAACAACAACTCCTGCTTTCTCAAGTACAAGTTCTGCAAAACTCGCGCTTGTATGTCCTTCTGGAACCCGACACCATACGTACAGTGCTGATTTTGGAACGTGCGGTACCAATCCAATAGCTCGTAACGCTTCAATCATGACATCTCGTCGCTGTTGATAAACGCGCGTCACGTCATCATAATAACTGTCTGGCATGTTCAGCGCAGTAATCCCTGCTTGCTGCACAGCAGTAAACTGTCCAGAGTCTATATTACTCTTTACTGTTGCCATTCCCGCGATAACGTCTTCGTTACCAACAGCCATTCCCAACCGCCAGCCGGTCATGTTGTAATATTTAGACAATGAATTAAACTCAACTCCAACATCCATTGCTCCCGGCACTTCTAAAAAGCTCAGTGGCTTGTACCCATCATACCCAATTTCTGAGTACGGGTTGTCGGAAGCAACAATCAAATTATTATCTCGCGCAAAATCAATCAATCCTTTGTAGAATTCTTCATTTGCCACAGCGCCTGTTGGATTGTTAGGATAGTTAACAAAAATAATCTTTGACTTCTCACGCACATCCTGCGGGATAGCATTCAAGTCAGGTAAAAACCCATTCTTCTCAAGAAGTGGCATATTGTGCACTTCTCCGCCTGCAAACCATGTACCAGTTCGGTATGGTGTATAGGTCGGATCAGGGCATAAGGTATAATCGCCAGGATTAACAAACCCCAAGCAGAGGTGCAAGCTCGCTTCTTTCGCTCCAATAAGTGTAAGCACTTGTGTATCGGGATTCAAACTAACGTTATGTCTCCTTTGATACCAGTCTGCAACTGCCTGCCGAAATTCCTTGCTCCCTTCATAGGCAGGATACTGATGATTTGCCGCATCGGTAACTGCTTCCTGCATTCTTTTCACAATTGGCTCTGGTGTCGGCAAGTCAGGATCTCCTATTCCCAAACTAATGACATCCACGCCACGTTCCTTAGCAGCATTGATCTTTCGAGAAATTTCCGCAAACAAGTATGGTGGTATTTTCTGTAATCTTTTACTGTTTTCCATCACAACAACCCTTTCGTTTTCATGAGCTCTGCACTTAATATTGATCCGCCTGCAGCCCCACGTATTGTGTTATGGCCTAAGACTATAAACTTTATGTCAAAAACATTGTCTTCCCGGATTCTTCCAACAACAGATGCCATGCCGTGCTCAACCATCCGGTCCAATTTGGTTTGCGGCCGATTCTCCTCTTCCATCACCACTATAGGGTGCTTTGGCTTCGACGGCAAATCCTCTTCTAAAGGATTGAACTCCTGCAGCACTTTCTTGACATCTTCCACACTCGGTTTGTTCCGAAAACTAACAGATACTGCTTCTAGATGCCCATCGGTAACCGCTACTCTATTACAACTGGCACTGACATCAATATCTGCATTCACAAATTCTCCATTTTCAACATTTCCAAGCAGCTTACGCGTTTCTTCTACCATTTTTTCTTCTTCCCCGCCAATGTAGGGAACAACATTATCTTGGTATTTTTCAGGAATTTCTCCTACAATGCCTGCTCCGGAAAGCGCTTGCATCGTAACAACACTAACCTTCTCGATCCCAAACGCTTCATGCAATGGCTTCAACGCCAATACCATGTGTGTTGTGCTGCAATTCGGTTTCGTAATTATAAACCCAGGCGTACCTTGATTTTTTACCATGTCAAAATGATCGTAACTAACTTCTGCAATTCCCATCGGAACCTTGTGGTCCATGCGATGACTACTTGCATTACTGAACACTTTCTTTCCTTGTTCAGCGTACATGGTTTCCATCGGTCCGGCAATCGAACTCGGTAGCGCACTAAAGAGTACATCTACAGGTATTTCTTCACCACATCGATGCACTTCCATATCTCGTACATATTCAGGAACACTATCGGTAACAACCCAGCGTTCTTTCATGACATCGCCATACGTTTTCCCAGCACTTTGCTCGCTTGCTCCGAGCCACGCTACTTCAAACCAAGGATGGTTTTCAAGTAAGTGTACAAATTGCTGCCCGACAGCGCCGGTAGCACCCAAAATTCCGACTTTAATCATTCAATGACTCCATAAAATCAGTAAATGTGTGAAATCCTTTCTTTCCATGGATCCATTCCGCTGCAATAACAGCTCCCATTGCAAATCCTGATCGGTTTCGTGCAGTATGCTTCAATTCAACAATGTCTGCTCCGCTTTCAAATCCAATAACATGTGTTCCTGGAATGTTACCAGCGCGCACACTACCAAAATGCAATTCCTCTGGTGTCGGTGCACGATCCAGTTTCTCTGTCTGCAACGTTTTCTTCCGTTCGATGTTATCCAAGAGTATTCCGCCAAGTGTAACTGCAGTCCCCGACGGACTGTCCGCCTTCTGCTTGTGATGCATTTCATACCCAAATACATCGTAATCTTCTAGTTTGTCAAATAACGCAGCTGCGTATCCAACAATTTTGAAGAATGCATTGACTCCTATAGAAAAGTTGCTCGAGTACAAAAACCCGATTCCACTTTCTTCTACAGTTTTCCGAACAGCGTCTTCTTGATCATACCACCCTGTTGTTCCAACAACAAGATCTTTTCCAGCAGCCGCAACAGCATTGATGTTCGCAATCGCACTATCTGGGTGCGTAAAGTCAATAACAACGTCTGCGTTGTTTAGTGATTCTTCATTAATGTCCTGGTGCGTTGCATCGTCAGCATGTGAATCTATCTTCGCAACGATTTCATGATTGCGTACATGCGCAGCAAGTTCAATCTCTCGCCCCATCTTTCCATAACCAATAAGTGCAATTTTCATACGATGTTCATCTCCTTCAGTACGGTAACAAGTTTTTCTTCACTTTCAGGAACCATTTCCCACAACGGTTGCCGAACTGGCCCTGCAGCAAGTCCTTTGAGTTCCATTGCCTTTTTGATCGGCACTGGATTTGTTTCCACAAACGCAACCTCAAACAGTGGAGCTAATTCATTATGTAATCGTTCGGCAGCTTCATTGTTTCCATCGAGCATAAGTTGACAAAGTTCACTCACTTTGTCCGGGAGCAAGTTACTCACAACTGAAATAACTCCTTTCCCGCCAAGACCCATGAGAGGAAATGTCATTCCGTCATCCCCACTTAAAACAACAAGATCTGTTTCTCGGATAACGTCCTGCATCTGATTAATATCGCCGCTCGCTTCTTTAACAGCGACAACATTCTTGAATTCTGCAATTCGCTTCATTGTTGGCGTTTCAATATTTACGCCTGTTCTCCCTTTAATGTTATACACAATGATTGGAAGGTCAACTCCTTCTGCAATAGATTCAAAATGATGATATAGCCCTTCTTGACTTGGCTTATTGTAATAGGGCGATACGACAAGCGCACCATCTGCTCCAAGTTCTTTTGCTTGTTGCGTCGCTTTAATTGTCTTCGCTGTCGAATTGCTTCCCGTGCCCACAATAACAGGAACTCTCCCGTTTACTTCCGCAACAACCGTCTTAACAATAGCAATCCGTTCTTCTTCAGTTATTGTTGGTGATTCTCCTGTTGTTCCAAGAGGTATTAATCCTGCTACTCCACCTTCTAGTTGGTGTTGCACATTCCTCTTCAATCCTTCCAAGTCAACTGACCCATCAGGATTGAATGGAGTTATCATCGCCGTGAAGCATCCTTCCAGATTCATTTTCCCCTCCCTCGCTGAAAAAACAATGGTGCAAGCTTTGTACAGCCCGTTCAACATCGGATTCATCGATGACAAATCCTACATTGATTTCCGAAGCACCTTGTGTAATCATTTCTACATTGATGTTCTCATCAGCCATGCGTTGGAATATAGTTCCTGCAATCTTTGGTGTCTGCTTGATTCCAGAACCGACAACACAGACTGACGCTTTATTTTCTTCCACTTTGACTTCAACAAATTCACGTAAAGCGCGTACAACACCGCTAATATTGTGGTGTCCCATCACAGTTAACGAAATATTTACTTCTGATGTTGAAATCATATCAACTGGAACTTGATGCGCATTAAACAAACTGAATACTTTGTTCAAAAATCCGTACGCAAACAACATTCGTTCCGAGTGAATATTGATGATCGACATGTTTGACTTAGATGCAATCGCAGTTACTGCGTTCGCGTTCCGTACGTGCGGTGTAACCGTTGTACCTTTTCCGTCGGGATTGTACGTGTTCAAAATATGAACAGGAATATTCGCTTTCACTGCAGGAATAAGCGTTTTCGGATGCAGTATCTTTGCTCCAAAGTAAGCAAGTTCAGCAGCTTCATCAAAGGAAATA
>JANQSZ010000014.1 GCA_028279045.1 Candidatus Nanoarchaeia archaeon | reverse complement strand
CTTATTCTGGCAGTTCCTGTGCTGCGATTTAAACAAAAGGAAACAGACCGGCCGTTTAAGTTGTGGTTTGGAAAAATCGGTCCAGTGTTGATTGCATTGTTCTTTGCGGCGAGCGTTATTGGATGGCTGTATACCGTCCCGGGCGCGTTTAACACGCTGATGCTGAGTTTTTCCATTGTCGGCATTGGATTTCCATTGTATTTGCTGGTTGAGTTCTACTACGATCCGAAAGCAATCACAACGACGACAGATTTCCTTGCACATGTTACGATGTTCTTCGAGTATCTTGTGTATCCTGCAAACATCAAGAAAGACATTCTTCCGTTCTTTGAAGATGTTAATGGGAAAACATTATTGGAGTTTGGATCTGGTGTTGGCACGTTGTCTGTACCATTGTTGAAAGCTGTTGGTCCGCGAGGGAAACTCATTTCTACACACTTTTCGAAAAATCATTTGAAAATTACGCAGAAGCGCATTGAAAATGCAATCTGGCGAACAGAAGGAAGAATCTTTGGACGACCTCGTTTAATTCATGACGAGAAACATATGTCGCGGGTGCATCCTTCTATTGACTATGCGGACGCGGTTGTATCCGTAAGTATGCTTGGATACTTGACTGAGCTCGATGTTATACTGAAACAACTGTGGCAAGTACTTCCAGAAGGAGGAAAGATTTGCTTTATTGAATACACAAATTTCTTTCATATCTTGCCGGACGTTGACTGGCTGGGTAATGACAAAGCGATCGAGCAGAAGTTTAGAGATAATGGATTTTCTGTTAAGGTAGTTCGGAAGAAGGGGCTGCTTTGGAATAGAGTGTTTATCTACGGCATCAAATGGGAAGAAGACGTTGCGTTTATATAGCGGATTTGATTCGCTACTGTTATGTTGCGAACGGGATATCTCGTAGAGCCTACTCTTGGAGAAGTTGTAGCTGATCTCACAAAGTCGCTAGGCTGGGTTGAAAACGTCATAGCGAATTCTGTGTATGTAATACCTAGAGAAGAAGGAGTGCAAGTTTCGGATATTGGAAGGCAAGTAGCTGAAAAAAACCTTGAAGACTATTGCAGAAATTACATGACTGAGAGATATCGCTTTGCGACGCCAGCCGATCGAAAAGAAGTTGAGGATCAAGTAATTCCAAACCTCCCTCGTTTGCTTGACATTGCACCCATTTATGCCAGCAATGCAGAAAGAGACACAAAAAACTCACTAAAAACAGCAGGATTATCTGCTGCCACGGCAGTAATGGGTGGTTTCACTCTTCTCTATGGGACAGCAGCAGCAACTACTCCAGATCCAAACGAAAGAGCAGGGTTTGTTTCAATTGGAGGGCTGCTTTTCCTTATTACGGTCGGATTAGCCAGAGCGACATGGGAAAATGCGACAGATTACACAGGTCGGAAAGACCAATATAGAACTATCAAGAACCATTTCAGAAGTGATGTCATCCAGGCTTGGCGCGCACTTTAACGACTAGAATCTGCTTGTCGTTCGATTTCTAATTTGCGACCGATTGCAAAGGAGTTGTTGCTCTTTGCAGCAGCGTTCATGATTTCTTCTGCAAGTGTGTCTGCTGCAGAACGCTTGCTCTTGAA
>JANQSZ010000018.1 GCA_028279045.1 Candidatus Nanoarchaeia archaeon | reverse complement strand
CAGCTGCTCCAACCCCTGCACCTACTGCAGGCAACAACAACCCACCGGCACCTACGCCGCGCGCAGAAGTTGATCTTGACGGTAAACCGTTCAAGGGAGATGCAGACGCACCGGTTACGATTGTCGAATGGAGTGACTTTCAATGTCCATTCTGTAGTCGATTCCACTCACAGACTCTTACACAACTTGAGACTGAGTACATCGACACTGGAAAGGTAAAGTTCTACTACTTGGACTTCCCGTTGGATAGTATCCACCCACAAGCTACACCAGCAGCTCTTGCAGCTAAGTGTGCTTTGGAACAAGGAGACGAACACTTCTGGGACTACCACGACATTTTGTTTGAGAATCAGAGATCCTTGAACGAAGCAAACTACAAGACGTGGGCAGGAGAACTTGGACTTGATCAAGGAGACTTTGATGAATGTTACGATTCCAACAAATACGGAAGCGACATCCGAGCTGAACTTTCAGCAGGACAAGGCGCAGGAATTCGTGGAACACCAGGTTTCTTGGTTAACGGACAGCTTTTGAGTGGTGCACAACCATTCAGTGCATTCCAACAAGTTATTGAAGCAGAACTTGCAGCTAACTAAGCTGCATTTTTTATTTTTCTTTTCCTCTTAATTCTATTGCATCAGCAACTTTCTTTAATGCATAGAGATACGCAGAACGACGCATGCTACATTCTTGACCGATACAGACAGCGTATACTTTTTTGAAAGAATTACGCATTAATTCTTCAAGACGTTGATTTACTAAGTCGCGGGTCCAATAATAACCGTAGCTGTTTTGTACCCACTCGAAGTAGGAAACTGCGACGCCGCCAGCATTCGCAAGTACGTCAGGAACAACTTGAATACCGCGCTCGTGCAAAATGTCATCTGCGTTCGGCGTAGTTGGACCGTTCGCCATCTCAACAACAACTTTTGCTTTGATGTTATCTGCATTCTTTTTTGAGAGAACACTTTCTAGTGCTGCAGGAATGAGAATGTCAACGTCAAGCTTGAGCAAATCTTCGTTCGAGATTTGCGTGCTTTCTTTATCATCTTGCACAGATCCGATATGATAACAATCAGAAATCATTCCTTTCTCTATCTTACACATTCTGGACAATTCAGGATTAATACCGCCGTCGTTATAGATGCCGCCTTTGGAATCAGACAAGGCAACAACTTTGTAGCCTGCTTTGAACAAGTAATCTGCAATTGTGTAGCCTACATTTCCCATACCTTGGACAGCAACGGTTGTCTCCGAAGGTTTCATGTTGTTTGCTTTTGCAATTTCTTCTGTGATGAAGAAACCACCCAATCCAGTGGCGGTGTCTCTTCCTTCTGAACCGCCTAGTGCGATTGGTTTGCCGGTAAATGCACCAGGCGCTTGGTGACCTGCAGCACGCTCGTAGCCGTCAAGCATCCACGCCATTGTTTGAGAATTTGTGTAGACGTCAGGAGCAGGAATGTCTGTTCTCGGCCCAAGAACGTCAACAAATGCAGAACCGTACGCTTTTGCTAATCGTTGGAGCTCATCTTTTGATAATTTTTTGGGATCAACAACAACGCCGCCCTTGCCGCCGCCGAACGGAATGTTGACGATGGCAGACTTCCAGGTCATCCACATCGATAGTGCACGGACTTCATCTTCCGAGACTCCAGGATGAAAACGAACGCCGCCTTTGAATGGGCCGCGGGCATTGTTGTGTTGAGAACGGTATGCAACAAACTTCTCCTTTCTGCCGTCATCAAGGTCTATGACGAGATCGCGTTGATGTACAGTGGGATTTGAGAGTTCGCTCAGCAAATGCTCAGCGATTTTGAGTTCCTTTGCTGCATCGGCTAGCTGATTCTTCGCTGTTTCGTACGGATTTACCATTAACTGAACCTTCCGCGTACTTTAAACTCCTCAGACTCAAGAATTTGTTGAATTTCAGTTTCAATCTTGCGCTCTTTCAAGGAAAGAGACGTAAAAATGCGTAGTGCAATTGTTACTAGAACGATAATACCGGCTGCGATTAAGAGACTTCGATCAATCATACTCTTTACAAAGACTTGCTTACATAAAAAGATTATGTTTTAGGATTCAAGGGTAAGACAGTCTATTGATACAATGTCTACCCACCCTTCATGCTCTCGCGGTTCAACAACATCAGCAACAAGTGTTACGGCAGGAACGTGGATTGGGCCGACATAGTCCTTGGCAGGAAGAGGAACGCTGAATGCTTCATGAAATACGCTTGCTTGATCAGGTGTGTAGCATAACATTCCGTTGTACGCTCCGAGTTCAACAGTCATTTCAAGAAATCCACTATCGTGGTGAACCTCTGTCAATCGTCCCGTCATGGGAACAATTTCTCGGACACCGTACAGCGTTCGTTGCTCAGCATTTACCATACAAAAAAGTAAACCACATCCCGTATAATAATTGTTTGCTTAAGGACGTGGGAGTTCTACTTTTTGGCCGACAGCAACATGATTTGCTTCTGCCCAGCCCTGATTGACTTCAAGAACATACATTGCAGGCTCTGTGGATGAATAGAGTGGACAAGGATCTTCTTCGCACGGAGTTGCTTGACGGATCGTTACTATTTCTCGGTCTGCGTTGATGAAAATGATGTCGAGCGGGATCAATGTGTTCTTCATCCAGAAATGACGCAGATCTTCATCTTCAAAAAAGAACACCATGCCTTTGTTCCAATCTAGCTCGGTTCTGTTCATCAGTCCTTGAGCGCGTTCATCAGAAGTTATTGCCAGCTCTACTTCTACGCCGGGAACGTATTGGTTGAGAATAGTTACATAACTGGTTGTTGTACATGCAGAAAGCGCGATAAGCGCCATGAGTATCACCTCTTTCCTCATGGCGTATCACGGTATTTTTGTTTATTTAAAGATTGTTAAAAGAGAGGGGAATATTCCCCTTGGCCTTAACAAAATTCACACACTTTCTTGGTGCGAGCCTTGCTGTTCTTTTTTGGGGCACTGCTCTTTTTTTCTTTCTTCATTCCAAACATCGTAGTTACCTCCTTTTACCCTCCGAAGAACACATCAAAGAAGAAAATAAACAAACCAAGTGCGATCAGTAGCATTCCAGCAGCAACGCGCATTGCGGACTTGTGTTCGTTCTTCCAACTTTGTAAGTGCTTAACGCCCATACCTTTAAACACGATAAAGATAATGAGCAATAGCGGGAAAATGAAAATGAAGTTGTATGCCAACATCAACGGTATCGATTGACCGAGGGTGAAACCAGCTTGCGTTAAGAGTGCAATAACTGCAATGTATGGTGCACCTGTGCAAGGAAGTTCTACCAAAGCAACGAGGAAACCCATTACCACTGAAAAACCAAGACCGAATAAGAAGTTCTTGTTTGCAGCTGCACCAAGAACTTTTGTCCAGCCTTTTACTTTTTCAGCGAAAGTAGGCATGATAGCCAGCTTAGGACCGCCGGAATTTGGTGCAATGAATTCCTTGAACTCGAGGAGTCCGAAGAATATAATGATTACACCAAATATTTGATAGAGGAATGGAGCTACTGGTGTCGGCCCTAATATCGGCAGAGTAACAGAGAGCTCTTGGATTAGTCTGAGTACGTGACTAATACCTTGGAAAATTAAAATACCAAGTAAGAGGTAGGTTACGTATACACCAATAACGTAACCAAAACCATCTGCGAGTACTTTAGCTTTGTTTTTGGATACTTTCATTAAGTAGCCAAGGATGAATATGAGTACGCCGAATGCACACGGGTTAATTGAATCAATAACTGCAGCGCCAACAATTACCGGTACGGTTACTCCTTCAGTGATTGCCATTTTTTACCTCTTACTGATATTCAATATCGTATTTTGCCTCATCTTTTAGTGGATAGTCGAAATAGTTTTCGATGATTGTACGTTCTGATGCGTCTTCGAGAGTTTCGTAGACAGTGATTGTTGCTGGACCTGTACCACAGGAATCTTCACCGACGGTGTAGATTGTTCCTGTTTCAGGATCTTCTATTGTTGT